>JASGGP010000304.1:0-5982 GCA_047604985.1 Lacrimispora sp.
CTGGATTGATATGAGCAGAGCGGGCGGGGACAGCGATGCCATACAGAATGCCCTTGTTCATGTGGGAAAGGTCGGAATCATGCAGGGGAAGGCTTATGGGGATGAGAATTACCTGCGGATGAATCTGGGGTGTCCCCGGGGGAAGCTGGTGGAAGGTCTTGAGAGGATGAAGAGGGCTTTGGAGAAGCTTTCCTCTATTAATGCTGTATAAAAATATTGGCTGGATGGATAGCGGCATTTGCTGCTATCCATTTTTAGTGGAAAGATATGAAAGAAGAACCACATATTTGACGTATGCCAAAAAACCATGATATAATATAAAATGCTGACAGAAACTATATCTGATGCACACTATAGAGCGGCGAGGGTAACGGAATGAATCAGAACCGGGGGATTAACCAGGATGTGACGCAGGAGATGAATCGGTCTCTCCTTTTGAAAAGCTTAAGAAGAGAAGGAGTATGCTCCAGAGCACATCTGGCGGCGCTTACAGGGCTCAAACAGGCGACTGTGACCAACATCATGAAAGATTTCTTAAATTGGGGAATCGTAAAGGAGGTTGGTTTCTTAAATGGCAGCAAGGGACGCCGGTCGATTGGAGTGTCCATCAATCCTGACGGCTACCGCGTCATTGGCGTGCGGCTTGCGAGAAAGCATTACAGCGTGGGACTGTTTGATTTGACTGGTAAGGAGATTGTGAAAGAGCGGGTGGATTTCGAGCCGGAAAAGCAGCCCGGTGCGGAAGAAATCTTAAATCAGATTGCGGGGCAGATGCGCCTGTTGATTCAGCAGTATGGAAAGGACTCTGTGCTGGCGGCTGGACTTGCAGTGCCGGGGCCTTTTATCGCGAAAAAAAACCGTATTGCATTGATAACGGGTGCGGATATATGGAAAGATATTGATTTGAAAGCGTTTTTTGACAGGGAGATGGATATCCCGGTGTTCCTGGAACATAACGCAAATGCCGGAGCCTATGCCCATATGTGGGATTTGAAGGACGCCTATCATGATGATATTCTGGTTTACATTGCCGCCGGCCAGGGGATTGGTGCAGGAATTGTGATGAATGGCAGAATCTACGAGGGAACCCTGGGGACAGCGGGGGAGATCGGTCATATGACCATAGACAGAAACGGGAAGCCGTGTGCCTGCGGAAATAAAGGCTGCCTGGAACGCTATGCTTCTTCCCTGGAGCTTGTAAAGGCAGTGTATGGGGAGCGGGCCGGAATGGAAGGCTGTAATTTTGAGGATTTAGAGCAGGGAATCAGAAGCGGCGATGCAGTCTATACAGAGCATTACCGCAGGGCATGCGAGAGCCTTGGCGTGGGAATCATAAACATTGTCAATGTGATTAACCCGGACCGGATTATTATCGGTGATGATATGGCACGTCCCAATCCGGAATTGATGGAGCAGACCGTGCGGGAGACTGTGCAGAAAGGGATTCTGCCGGAGGTCTGGGAGGAGCTTACCCTTTCCATCAGCACGTACCAGGGGGACCCTATCTTAACCGGCGGGGCTATCGTGGCGATTGACAGGGTCTTTGACAGCCCGGGCCAGTTTATAAAGAATTGAATATTGGAATTATGCTGAAACAGCATTAAGGTCATGAAACGCTTGCGCAAAGGATGACCTTGGTGCTGTTTTTTGTTTGCCTTATTCAGAAAGAAAAGATATACAGAAAATGAAAATAACCTATTGACATTTTTACAAAAAATGTTATTGTTTAATAGGATATATTTATTAAATGAATTAATACATAAAATCAAAATATGATTAAGATGAATGAAAGGAGAAAGAAAATGAAATTTTTTGTTGACACAGCGAAGGTAGAGGATATCAAAAAAGCAAATGATATGGGAATTATCTGCGGGGTAACGACAAATCCGTCACTGATCGCAAAGGAAGGCAGAGACTTTGTGGAGGTAATTCAGGAGATTACCTCGATTGTAGACGGACCAATCAGCGGAGAAGTGAAGGCTACGACCACAGATGCCCAGGGAATGATTAAAGAGGGGCGTGAGATTGCAGCAATCCATCCGAACATGGTTGTCAAAATTCCCATGACAGTGGAAGGCTTAAAGGCGGTGAAGGTTTTGACTGCCGAGGGAATCAAAACCAACGTGACTCTGGTTTTCAGTGCAACCCAGGCGCTGCTGGCAGCACGGGCGGGCGCTACTTATGTGTCACCGTTTCTGGGGCGTCTCGATGATATTTCCCAGCCGGGAATGGACTTAATCAGGACGATTGCAGATATATTCCGCATCTCAGGAATTGAAACAGAGATTATTGCCGCCAGTGTGCGCAACCCCATTCATGTAATTGACTGTGCTCTTGCCGGGGCGGATATCGCCACGGTTCCTTACGGTGTATTGGAGCAGATGACGAAGCATCCGCTGACTGATCAGGGAATTGCAAAATTCCAGGCGGATTATCGTGCTGTCTTTGGGGAGTAAGCCGGGAGGAGAGAAGATGGGGAATTATCTGGAATTGGAAAAAACGGCAAATGAAATCCGCAAAGGGATTGTGACGGCAGTACACAGTGCAAAATCCGGTCATCCCGGCGGTTCGCTGTCGGCGGCAGATTTATTCACCTGGCTCTATTTCAGGGAGATGAATATTGACCCGGAACATCCGGCAAAGGAAGGCCGGGACCGGTTTGTGCTCTCCAAAGGCCATGTGGCGCCGGGATATTACTCAACCCTGGCAAACCGGGGGTTTTTCCCGGTGGAGGATTTAAAGACCCTGCGCCATACAGGCTCCTACTTACAGGGCCATCCGGACAGAAAGCATATTCCGGGGGTGGATATGTCCAGCGGTTCTTTGGGACAGGGAATTTCGGCAGCAGTGGGGATGGCGCTTTCTGCAAGACTCAGCAAAGAATCATACCGGGTGTATACCCTTCTTGGCGACGGGGAGATAGAAGAGGGCCAGGTCTGGGAGGCAGCAATGTTTGCCGGCCATAGAAAGCTGGATAATCTGGTGGTTATCGTCGATAATAATGGGCTTCAGATTGACGGTCCCATCGATGATGTCTGCTCTCCATATCCCATTGACAAAAAGTTTGAGGCCTTTAATTTCCATGTCATCAATATTGACGGCCATGATTTTTCACAGATCGAGAGCGCGTTTGAGGAGGCAAGGCAGACAAAAGGCATGCCCACAGCCATCATCGCGAAAACCTTAAAAGGCAAGGGTGTTTCATTCATGGAGGGCTCTGTGGCATGGCATGGGGCAGCGCCCGATGACGGGCAGTATGAAATTGCCATGGCAGATTTGGAGAAAGCAGGTGAAGCATTATGCCGGAGATAAAGGAAGCGGCTGTGAAGAAGATTGCCACCCGGGAAAGCTATGGAAATGCCCTGGTTGAACTGGGAGCGGTCAATGACAAAATCATCGTATTGGATGCAGACCTGGCAGCGGCGACAAAGACCGGAATCTTTAAAAAGGCATTTCCGGAGCGCCATGTGGACTGTGGGATTGCGGAGTGCAATATGATGGGAATTGCCGCCGGTCTTGCCGCCACGGGTAAGATACCGTTTGCAAGCACCTTTGCCATGTTTGCGGCAGGCAGGGCGTTTGAGCAGGTAAGAAATTCCATCGGTTATCCCCACTTAAATGTGAAAATCGGGGCTACCCATGCAGGCATCTCTGTAGGCGAGGACGGAGCTACCCATCAGTGCAACGAGGATATTGCCCTGATGAGGACGATTCCGGGGATGGTTGTGGTCTGCCCGTCGGATGACATAGAGGCAAAGGCGGCGGTAAAGGCGGCGGCGGAATATGACGGGCCGGTTTATATGCGGTTTGGACGTCTGGCAGTTCCTGTAATCAATGATAGGCCGGATTATACCTTTGAGCTGGGAAAGGGCATTGTGCTCCGTGAGGGAAGTGATGTGACCCTGATCGCCACCGGGCTTGAAGTGCCGGAAACCCTTGCCGCAGCAAAACGGCTGGAATCTGATGGGATTTCGGCCAGAGTCATCAATATACATACCATTAAGCCGCTGGATGAGGAGCTTGTCTGTAAGGCTGCCAGGGAGACCGGGAAGCTTGTCACGGTTGAAGAGCATTCGACTGTGGGCGGACTGGGAAGCGCTGTCTGTGATGCCGTATGCAGGGAATGTCCGGTTCCGGTGAAGAAAATAGGAATCCAGGATGTGTTCGGTGAGTCCGGACCGGCAAAGGAATTGTTGCAGAAATATCAGTTGGATGAGATGGGAATATACCGGCAGGTGCTGGAATTTGTCAGAGGAGTTTAAAAATAAAAGTGGAAGAGAAACCGGATGGTTTTTCTTCCATTTTTGTCGTGAAAAGGTAAAAAATCAGAAAGCCATTGCAATTTAGTTAATTATTTAGTAAAATTAACTTAATTAACAGGAAGAAAGGAGAAGCAGCATGGCTTTGAAAGCGAAAGATATAGCGGAATTGTTGGGTGTATCCACTGCAACGGTATCGCTGGTTCTGAATAACAAGCCCGGAGTCGGAGAAAAACGGCGTCAGGAGATCATACAGAAAATAAAGGAACTGGACTGCGGCTATATGCTGAAGGACCAGAGAGTTAATAAGGGCACAATCGGGTTTGTCGTATATAAACGGGAGGGCAGCATTGTTGATGAGTCTCCTTTTTTTACTTATATCCTGGAAGGGATTAACAATAGTATCAACAGGAATGGCTATACGCTGAACTTTTTATATATTAACCGGAACATGCCCAGGACGGAGCAGGAATATCAGCTGAGGGCGGGCAATTATAAGGGTCTTATTATTTTTGCGGTAGAAATGTACGATGACGATTTGCAGCTTTTCAAGGATTCCCAGATTCCATTCACGATACTGGACAACTCTTTTCAGGAGAATGATGTGGATGCGGTGGCAATCAATAATATTCAGGGAACCAGTAAGGCAGTGGCACATCTGTGCGAGATGGGGCATGAGGAAATCGGGTACATCCGCAGTAAGGTGAAGATAAACAGCTTTGAAGAGCGGTACAGTGCGTTTAAGCGGAAGCTGAGGCATATGGGAAAAGCGTTTAACCGGGAGTACATCATAGATGTGGGCTACTCAGAGGAGGATGTAAAACGTGATGTGAAGACGTATATCCAGGGCGCCGGCCGGCTTCCCACAGCTTTTTTTGCTGAGAATGACCTCATCGGCTGTAATGCCATACGCGCAATTCAGGAGTGCGGCTATCAGGTGCCGGATGATATTTCAGTCATAGGTTTTGACAACCGCCCGATCAGCACTTTGATTGAACCGAAGCTTACTACCATCAATGTACCTAAGGATATTTTTGGACCCGCGGCAGTGGAATTGCTCATATCCAGGCTGGAGCAGGGCAGGGAGCAGTCTCTTAAAATCGAGATAGGCACCAGTCTTGTGAGGCGGGAAAGTGTTAAAGATTTAACAGCAAAATAATAAAGGAACAGCAGTAAGGCAGCAATACATCAGGCAGACGGGCATATGCCCATGGATTATTGTAATGTGCTGGAAATAAAGGGAGAGAACATGGAATGCAGGATACCCTGCAAACATGTTTTCTCCCTTTGTTTTGATGCATTACTAAATAATATTAAGTTAAAAATGTTAAAATTTAGTCAATTAATAAAAAATATTTAGTTAAATTTAGCAAAAACCATTGACAAGTTGAGAATAAGTTGCTATATTGTGGATGTAAAACACAAAGGTAACAGGAAAAATGGAGGATAATCAAACAAAATGCACAATCTAATTATTGAATAAAATTAAGTGAGATTGAGACGTTGGATTTCCTTCACATCACAAATTATAAGGAGGAGTAACATGAAGAAGGTATTTAGTGTATTGCTGGCAGGGGTTTTGGCAGTTGGGTTGACAGGATGTACCTCTACGGGACTGGAGACATCATCCACTACGGCGGACAACAAAACGGCGGATGCTGGGAGTGTGGAAAAGAAGGAAATTATCAGCGTCTACTGGATTGGTAAGACGCTCAATAATCCA
>JASGGP010000305.1:0-5941 GCA_047604985.1 Lacrimispora sp.
CGGTTTTTGCTGCGTGCCAGCAAGAAGCGGGATCACAGCCTTTCATCAGCGGATATGCCGCTATGACCGCCGTATCGGTAGCACGGCCGCCAATGATGATATCTGCGCCATTTTTAAACGCTTCCTCATATGCTTCCGCACCGAGCAATGCCACAATCGTACTGCACTCATCAAATGTTCTTTCGGAAATTTCAGGGGCTCCGTGCAATGCATTGATCTTTCCGTCACGGTATTTCTGTTTGATAACCTCAATATCCTGCTGAGAATAAATCTTAGCAATCTTCTTGTGGATACCGGCCTCCTCACAAATTTCCCGAATCAATGCGTGCACGGTATCGACGCCCTCATCCGAACCGCATGTTCCCGCAGAACCTATGGTCACTGGAATTCCAAGCTTGTGTGCTCCTAACACCATGCGCTTTACATCCCGTTTCACATCACGGATGGAATATTTGCCGTGGCCAGACCCCAGATAGTAAGGCCCTGAATCTGTAGAACCTGCATCGCTGGAAATAATGTCCGGCTTCATGGCCAGACCTGCCTCGAATGCCTCTTCCGTACAGTTTAAACCAACTGCACCATATGGAACAAATACCTTTACGTTTGCCATTTCTATATCCTCCTGTACTTTTGAATACCATTAGATTTTTTAAGATAAATTATCAAGCTATATCAGTGATTACCGATTATATTGACTTCATTATAATTATGATTTATGATAATGTAAAATATTGGTTTTGACATTTATACATAACATTGATGTTATACTATTGCCTTAAAAGATGTGGAGATTCAACCATGATTAATGAAAAACAAATTTATTATTTACTGACGGTAGCCGAGGAGCACAATATTACAGCAGCAGCTCAAAAGCTTTACATTTCCCAGCCTGCGCTGAGCCGTATGATTCTTGACCTGGAGCGGGATCTGGGCACTTCACTTTTTATCCGAAACCGCGGCAACCTCCGGCCAACTCAGGCTGGGGAGGTGTATCTGCGCGGCTGCAAGGACGTACTGGCAATTTCTAAGTCGGTTTTAAAGGAAATATCTGATTTAAGCGACAGCCGAAGCGGACGAATCACGTTAGGTCTTACCTCCGTGACTGGGGAATTTTTACTTCCAGCCATTTTAGATACCTTTGAGCAGAAATTTCCCCATGTAGAACTGGTGCTGATTGAAGAACGCATGAGTGTTCTTCAGGAGATGGTAAAAAGCGGAAAAGCAGATATGGCTTTTGTCTATCAGACAGATGATCCCGAACTGGAATATCGTCTGATTCTTGAAAATCCTATTTATCTTCAGGTTCCGCCGTTCTTTATGAAAGAACAATCCAACTGGAAACCGGGCAGCCAAAATCCGCCCATACTGCCGGAAGCACTTTCGGGCCAGCCGATGATTCTGTTAAAAAAGGGACGAAGCATGCGTGAAATGGCAGATCGTCTCCTGATGCAATTTCAAATTACTCCCGGCAAAGTGATTGAGACTGGGAATATTCACCTTGCCGGCAGTCTGGTGAACTTAAATAAGGGATTTACCATTGTTCCCAGCATTGCTATGCATCATTTTTCAGGAAGCGATAACACCAGTTTCTATTGCCAGGTAAAAGATTATCCAATGAAACGCAGCTTATATTGCTGTTATAGGAAACATGGATATCTGACAGAGGGGGAACTTTTTTTAATAAATATGATTCCGGAAATATTAGTGTGACGGCAAGATGATTTTAATATCAAAAGCAATTCCAATTTGGCCCCATAATTAAGAACTGTGCTTTGGGTGCATTCCGTTATTAACAAGTGCGAAAAGGCGCGGAAAAAGTTTCCTGGGAAAATTCTCATCATACACTTCTTAAAAATCGCTTAAAGGCAATGCATATATCAAAATCGTTTATAATGGATGAACTCTCAAAAAAATAATTTATATGAAGACACCCTGCCGACAAGCTATCAGCAGGGTGTTTTGTAATGGCTATATTGTATTTTATGCCATTGTGATGACCGCCTATCGGCAGATAACAGTCCGCAGCGCAGATTATATTCTTGTATTGGAGGGAGAACATATTGTTCAGAGGGGGATTCATGATGAATTATTTCTAAGAAAAATTCTTATTTTATCAAATTTTCTGCCAACTGAGAAAAGCCTTTCATGTTGTTTTAACAGGGAAAAATCAGCTGCATAACAGAAAGACAAATGTGTTAATATTTTTTGATATAACAAATGAAATGTAGCAAAAAAACAAACAAAGAAACGCAGTTAAATTGATATAATGTACACAACAAATAATAAATCGGGAAAATGAAAGAGGAGAGTGGGGATATGACTAACCGGCAAATGGATATTCTGTGCTATCTGCGGGAACAGAAAGAATATGTAACTGTCTTGCAAATCTCCAATGTGATTCAAATGTCGGTTCAGACAATAAGGAATGAATTAAACGTAATACAGGATTCCATGAACCAGGCAGGTCTTGGCATGATATATAAAAAACCTCGAAAGGGAATCAGGCTGGAAATTGATGAAGAAGCATGGAAACAGCTGTTGTGTCAGACAGATGAAGTCCGGTTGAGCGGTCATATCTCTGATATTAAATATCAGATAATTTATCTTCTGATGATTAAGAATAGCCTGAGCTTGTCTTATATTCAGGAGCAGCTTTATGCAGGCCGGTCTTCCGTAGAAAGATTGGTCCCCGATATTATGAAATGGTTTCAGAGCCATAATATCGCTTTTGAAAAGAGAAAAGGAAAGGGATACCAGATCCGATATGAGGAATTTCAGTGGCGGATTGCCATGTGGGATATTTTTTTCATCATAAAACGAAAAGATAAAAGTGGATTGTTTTCAAAGGGGCGGCCGGAATACCAGTCGAATGAATATTTCCTGATTGAGGATTTTTTAAGGGGTTTTGATACGGACGGAGTCAACAAGGCCATTTGCACTCTGGAGAAAACCTGGGGTTTTTCCTATGGATATGAAGCTTATATTCAAATGTTTTTTTTGCTTTCCCTGTGTATTATCCGCTCCAGACAGAAGCACACCGTAAGGCTTCCCACATTATCTGCCTGCAAAATATCCGGTACATTCTCGCTGTTTATAAAGGGGAGCCTCATAGAGGCACTGGAATCCTATTACCATATAAAGCTGGAATCTGATGAACAGGATTTTGTAGAATTTGTCATCGAAATCTCAGATATTCAAAGCTTCCAGTTTACAGAGAAGATGCTTGTATGCCAGTCCCGGAATTTGGAAGTTTGTTACTTTACATACCGGATGGTCTCGTTAATGAGCGACATTGTAAATGTAAACCTACGGACGGATCTCTTTTTTCTGGAAAGCCTGTTTTTACAACTGCTGTCTATGATACCAAGACTGCGATATCATATGAAAACTGAAAATCCGCTGCTTTTGCAGGTAAAACAAAGGTATCCGAATATTTTTGCTGCTATTTCGGCTGTTGGTGTATATTTCCAGAAAGAGCTGGGCCTGGACTTAAATGAACATGAGATGTGCACCCTGGCACTTCTCCTTGGCGGAGCAATTGAAAGGAGCATGTCAACGGTTACCGTCTGTGTTATATGTGACTATGGCATCGGTATATCACAGTTGTTAAAGGAGCAGATGGAGCGCACCATCAGTGATATAAGAATCGCAGAGGTACTGTCGGTCAGAGATTTAAAGAAGCTCATTCATATTCCCTGTGATCTGGTTGTAACCACTGTCCAGCTAAAAAACCCCTGTTATGGAAAAGAGGTAGTAACAGTAGGACATCTTATGACTTCATCCGATATAAAAAATATCGAAAATGCCTTGAAACTAGTACGAAAGAGAAACTTAAAAAACAGGCAGCCATGCAAAAAACTGCATATCAGCAAAAACCTGTTTTACGATGAATTTATTTTTCATCAGATAAATGCAGCGGATAAGCAGAGCATCCTTCGCTTTCTGTGCAATAAACTGAGGGAAGCCGGCTATGTGACGGAGGATTTTCTGCAGTCCGTTATAGATCATGAAATAACAGCTCCCACTGCTCTTGGAAAAGGAATTGCAATGCCCCATGGATTTGCCGATTACGTGATACGTCCAGCCGTAGTTGTTGCTACCCTGAAAGCTCCGGTCCTGTGGCAAGAGAAAGAAAAAGCGGATATTATATTCCTTCTGGCTTTTAATCTGGATGAAGCAGTCGGTATGAAAGAAGAAACCATAAAATTCTATAGCGTTTTTCTGGATTTATTTGATGATCCGGAAAAAATAAATGAACTTAGACGATCAGACAGCCCTGAATTGCTGGCGGAACGGATGAACCAAAAAGTCAGGGATGCAGTTGCATTGGAAGAATAAAAACACAGGAGGAGCCGAAATATGGCAACACATATGACAATTGAAAATGTTATCCAGCGTTCCTGCATTAACCTGCATTTAGCTGGCAGTACAAAAGAGGAGATAATCCTGGAGATGACCGACTTGTTTTTTAAGGCCGGAGTGATTTCTTCAAGAGAGAATTTTTTATATGATGTCTACCAGCGTGAAAAAGAAGGACCCACCGGGATCGGCAACCAGGTTGCCATTCCCCACGGAAAATCGGATGCTGTGCTCCGCACTTCCATGGCGGTAGGGAGATCGGATTATGAAATCGAGTGGGAAACACTGGGAGAAGGAAAGAGCAGGGCCTTTGTCATGTTTGCAGTAAATACAGAGGATAAATCAGAACTGGTTTCATTATTATCGCAGGTGGCGGTAGCCTTGTGTGATGATAAAGTAATAGAAACGCTGCTGTCAACAGAAGATGAGGAAGTAATTTTCCAATTATTCAATCAAAAGGAGGGATGTTAGATGAAAATTGTAGGTGTGGCCGCCTGCACGGCGGGAATTGCACATACCTATATGGCCCGGGAAAAGCTGATAAAAGGAGCAAAGGCCAGGGGGCACGAAGCAAAAGTAGAAACTCAGGGGACGATAGGTGTAGAGCATAAGCTCACAGATAAGGAGATTGCAGAAGCCGATGTAGTGATCCTTGCGGTAGACGTTAAGATTTCGGGGGAAGAACGGTTTAAGGGGAAGCCGGTAATTCGCGTCGGTACTGCCGCTGTTATTAAAAATGCCATCGGTTTTATTGAAAAAGTGGAAAATGCATTGTCAAATCAAAGGTAAAGGAGAAGATAACAAATGAAAGAGCATGGGGTGTTGGCATTGATAAAGAAACACATATTAACAGCTATTGGCTACATGATACCGTTAGTGGTCGCTGCCGGACTATGTATGGCACTGGGGCAGTTCATTGACGGTGATGTCCGCAATTCCACTTCAGGGATCGGATATTTCTTATATAAGACAGGCGGGTTCGGTATGTCAGCTGTAGTGCCTGTGATTACCGCCGGTGTTGCCTATTCTATCTCTGACCGGCCGGGAATTGCTCCCGGACTCATATTAGGTTTTATCTGCACAGAAATCAAAGCCGGTTTTATCGGAGGAATCGTAGCCGGTTTTCTGGTAGGTTATCTGGTGTTGGCCATTAAGAAATACGTGAAGCTTCCTCAGGCAATGCAGGGGCTGATGCCGGTTATGGTCATACCCGTATTGACCACCGCTGTTGCGGGAATATTGATGTTCACTGTCGTGGGCCAGCCTTTTGCCTGGCTTCAGGTAACTTTAACCTCAGCAATCTCCGGTCTTCAGAGCGGCTCCAAGTTCGTTTTTGGTGCGGTATTGGGAGGAATGGCATGTTTTGACTTCGGGGGTCCTGTAAATAAAACCATGTCTACCTTTGTTAATGCACTTATGATAGATGGTGTAATAGAGCCGGAAGCAGTAAAATTTGTCGGCTCCATGATTCCGCCCTTTGGAATTGCCATTTCCTGTCTTTTGACCAGGAACAAATATACCAGAGCGGAAAAGGAAGCTTTAAAGGCAGCTGGTCCCATGGGATTCTGTATGATAACCGAAG
>JASGGP010000306.1:0-5934 GCA_047604985.1 Lacrimispora sp.
CATTGAGCAGGAGGCCTTTAAACAAAACTACGTTTTAAAATATTCCTTTTCTGCCTTTGATATCAACCATCCAGGTACTTTCCGGCTCATCTCCGACAACCATGTGGACGGCGTGGTCATTTTAGGGCGCTGCGACAAGCAGCTTCTCAGCCTTTTAAAGAATTACTTCAACTATCTGGTCTATACAGGCTTAAACAATCTGGAAGCAAAATACGATCAGATCATCTGCGACGGGCACCAGGCCGCCCTTACGGCAACCAACTATTTAATCGGTCTGGGACACCGCAGGATCGCCTACATCGGAGAAACAAAATCAGAAAACCGTTATACCGGATACTGTGAGGCCTTAAGCGCCCATAAACTCCTCCTCCGCAGGGAATGGGTTGCCAATGTGCCCCTTTCTTCGGAGGGAGGATACCAGGGAGCAAAGCGGCTTTTGGAAGCCGGCTGTGACGCTACCGCCTGTTTTTGCAGCAACGACATCACAGCCATGGGAGCCATGAAAGCCTTTCACGAATCCGGGCTTCATATTCCAAAGGATATTTCGGTCATCAGCATCGACGATATTGATACGGCTCAATACCTCACTCCCATGCTTACCACGGTACATATCCCGGTGGAAGAGATGGGCCAGATGACGGCAAAAATTCTGATCGACCGCATGGAAGGCGGTCACCGCCTTCCCGTTAAAATTGACCTGCCCTTTTATATTGCGGTCCGGGAAAGCTGCGCTCCTCCCAGACAGCTTTGAAAAAGGGCAGACAAAAGGCGCCATTTTCATCCAAAGGCGCCTGTGAGCTCTATATCTTATTTATCTCTCATTTAAATATTTCATGATTCCCATATGTATGGTCCACGCCAGCCGGTCCTGATAATCCTCTGAGTTCAGCAGAGCCGACTCTTTCCAGTTGGTCAAAAAACCGCATTCCACGATCACAATGGGAGTCCGCACATGGAGAAGTAAGTAGTAATTATCGTTGGGCTTTGCCAGTCTGGTGTTCTTTTCCCCCAGCACATAGTCAAACCGGTCCTGCAGGATTTCAGCCAGCTTTTTTCCGTTTTCCGACTTTTTTTAGTAAAATACCTGTCCTCCTGAAATGTCCTCCTGATGGTAGCTGTTCTGATGAATGCTGACGGTAAGATCCGGACTGGCATCATTAATGATCTCGCAGCGCTTGGTCATATCGGCCATCTTCTTTCTGCTGTCCTTTTCCGAATAAAGCCCGTTGTCGCTATCCCTGGTCAAGACCACATCCACATCAGAGGCTTCTAAATACTGCTTTAACCGTTTGGCAATCTGCAGGTTAATATCCTTTTCCAGGGTTCCGTCAATACCGATTTTTCCGGGGTCATTTCCTCCATGGCCCGCATCTATCACAACCACAGGTTTTTCCTTGCCGGTTTTTACGCTTACCCCTGCCGCCAGCTTTCCGGCCTGATTTGATATTATGTATACCAATGCCAGCAATATCATGGCCATCAGCGGTTCCCATCTTGATAATTTCACATTCTCTACCTAATTCATTTTCTTAATGAATTATATCTTTCAGGGAATTAAAAAAGAACCATTCCTTCCAGTTATTCCGAATCAAGTACGTTGTAATCCTTTGTCCCGTCTGCCATAATCCACTCCAGATATTGGGACAGAATGCTTGGATAGCCTTCCTCCTCCCACATCTTATAGCCGGCCTTTGCCATGGCCTTATCCCGGATCTCAAAGACCCTGCCTGCGGAACAGGCCACGTTGAGCTCCGCATAGGACTTAGCCATCTGTTCTTTCTGATACTTGGTCAGGCTTTTAAGGGTATCCAGCCTTTTAAATTCATCCTGAGCCTGGTTATAAAATACCTTGCTTAAAAAGCTTTTCCCGAACGTATCAAAATTCAAAAGATTCTTATCCTTGTTTCCCGTCTTCTGAGCCCAGCCTTTCATATCCAGGGCCTTTGTATGATAATGGAAGCTTCCGTCATCTCCATAATCCAGAATCCCATACTGGCAGGGAGGGGTGGACAGGGAGCCGGTGACGATCTCATAGATCCCGGAGTCCTCGCCGGACCGCATATAATGCTGCACGTGCATATGGCCGCTCAAAAACAGGGGAACATCCCAGCTTTCCAGCTGTCAATGAGCTGTTCGCTGTGCTCTATGGTGCAGTCCTGTAAATATACCTGACTTTCGTCAAGAAGATTGTGATGGCCCACAGGAATCACATTCATTCCAAGGTTCCAGGCCTCTTCCATCTGCTCCTCTATCCAGTCATAGGTGTCATCCCGTATCATTCCGCCAACTAAGTTTCTCGGCTCATACTGGTTGGTATCCAGCATCAGGGCCCTGGTATAATCATTTACCTGGTAGACGTAACTCAAGGAAGCGGGATCCCGGCTGACCGCCTCATTGTATCCGAAATCCTGATAAATCTCTTCAAACTCTTCCGGGGTGATATTTTCCGCCCCAAGAGACGTATCACCGACAAACTGGGCTGCCAGGGAATTGTTGATATCATGGTTTCCGGGAATCACAATTACGGGAATGCCTGCGTCCTCAATTTCCTCAAGCTTTCCGGCAAACTCCGTATGGCTTTCCTTTTCCCCGGTATAGGTCAAGTCTCCGCTTAAGATCACCAGATCCGGCCGCTGGCTTATTACCTCATCCACAAAAGCATCCGTGATTTCCCAGATATACTGCATGACCTTTCCGTCTCCGTGATCCACCATGTATTGAAAGCCCTTTTGAAGGTCTGTTAAGTCTCTGGATAAATAGTGCATATCGGAAGCCACCAGAATCCTGCTTCCGCCTTCCTCCCTTTCCTCCGGCGGCTCCGCCGTCGGGCTTTCCGCTGTTTGGGGAAATTCTTCTATGGTAGGCGGCACAGTACTCGTCTCTTCTGTCTCCGTCTCCGGTGACGGGGTGCTCTCCGCAACCGTGGTTTCCGGTGCTGTTCTCCTTAAAGAACATCCTGCCAAAATACATACTCCCACCAGCAATGCTGCCAAAACTATCCTGTTCTTCATAACCTGACCTTCCATTCTCTCCCATGTCTTATGTTTGTTCCCGCAAAAGCGGGCCTGGTGCGGAGTGTTTTACTCCTGATCCAACCGTACTTCGTCCCACAACTTGGCCGGCTCAAATCCCAGTTTCCAGCAGGCCACTCCTGCCAGATCATACTTCTTTATTAAATCCATTTTAAGGCCGATGGAGCGTTCATCTTCCATCCACAACTTTTTAAGCCCTTCCTCTGTCTGTAATTCCCCGTAGTACTGGCCCAGCTCTTCCTGCCAGTACAGCTCCACATTATTTTCGCCGACCCACTCCTTGGCCTTCGCAATTCCCAGGGAAGAGGAGGTTGTTTTTCCGTCAGCTCCCTCGGTCCATACCCGGGTATAAAATGGAATGGCGCTTATGACCTTTTCCTTTGGCACAGACGCCAAGGTGTCCTTTATACCGTTTTCTTCATAGGAAATTGAAGCTACGGAACCGGCCTCGCCTCCCGCATAATGCTCATCATATCCCATAATAATAACATAATCAGCCACGATTCCCTGTTCTTTCCGATTGTAGAACTGGTTTGTGGAAGTGGGAACGTAATTATCTACGGACAGGACAATTCCCTTTTTCCGGCATGGAATGGACAGCTCCCGTATAAACTGGACGTAATGTACCCCTGCTTCTTCCTTGATTCCTTCAAAATCCAGGTTAAGGCCGTCAAGGCCGTACCGCTCCACCTCTGCCATAAGGGCTTCGATCAGCTTCCGCCTGACAGATGTCCTGGACATAAGGACCTCCGTATTCACATCAGGGCTGAAATTATTTATGAGGGCCCACACCTTAAGCCCCTTGTCGTGGGCTTTCTTCACGTAATCCCCGTCTGCCAGGGAGGTGAAATTTCCCTCATTATCCGTAAGCTCATACCAGGTGGGCGAAATGACGTTGAGCCCGGAGGTATTGGCGACGTAGCTGTCAAAGGAAGCATTTCCCTCCGGCAGGGTCATCTGATGCCAGGCCATGCAGACAGGCTTATCCATGGAAACGCTGGTATAAACAGGGGCCTTAAAGGTGCTGACCGGGACCTGGCTTTCCGCCTCTCCCAGCCGCCTGTTTTCCACATAGCCGATAAAGCCGTCCTCTGTCCTCACCCTGGACCATTTCGCCAGAGATTCTAAAACCGTGACCTTGGCCCCCTGGGAGATCCAGGTCACAATGGGGCTTTTCACTCCGCCCTTTACCCGGACATTGCCGTCCTTTTTAACCACGGCCTCACTTTGGGCATCCCAATTGTTATTGATGAAAACACGCTTATATCCGGCTTCGTCATAAGCCGCCGCCCGGATATCTGTATAATTAGCCACCAGGCCGATGGATAAATAAACGCCATCCTCATTCACCCAGATCAAAGGCTTTCCAGAGGAGCCCAGGGTCGAATGATCCGCATAAACGATGGAATCCGGCAGGGCATACACAAGAAGCTTTTCATTATCATCCCAGTAAAAGCGTTCGTTCAGCGTTTCATTTACCCATTTTATGGGGAGATAGGTCTGTCCCTGAAGGTAGAGTCCCTTTGCCTCCTGCAGATCCTCGTTGAGATAAAGGGCCACCTCATCCCCCGTCACTCCCAAAAGTCCGGCTAAATCCGCCTGCTCCTTTGTGGGGATAAAACGTTCCAGAAACCGGACGCTGAAAAATCCGGCAATCACTAAGAAAATCAATCCGAGGGCCACAAACACCGGCACCGCTTTTCTCTTCATCTGTTTTCCTCCTGCTATGGATCGTATCCTATAGGCTTAAGCCCGTATTGTCTTTTAGATTATATCATACTTCTTCCTTTTTGGAATTTACATTTTCATTACTTTCCTGATCCCCTGATCCCGCCCTGACGCGTCTGTGAGCCAGCTTAAGGCTGAAGATGGCATCCCTTGCGCCCTCCTTTTCGGTGCAGCCCTGCGGCCTTACCGGTTGTAAACACGTTCAAACCTTATTTCATGAAGCTTTCCGGTCTTTTCGTCATGAAATATAATCGGCCATATAAAAGCAGTCGTCCTCTCTGACCTCAAATATTTTCCCCCAATCTTTCTCCGGCAGTTCCTCTCCGTCTATGCGGATAACGATTCCCTGGTCCCTGTATTTTTTAAGCCCTGCCAGGTACTGTCTTTCTTTTGTAGAATCCTCTTTCAAAGCTCCGGCCCGCTTTTTCTTTTCTCCGTCGTTTTTTGTTTTCATCCATATTTCCCCCGAACCTTTTTCTTTTGTATTGTTTTCCGGCGTCTTTGTTTTTTGAAAGCGCAGGGAGAGGACCATAAGGATTCTGCCGTGACACATTTCCTCTCCCCTAGCAGAAATAGCTTTGATAAAAACTGATCGCCTCGCCGGTGACAATAAAGGCATCTACTGAAACCGGAACCCGGCGGACGGGAAATCCAAGCCTCTTTTCCATATTTTTTCTGGCCTCCTCGCTGCCAAAGGCGGTAAGGTCTCCCAGCTTCGTTCCGCTCTCTTTCCCTTTCCTTCGAATTCCAGAAACGCTTTCATCTGCCACTCACTGAAGCTTCCCAGGACAAATTGCCTGTCACATCTTAGAAATTCTTCCAGATTTCCCTCCATCACAGACCCGTAATCCACAATCACCGCCTGATATCCGGCCTTTTTACACAATAATAGCGTATCTATCCCCGCCCGTTCATAATAATCCGTATCCAGTATCCTGCTCACCTCATCCGGCCTCCCGTCCTTTCCACAGATTTTTCTCATATTACCAAAATCTCCGTGGCTGTTCCATTCCAGAACGGCACACCGCTTCCGCAGAACTCCGGTTAAGTATCCCGCAGTCATTATGGCAAAATGGGTCACTCCCACCCCGCGTCCTGTACCGATGATCCCGATGATCTCCTGGACGGCCGGCTTTTTGCCGGGATGGAGAAGCTTCCATACTGCTTTTAACTT
>JASGGP010000307.1:0-5880 GCA_047604985.1 Lacrimispora sp.
CGCTGCCATGCGGCAGGGCGAACACCTTTTCCCAGAGGATAATCTCATCTTCTACCGTGACATCCGAGCTATCAATATCCTAAGCGAGCAACAGTATAACTTTAGTGAAATTGCCTTTTTGGATCGATCCGTCACTTCCTTTGATGCCTGCAGGACTCTAGAAAGCTTTTTGGAAAACGGCAGCATCAAGCGGGCGGCGGCGCAATCCTTCATTCACGACAACACTATGCGCTATCGCATCCAGAAGATTGAGCAGCTCCTCAACGTGGACCTCACACGGCCCCTCACCCGAATCAATTTGCTGCTAAAACTAAAATTGTGGTATCTGTCGGAAAAAGATGGGAAAAACGTGAGAGGGTATGAGAGTGTTGCGCAGTGGGATGTTTAGGCGGGACTTCTATAGAGCTGCTCCTACATCGAGCGTCCAAGAAAGCATTTGAAGAACTGGGCGTGAAAAAACTTCCTTCCGTTAGGCCCTGCAGGCTGACTATTCCGCCCCCCGGCACCTTAGCTTTTCGCCGCACAGGACGCACAGACCGCTACGACCCCTATCACTGGAACGAGGGCTGCATCGTCAAGATATTAAGCCAGCGGGATTATCTGGGGCATACCACCAATTTTAAAACCACCAGGAAGTCCTACAAGAGCAAAAAGAAGATTTACAATTCCGAGAATAAACGGTGGTCTTTGAAAACACTCACCCGGCGTTGATAGATTAGGAAACATGGGAACTGGTGCAAAAAAATCGCCAACAACGGCGGTCAACAAAAATGGGCGATATGGGGATGTTCTCCGGCATGGTGTACTGCGCCGATTGTGGCAAAACGCTTGCCTTATGCCGCACGACCTCATGGGAGCGTAAGCAGGATAATTATGTCTGTACCACCTATAAGCAGAAAAAGGGAGCGTGCAGCGCCCACTACATCCGCGAGGTAGTTTTGTCCGCTCTTGTACTTGAAAATCTGCGTAAGGTCATTTCTTTTGCCCATGACTACGAGGATGATTTTGTATGCCGTATCACAGTGAATAAAATGACGGCACAGATAGAGGACCAGAGAAAAGCAAAACGTCAGCTGGAACAGCAGATGCGGCGCATTTCTGAACTTGATACTATCATCAAGCGGCTCCACGAGGACAATAGCATTGGTAAGCTATCCGTTGAACGTTTTATGAAAATGACCGCTGACTATGAGCACGAACAAAAAGCGCTGACAGCCAGCGTTGCGGCAGACAGTGGAGACGAGTGAGAAACAGAGCGGTAACGTCAAACGTTTTGTAAAGCTCGCCAAAAGCTACATAGAGCCGGAAGAACTGATCCCTGCCATGCTCCATGAGTTTGTGGACAAAATCGTCGTTTATGCCCCGGATAAATCCAGCGGACACCGCACACAGAAGATTGATATACATTATAATTTTGTTGGGGAGATAAAAACATCCCATGAAATCTCCAAAAGAGAGACGGCGTGATATGCCATAAGCACATCACGCCGTTTCCCCGGAGTGAAAACTCCTTTATCTGTACACTCCTTTTGGGGTGCCCCTCTTTTTGGGTTTCGGCGGCTTTGCCGCCTTTACCCTTTATTTTATTCGCTTGGGCGGAATAAATGTGTCCGGCATCAAGATTTTGGCCCATAGGTCAAAATGCTTGGGACACCGCACTTGCGGGCGGACTCTCCGCTACGCCCCACCTGAAAGGAAACTGTGACCGTTCTCTTTTCCATAATATTAAAGCTGGAAGTGTCCAGAGTGTTGGCAGGGGTTTAAAAAGACAAGCCTGTCTTTTTTTGCACCCTAAAATAGTCTGAATAGGTTGTTTTTAAATGCGTCAGCTTTCTTCATCAAGCCTTCCTTTGATTGATATCAAAAACACCCTGTTGGAAGGCAGCAATGTAATCGACGTTCCCATACAAGCGCCCGGCGTATACTGTGTGTTGTGCAAATCTTTCTTGAACCTGACATTTAGTACGTACCAGTAAACATATGCCAGTGAATATAGACATATCATATATGACAGATCAACAGCTTTAAGGAGGCTGAACCATGGAGAAAAGAAAGCTAATCATTAATATAGTATTGAATACATTTCGATTTAGTGAGGACCGTCTGAAAAAGGACTGGATTGATGACAGAATAGAAAAGTTCATGAAATTCACACTGCAAAGTTTAAAGATTCAAACAAATCAGGATTTTATGGCATATGTACTTTATGATCCCCTTTCCGAGGAATACGTAAAGCAGTCTTTGGAAAGATACGAGAAACTTCCCGATCATATTCAATTTATAAAACCGACGGAAAACCAGACTCCAAACCTGATCCAGGGATACGATACCCTCTTTTTGATACGCATGGATTCAGATGATGCCTATCATAAGTCTTATATTCAGCAGCTGCACGACTATCAGCCCGGAGAGAGTTCAGAAGTGATTATAAACCAGAATGGTTATCTGTATGATTCTATAAACAACCGGCTGCTAAAGATTTTTTATGAATCTCCCCAATACTATACGTTTATTTATAAGGTGCCTGAATATCTTGCGGGAAAAAGATATGCGCTGTCCGGCGGCCATGCGGGGGCTATTCAATTAAAGCATGAAATTATCAGCGAACTTAATTTTCTAAATATTATCCACTCCAGCAACGTATTAAAGACTCCGAAACATTTAGGCTACAAGAACATAATATCTGATCCTGATGAAGTAGATAGTATTATTAAAGAATATTTAGGCGAATAAATCATTGCTGCCGTTATCATCCTTAAGTAATCCCTTTGTTCGGCCATTTCTATAGGCTGAATCAAAGGGATAATCATATTAAGATATTACAAATCAAGCCCTTTTAATAGACCTTCCGCATATTCCGGCCCTTTTATATTTAATAAAAGCTCTCTTTTTGCCTTTAAATCTGCATAGGTCATACGCTCGATATCCTCAGGCGTAAAGTCCAACATATTTTCTCCCTTTGCTCTGGTAATAATACCCAGTCCCGTTTCCACTCCAAGCACCATTACATTGAGATTCCCGCGAACAGAGCGCAGATAAACGATAGTTTTCCAGACGTCTCCCATCCAATCGCCTACAAAACGCGCCTTGTCCTTTTCTTCATATGACTTAAAAGGAATTCCGGCTTTTTCAGTGGGAGGATTACAATCGTGCATGATGATGACGCCGTCTTCGCTTAAATGCTTTAAGCAATTCTCAACATCCCTTAACGACTGCCCGTAGGAATGAAAACCGTCAATAAAAGCAACGTCTATTTTATTCTCTGTGAATATTCCGCTTTGTGTTTCAAAGAATTCATCACTTGTCATTTGAAAATATCTTGTTTGATCATTTAAAATATCCTCTATCCGCTTTACGGGAGGGGTGATATCGATTCCTATTTTTGTTTCACTTTTCACAGGTATAAAGCAGTCTCCATTAAATATGCCTATTTCTAGATAGGTTTTTGCTTGTTTGGCATTTATAATCTTTTGTATTAGATCCAATCGATTTATCATAATAACGTTTCTCCTTTTTCAAATAATACCCGAAGCTTTCATTGCGCTCACTGCCTTCTGGGCCCTAACCACGCAATTGTGATTTTTGTGAACTTCTTCCTGGCCTGCAAGCGCAATTTTTTCGCGTTTATCCGGGTGAGAAAGATAGTAGTCGACATATGCTTTTGTTTCCTCTTCGTTGTGCGCATATATCAAATGTTTTTCGTGGGTGAAGAATTCCTCCTGTACAGGAGTATATGGGGATATCAAAAGCCTCCCATAGGAAAGAGCTCAAAGGTCCTGAAACATACATGTCCGTCATAATTACGCTGAAGCCCCAGGACTATTTTGGCGCCTGAGTATATATGCCTAATATAAGACGTACCTCTAAGGTATCCTCCAAAGTTTGCTTTTGGAACACCAAGCTTTTGGGGGTCCCAGTGACTTCCGTAAACCTTCACGTCATAGCCCCCCAAAAGCAGAGGCTTTACCAAAAAATTAAAGTTTTCTCTCCGGAATACAGTATCCGGAGAAGAATCATTTCCAAAAGAGTTCGCAGTGACGATTATATCATTTTGCAATCGAGTGTCCAGCTTGTCTACAGGTTTATGCATTTCCGGATCAATCGTATGAGGAATATAATAGGCCTTGACCCCCAGCTTGTTATATTCAGGAATACATTTCTCACTGATGGTCAATACCAGATCATAGTCCTTTACGTGGACGGTACTGATGATATTAAAATAAGTGGAATCTTCAATGGCCCAATAAACATGGGGGATTGAATACCTTTTCAGAATATCCCATATTGCCGGATCAAATGTCCGAAACCATACGCCGATGGTTAATATAATATCTGGTTTATATTCTTCAATGCATTTTACAAGGTCGCCTTCCAAATTGGGTCGCCTTGGAACTGTAAATCTATTTAAATCATGTCCCAGGCGCTGAAACCCTTGAAGAAGGGGATAAAAATACCAGTCTACATCCCGTCCGGTACAAAGATTTAATATTTTCATACAAGTTCCCTTCTATCTATAATAACTATACAAGCTTTTGTGCCCATGGACCCATACTCTCATATTCTGAATCATTTCCTCATAGCTTGGCACCTGAAAGCAAAAGTCGGTTCTTGTATTGATAAGGCTCTTATCAATAGGCGGATTTTCATACTGGATTATTTTTATATCTTTGCGGTCAAATGTTTTTTTACATAGATTAAGCAGATGGAATTTACTGATTTTCTCTTTTGGAATAAGATGGTATAATCCGGTCAGCTCTGAGAATACCGCTGCTTCAACGGCTTTGGCTAGTTCTATTGTGGTAATCCCATTCCAAATTGCATTTTTATATCCGTATATCTCTCCCGTAGATTGCATAAACCAGTTAAACAGTCCGATTCCTTCGGGATCCATATCGGGACCAATGATGGACATGCGAAAAGTTAAATCCTTATCATTATTTAATTCTCCCAGAGCTTTGCTCCTGTCATAAAAACTATTCCCGTCTCTAAACGAATCTTCCGTATAACCGCCGGATTTTCCAGAGAACACACAATCTGTGCTCAAATGAATGATCCGGGTATCAGAATCGCTGTACTTATTCTCCAGAAAGTGAGGTAAATAGCTGTTCATCAGAACAGCTGTGCTTTTGTGCTGGTCGGCGGATCGATTCAGAACACCGATGCAGTTTATGATCACGTCGAACTGATTTTTATCAAGGTACCGGTTAAATTCATCCAGATTACCAACATCGATGATAACCGTGCTGTCATTTATCTTCTTCTGGCGTGCCAAATTAGTCACATTTAAATGGGGATTTTGCTCCAGGTATAAAGTGATCACATGGCCCGCCATTCCGGATGAGCCCAAAACCAATATATTCTTCACACAAGAAAGCCACCTTTTATAAGCATATCTCTAATTTGCTCCTCATTTAGCAGCGTATCTCTGGAGCTATATTCTTTAAAGCTAACCTTTTGCAGCTTTTTAGACTTATCATAGTAATCATGCAAGCCATTGATTTTCAGTGTGGGGAGGATGAGAAAATAGTTATCGTCAAAATAATAAGAATGGTCTGATTCATACCGGGATACAAGTACTTCATCGAGCTTCTCTCCCGGTCTTGCTCCACTGAATTCAATTTCAGTATGATCATCACCGTAAGCTTTGATTAAAACCTTAGCCATATCCAAAATTTTGCAAGAAGGCATTTTCATGACAAAGGTTTCTCCCCCAAGACTGCTTTCGGCCGCTTTGAACAGCAGCCGTATTGCCTCGGGAAGTGTAAGAAAATATCTGGTCATATCAGCGTCGGTTATCGTTACCTTATTAAACGCTTTGATCTGATCAATGAAGTGGGGCACAACGCTGCCGTTAGAGCCCAATACATTTCCTGCCCTAAT
>JASGGP010000308.1:0-5826 GCA_047604985.1 Lacrimispora sp.
CTCTTTAAAGCCGATGTCTAAAAGCAGGCGGTACATCTCCAGCTTTTCCTTTAAAGTCATGGGTACAGGCAGCGCCTGATTGCCGTCCCTCAAATCCACGCTGCACCACACAGGTGCCTTTTCAATTGACTCCTTTTTGACCCAGTCGTAGGTAAGGGCTGGCGGCAAAAAGAATTTCTTATCATATTTCTCATAGCTGAACATGGTTGCTCCTCCTTTTTCATAAAAAATAAAGAGTCCGCCTGCGGCGGGTCGCTTCTGCGACATCCAACCTTACCGCCGCAGTGCGATCCCCCGGAGGGTTTTTATCGTATAGGATGAATCTTCCTATACGATAAAAAAAGCCCTTCATCTCCGGCAATATGCCAGGGAGACGAAAGACTTGATCTTACGCGGTACCACTCCGATTTCATGATAATAAAATACCATCATGCGCTTTTCCGGATACGGGCATAAATGCCTTATATCCTCCCCTTATAACGGTGGGTTCTCCGTCCCTGGCTACTCTCCCCGATGGTATACCGGCTGTTGGGGATTTGACTAAGGCTGCTCAAAGGCGAGTTCTCTGCTTTCTTTCTATTGCTTCGCATCAACCAGCAACTTTCTGAAACCAGTCCGCAGATACTATTCCTTTTCAACGCATTGGCGTTATTTATTTTTATCATAGTAGCAGATCCGCCAAAAACTGTCCAGTGGAAAATATATCTTTTCCAGTTGATTTTTTATGAACTTAAGGGGACGAAAGAGGCCTTAATCCTCATCTCCGCCTAAGTTCAGCTTTGCAAAAGCATCTGCAAAAGCGGAATTGATGGGCTCCTGGGTTTCCTTTTTCTGCTGGTTCAAATACTTTGCCACATCCTTTTTGGATACGCCTGCCCCTTCCTTTGTCCGCCGTTCCTTAAAGGCGGACAGCTTTTCCTTGTATCCGCATTTGCAGACAAAGATCTGGCCGTCTCCGCTTCCCTTAAGCTCCAGCTTCTTGTGGCAGACCGGACACCGGGCATTGCTGGTTCTGGAAATGACCTCCCTGTGGCCGCATTCCCGGTCCTGGCAGACCAGCATTTCACTGTTTTTACCCTTGACCGCCAGCATCCGCTTTCCGCAGACCGGGCATTTGGTGTTGGTTAAATTGTCATGGTTAAAGCTTCCTTCCCCGGCCTTGATCTGATGGATCAAGTCCTGGGAATACAGGCGGATGTCTTTCATAAACGCCCCCCGCTTCAGCTTCCCTTCTGCGATTTCGGACAGCCTCATTTCCCACCGGGCCGTCAGCTCCGGCTTCTTTAAATCCTCAGGCACCAGGGTAAGAAGCTGCTTTGCCTTGGAGGTTAAGAATATGTCCTTGCCCCTTTTCTCTAAGAGAAAGCTGGAAAAAAGCTTTTCGATGATGTCCGCTCTCGTGGCAACCGTTCCCAGACCACCGGTTTCTCCAAGGGTTTTCGCCATATCCCGGTCCTTTGTTCCCATATAGGAAACAGGATTTTCCATGGCGGAAAGAAGGGTGGCTTCGTTAAAGGGAGCAGGGGGCTTTGTCTTTCCCTCTGTCATTGCAAGGGAAAGGTCTGTGAGCCGGTCCCCTTTTTTCATAAAAGGCAGGCTCTGTTCCTTTATCTCCTGCTCCTCGTCTTCCTCCTCCTGGCTTTCATACACTTCTTTCCAACCAAGGGCTTTCACGGTTTTGCCTCTGGCAACAAGAGATTCTCCCCCTATTTCCACAGTCAGCTCCGTCTGCTCATACTCAAAGGGAGGATACAGGACAGCTAAAAACCTGCGGACCACCAGGTCATAGATCTTCCTCTCATCCACGGTCATGTGGTCAAGCTGGACAAACTGCTCCGTAGGAATGATGGCGTGATGGTCTGTTACCTTTTTATCATCCACAAAGGACGGCTTTGATTCGATCTTCTTATTGGCCAGCTTTCCGGCCAGCTTCCGGTAGGGACCCACGCCGCAGGCCTCCAGCCTTTCCTTGATAGAGGGAACGATATCAGAGCTTAAGTATCTGGAATCTGTTCTGGGATAGGTTAAGACCTTATGGTTTTCGTAAAGCCGCTGCATGATGTTTAAAGTCTCTTTTGCGGAGTAATTAAAGCGGCGGTTTGCTTCCCTCTGAAGCTCTGTCAGATCATAAAGCTGGGGAGAATCTGCTTTTTTCGGCGTGCTTTTCACCTCTGTGACAAGGGCTTCTTTTTCCTCTTTCATCCGCTTTAAAAGCGCCTCCACCCGGTCCCGGTCAAAGGAGCGACAGCTCTTTGACTTTTCATCCCGCCAGGTAAAGGTGACGGCAGGCTTTTGGCATTTTGCCGTAATGCCGAAAAAGGGCTTTGGAACAAAGCTTTTAATTTCTTCCTCCCTGGTGGCAATAATGGCCAGAGTAGGCGTCTGGACACGGCCGCAGCTAAGCTGGGCGTTGTACTTACAGGTTAAAGCCCTGGTGGCATTAATCCCAACCAGCCAGTCCGCCTCGGCCCGGCACATGGCTGCATCGTATAAATTGTCGTATTCCAAGCCGCTCTTTAATTTAGAAAAGCCCTCTTTTATGGCCTTGTCCGTAACAGAGGAAATCCACAGCCTTTTTGTAGGCTTCTTATTTCCTGCTTTCTCTAAAATCAGCCTTGCCACCAGCTCCCCTTCCCGCCCGGCGTCTGTGGCTATGATGACATCTCCCACGTCGCCTCTGTGAAGCTGGGACTTTACTGCCTGATACTGCTTTCCCGTCTGCTTAATGACTTCAAGCTTAAACCGGTCCGGCAGCATTGGGAGATCTTCCATCTTCCATTCCTTATATTTAGGGTCGTAATCCTCCGGGTCCGCCAACGTGACCAGATGGCCCAGGCCCCAGGTTACCACGTATTTTTCCCCTTCTATGGCTCCGTTTAAATTTTTTCCGCAGCGCAGCACCCGGGCAATGTCCCGCGCTACGGACGGTTTTTCTGCTATAATTAAAGATTTCATGCAATTCCTCCAGGTTTGTAATTCTCTCCCAATTATAGCGTATTGGAAAGGTTATTACAACCTCAGTCCGCATACCAAAAAAGCCGTTTCTGTCATGCGGTAACAGCAACGGCTTTTTCGTAGGAGTCATGATCCCTCACGGGTCAAATGAAGGATGCTATCAGAGGGTTAATCTGATGTTAGAATATTCACACGAGTTAGCTTCAACTAACTGTTTACATTCTAGCACAGGACAGGTCAAAATGCAAGATGCCTTTCCGAAAAGATTTCTCATTTATATTTATATTAATAATATTTATAAAGGGAGCATCCATTTCAGCGCCTTCTGGATATACTGGTCCCAGAAATCCCAGGTATAGCCTCCTTCTCCCTCTTCATAAACAATGGATGCGCCTTTTTCTTCCAGCCTGGCTTTCATCTGCCTGTTCATTTCATAAACAAAATCCTCTGTTCCGCAGGCACTGTAAAGCTGGGGAACATTTCCCGCTGCTCTGCACTTATCGTAAAGGGTCAGCAAATCCGCATTGCTTCCAGAAATCTGTTTTGGATCTTTAAAAATCTCTTCCCAGGGAAAGGGCCCGTCATATATGCCTCTTATGGTTGCTTCATAGGTCATTGCAATATCAACCGCTCCCGACAGACTCGCTGCCTTTGCATAAAGGTCCGGCCTTGAAAGAGCCAGAAACCAGGCCCCGTAGCCGCCCATGGAAAGACCTGCCGTAAAGGTGTCCTCCCGCCTTTTGGACACAGGGAATACATTTTTGATAAAGGCCGGAAGCTCCTCCGTAAAAAAAGGTGAGATACTGCTTCCCGCAGTACATATTCTGATAAAAGCTGTTTTCTGCGGAAGCCATGACCACCGCACAGCAATGCCTCTGGGCATAGCGCTCGATGTTTGAATAGCGCAGCCAGGAGCTGTAATCCCCGAAAGCGCCGTGCAGCAGGTATAACACCGGAAGTCCCCTTTCATAGGGAAAGGACTTTTGGGCCTCCTGGCTGGTGATCTGCTCGTTTCCCTCGGGGGTGGGAATGATCACGTTAATATCCACCGACTGCTTTAATGTAAAGCTATAATAATGGCAATTCATGCCTGCCATAAGACTACCTCCTGTTATTTGCCCTGGATTTCTCAAGCGGACTGTTTTTCCCCCATTATACAGGAAATGGGTTAAACCGGCTAGGCGGAATTTGCAATTATTCCCGGAAACGGGCCGTCCCGTCCGTAAAAAGCTTCTCATATCCGGTTTGATGCTGTATAATGAGGAAAAACACCCACTATACTTTCAGGAGGATATGACGCTTTGAAAACAGGAAAAACCCACACCCATCTTTCATCTGATGGCACAGAATATACCCACCGCCATGATTCCCAGCCGGAGCACACCCATTCCCACCAGAACACAAAATCCATTCTGGACCGTTTATCCCGGGCCAGCGGCCACTTAAATTCCGTCCGCCGCATGGTGGAGGACGGAAGAGACTGCAGCGAGGTTTTGATCCAGCTGTCTGCCGTCATTGCCGCCTTAAACAATACGGGTAAGGTCATTTTAAAGGATCATCTGGACCATTGTATTGTAGAAGCCGTGGAATCCGGCGACCACCAAGCCATTGACAACTTGAATAAGGCCATCGACAGCTTTATCAAATAATTTCAAGCTTTGCCGTCCGCATCCCCATCCGGGGGATATGTTCCACTATACAGTCATTGAATTGAGACTAATACCCCCCTGAACATCTGTTGTTTTTCCAATAAATACATATTTTATTTTATATCCCCATTCCAGGCTTGTCAGGGGGAAAAACTCCGGTATAATTAAGGACAGCATCAAAAGTCTTAATTCTGAAAGGATGACAAAACAATGCATATTCCTGACAATTATTTGAGTCCGGCCACCTGTGCGGTCATGGGCACGGCCATGGTTCCCGTATGGACAAAATCAGTGAAAAAAGTAAAACAGGAAATATCCAGAGAAAAGATCCCTCTGCTTGGAATAGGAGCTGCTTTTTCTTTCCTGTTTATGATGTTTAACGTTCCCCTTCCCGGCGGAACCACAGGGCATGCCGTAGGCGGAACCCTTCTTGCGATTCTTATGGGACCCTATGCCGCCTGCATCAGCGTTACGGTAGCCCTTTTGATCCAGGCTCTTCTCTTTGGCGACGGAGGCGTACTGGCCTTTGGGGCCAACTGCTTTAACATGGCTTTTGTTCTCCCCTTTCTTGGATATTACATATACCGCCTCGTCAAGGACCGGGCGAAAACGGAAAATGGAGAATACGCAGGAATGGCCCTGGGCGCTTACGTGGGCATCAACGGGGCGGCCTTATTAGCAGCCATCGAGTTTGGCTTACAGCCTCTGCTGTTTCACGACGGGGCCGGGCAGCCCTTATACTGCCCCTATTCCCTGTCCGTATCCATACCTGCCATGACGATCCCTCACCTTCTGGTCGCAGGCATTGTGGAAGCGGCCTTTACCGTGGCTGTGGCAGCCTTTATTAAAAAGGTCTCTCCGGGTACCTTATATGAAGGGGCAAAGAAAAAGACAAAGGCCGTTTACGGTCTGGTACTTGCCTTAATCTGCCTCACTCCTCTGGGACTTCTGGCCGCAGGCACCGCCTGGGGAGAATGGGGAGCCGAGGAAATCGGAGAGGTAGTATCCGGCGGCAATGCTCTCGGCTATGTGCCAAAGGGAATGGCAGACGGTTTCCGGTTTGAAGCGGTTATGCCTGACTATGCCGTTAACGGAATGCCCGAGGTTACAGGCTACATACTGTCCGCTGTTGCAGGAGCCGCAATCCTGATTATTTTCTTTAAAATTATAGGCGCTTTAATCAAAGACAAGGCTGGAAATAAAATTGGAAAATCGTAAAAAC
>JASGGP010000309.1:0-5826 GCA_047604985.1 Lacrimispora sp.
GCCTGCGCTTTTTGCAACGATCACTTCCATGGCTGTTTTCCGTCCTTTCCCGTCTTTTCCGCAAACAGTTCCAGAATCCGGCAGGCTGACTCCTGTACGGTCATGTGGGAGGTGTCTACGAGAACCGCATCCTCCGCCTGCTTTAAGGGTGAATTTTCCCGGTGCATATCCCGGTAATCCCTCTCGATGATTTCCTTTTCGATCTCATCCCTGTCGCAGGCTTCCCCCTTTTCCTGGAGCTCCCTGTATCTCCGGTCCGCCCGGACCTCTGTACTGGCTGTCAAATATATTTTTAAATCTGCATTGGGGAGCACACAGGTTCCGATGTCCCGTCCGTCCATAATGATGTTTTCCTTTAAGGCCAATTCCTTTTGAAGCTCCACCAGCTTTTCCCTGACCGCCATGTAGACGGAGGTGGCGGAAGCCATGGCACTGACTTCTCCGGTGCGGATGAGGCCGGAGACATTTTCCCCATTTAAAAGCACCTGCTGTTCTCCATCCTTGTAGGAAATGGTGACTTTCACCTCTCCGGCCGCCCTGGAAACAGCTTCTTCATCCCCTGAGGGGACTTCGTTTCTTAAAAAATACAGCGCCATGGCGCGGTACATGGCTCCTGTGTCCACATAGACGAAACGGAGCCTTTCTGCAACCGCCCGGGCGATGGTGCTCTTTCCTGCCCCTGCCGGGCCGTCAATGGCTATATTATAAACTTTATTCATCCTTTGTTCTCCTCTCCGGCTGCGCTTCCGGCTGCCCAGCCCGTAGACCAGGCAATCTGTAAATTAAAGCCTCCGGTCACTGCATCCACATCCAGAACCTCCCCTGCAAAATAGAGCCCGGGAAGCAGCTTGGATTCCATGGTGGAGGGATTTACCTCTTTTACAGAAATGCCTCCCTGGGTGATGATGGCTTCATTATATCCCCTCAGCCCCGTCAAGGTCAGAGTAAATGCCTTGGTGATCCGGATAATGGCCTGCCGTTCCTGCCTGGTGATCTCATTGACCTTTTTCTCCGGTGAAATGCCGCTTCTGTCCACCATGACCGGCACCAGCTTTGAGGGATAAAGGTTGTTCAGGGCATTTTTAAACTGCTTGTTAATAGCTTCTTCAAAATCCCTTAACAGCCTGGCGTCAAGCTGTTCCTCAGACAAGGCAGGTTTTAAGTCAATGGAAAGGGTCAGAGGACCCTTTTTCAGTTCTTTGGCCCCATAGCTGCTGGCACTTAAAAGAACAGGGCCGCTGACCCCGTAATGGGTGAACAGCATTTCCCCGAACTCCTTATAAACCACCTTTTTCCCCTTCAGCACAGAGGCCTCCACATTGCGCAGGGAAAGCCCCTGCAGTTCCTTTACCACCGGTTCTTCCACCACAAAGGGCACAAGGGCCGGGGACAGGGCTGTTATCTTATGTCCGGCTTCTCTTGCAAGCTCATAGCCGTCTCCCGTGGAGCCGGTGGCCGGATAAGAAAGTCCTCCGCAGGCCACGATGACGGCGTCGCCGTACACCTTTCCTTCATCCTTTAAAACAAGGCCCATAAGGCGGCCGTCCTCTGTCAGAAGCCTTTTTACCTCCTTGCGGTAATGGATGACCGCGCCAAGGTCCAAAAGCTTTCCGGTAAGAGCTTTAATTACATCCGACGCCTTGTCGGATGCAGGGAACACCCGGTCGCCCCGCTCCGTCTTTAAACGGCAGCCCAGTTCCTCCAGAAGGTCCATCATCTGAAAGTTGGTGAAGCCGTAAAAGCTGCTGTAAAGGAATTTGGAATTGGATACCACACTCCCAAAAAGCTCGTCCATATCACAGGCATTGGTCACGTTGCAGCGGCCCTTTCCCGTGATATAGACCTTCTTTCCCAGCTTATCATTTTTTTCAAAAATGTGGACGGTACTGCCCTTCATGGCTGCCGCTATTCCAGCCAGCATCCCTGCAGCGCCACCGCCCACGATCAAAACCGTATTCATACCATTTCCTCTTCCCGCCCATTTTTTTTGGGTAATGCTCGCCCCGCTTTATCGGGCGTAACGGTATACCCGCAGGGTGTTTCCTCTTTCTTATCCTCGCTTTTTAAGCATAAAGATTTGATCATTCTTCCTTACTTTACACGAAAAAGAGGGAAAATACAAGCGGTCACGGATTTTTCTTCGCTTTCACTTCTCTTACTTTTGCCTCCAGAGCCTCCACCACGGTCCTTAACACTTTTACTCTGGCGTAGTATTTGCAGTTGCCTTCCACCACAACCCAGGGGGCATAGGTGGTGGAGGTGCGCACCAGCATCTCATTGACCGCAGATTCGTACTGGTCCCATTTTTCCCTGTTTCTCCAGTCCTCCTCCGTGATCTTCCACTGTTTTGACGGGTCCTCCTGGCGCTCTTTAAAGCGGCGCTCCTGCTCATCCTTATCAATATGAAGCCAGAACTTTATGACCACGGCTCCTGCATTAGCCATGTGGTCTTCCATTTCATTAATTTCCTGATAGGCCTGTTTCCATTGGTTTTCACTGCAGAAGCCTTCGATCCGCTCCACTAAAACACGGCCGTACCAGGTCCGGTCAAAGATGGCGATATGGCCTGCCTTGGGCATGTGATTCCAGAAACGCCACAGGTAATGGTGGACCTTTTCAATATCATTGGGCGCCGCAGTGGGATATACCTTATAGCCTCTCGGGTCCAGGTGGCTGGTGAGCCGTTTGATAGTGCCGCCCTTTCCTGCCGCATCCCAGCCCTCAAAGCCCAGAATCACAGGTATACGCATGCGGTAGATCTGGCTGTGTAGAAATTCCAGCCGTTCCTGGAGCCGGTCTATTTCCTTTTTATATTCTTCTCTTGTCAAGGACTTTGTAAGGTCCACGCCTGATAAAACACCGTTTTTAAATTTCTCGGAGCGAACGGGGATTTCTTTTTCTTTCCGCTCCCCCCGAAGCTGCCTCTGCCTTAAGGCATCCTCTAAGCAGTCTGTCACCTGGGTCATGATCTTTGCCGAAGCGTAATCCTTGTCCATGGCTTCAATAATTGTCCACGGTGCACAGTCTGTGTCGGTCTTTTCAAGCATTTCCTCGCAGATATCCAGGAAACGGTCATATTCTTTATTCCTGCGCCAGTCATCCTTTGTCACACGCCAACTTGTCTCCTTAGAGCTGTCAAGCTTTTTAAAACGCTTTTTCTGCTCTTCCCTGGAAATGTAAAGGAAAAGCTTTATGATGACCATGCCGTCGTCGGTCAGCTGCCGTTCAAAGGACTGGATATCCTGGAATGCTCCCGGTAAGTCGGCCTCCGGCAGCTTCCCGTCGAACCGCTCCATAGCAACCTGACGGTACCAGCTCCGGTCAAAGATTGCGATCCTGCCATTGGCCGGAAGCTTGGTCCAGAAACGCCACAAAAACGGACGCATATGCTCCTCCTCCGTGGCCTTGTCATTGGCATACACATCAAAGCCTCTGGGATCCAAAGCCTGTATCAGGCGGTTGATCTGAGTCCCTTTTCCCGCTGCTCCCATGCCTTCAAACACGATCATCACGGGAATGCCCTCTTCCTTGCACTCCCTCTGCAAAAGACCCAGCTTTTCGCTCTGCTCCTTTATGGTTTCTTTATAGGTTTCCTTGTCTATCTTTTTAGATAAATCAATTTTTTCCAGCATAAACCGTCCCTCCAATCACTGATGCAGCATTTATCTATACATTACAGTATTTTCCCGCTTTTACCCTGATGTATACAGTATTTTCACAAAGGATTAAGCTCCTATCCTGGCAAATGCTTTCGCCACCTCCGGCATGACCTGGCTGATCTTTATCATCTGGGGACATTCCTTTTCGCAGCGATGGCACGCTTTGCAGCCGTCCGCCTTAACCTCCAGGCCCGTATACCCATCCTTCGCTTCTCTTTCCCTATGAGCCGCGGTCATATTGTAATAGGAGAAAATATCCGGTATTTCAAGGCCAAAGGGGCAGGGAACGCAGTAACGGCATCCCGTACAGCCCACCAGAGCCATGGAATCAAAAATTTCCTTTGCTTTCTTATAAGCTTCCTTTTCCTCCGGTCTTACCATTCCTATGTGGCTTCGGCCTGCAAAGCTTAAATTTTCCTCTACCTGGGTTTCATCGCTCATGCCGCTTAAGAGAAGACTCACCTCCGGCTGGTCCCAGATAAAATCAAGGGCATATTCCACCGGCGATTTTCCCTCAGGGAAGACTTCTTTTACGTGAGATGCCGGGTTTGCCAGCTTTCCGCCCAGAAGCGGTTCCATGATGATAACGCCCAGCCCTTTGGCTGCGGCGGCTTTTAATCCCCGTGCTCCGGCCTGGTGCTCTAAGTCCACATAATTATACTGAATCTGGCAGAAATCCCATCCATCGTAATAATCTAGGATATCCAGAAAAACATCGCATGAATCATGGAAGGAAAATCCAAGATATTTTATTTTTCCTTCCTCTCTGGCTTTTTCCATACGTTTTACCAGATCAAATTTTTTCACCTTGTCTTCAAAACGGTCCCGGCTTAAGGCATGGAGCAGATAAAAATCAATATGGTCCGTCTGAAGCTTCTTAAGCTGCCCGTCAAGGACTTCCTCAAAGTCTTCCGCCTTCTCAAGCTTCCACACCGGGCATTTTGTGGCTAAGTAGGTTTTTTCCCTGTAGCCGTCCTGTAACGCCTTTCCTACGATCCTTTCACTCTCTCCCTGGTGATAAGGATATGCCGTATCCACGTAGTTCACACCTTCATCAATGGCATGGCGGATCATGGCAATGGCTAGTTTTCATCCACCTGATCCTCATGAAGAACAGGAAGCCTCATAGCCCCAAACCCCAGGGCCGATACCCTTACCCTGTTTTCCAAAATCACGATATGCATAATGTTCTTTCCTGCCCATTGGTCCCAGGCATTTCCTCCATTCTGCACATGTTTTACAGCACAAACAGATATAGGCGAAATATTCAATAATATATTTATTATATCACACTTCCAATCTCTGCCAAAGTTTTTTTTAGCCATAAGACCAAAGACAGGACATCCGTCTTCTGCCGGATGTCCTGTTTCTTTTTAAACCTCTGTGGTAATGAATATATCGTAAATGGCCTTAATGGCTTCCTCAAAATCAGCATTCTTCACGCCGATGATGATATTCAGCTCGCTGGAGCCCTGGTCAATCATCTTTACGTTGACCCTGGAATGGGCCAGAGCCGAAAATATTCTTCCCGCCGTCCCTCTGGTGGCCTTCATGCCCCGTCCTACAACTGCCACTAAAGCCAGGTCCGATTCCAGCTCCACAAAGTCCGGTTCCACCGCACGGTGGATTCCTGCGATGACAGACTGCTCATACTCTTCAAATTCCGACTGGTGGACGAATATGGTCATGGTATCGATTCCGGAGGGCATATGCTCAAAGGAAATGCCGTACCGCTCAAACACTTCCAGCACCTTTCTCCCAAAGCCCACCTCCGCATTCATCATAGCCTTTTCAATGTTGATGGAGCAGAAGCCCTTTTTGCCGGCAATTCCCGTAATGGTATAATGAGGCTTGCGGCAGGTGCTTTCCACGATCAGGGTTCCCTTGTCCTCCGGCTTGTTGGTGTTGCGGATGTTGATGGGAATTCCCTCTTTCCTTACGGGGAAAATGGCGTCCTCGTGGAGAACGCTGGCACCCATATAGGCCAGCTCCCGGAGCTCTCTGTATGTAATGGTCTCGATGACCTCCGGATTCTTGATGATCCTGGGGTCCGCCACTAAAAAGCCGGAAACATCGGTCCAGTTTTCATATATATCCGCATGGATGGCCTTTGCCACGATGGAGCCTGTCACATCAGAGCCACCTCTGGAAAAGGTCTTGATGGACC
>JASGGP010000310.1:0-5801 GCA_047604985.1 Lacrimispora sp.
TATCGAAAAGCAGGAATAAGCATGGGGCTTCCTGAAAGGGATGAATATACCCTTTGGCAGGCATCAAAGGAAAAAGTAAAGCAGGCTGTACAATTTTTAAAAAATATTCAAAGTAAATAAATGAGTATAAATGGATACCGTTAGGGGGTGTGTGCTAATTATTTAGTACATAGCCCCTTAAGTTAATATCAGGAAATCAATTTGCCTGGCTAGGAATCCCTCTTACTCTTTAAAAGAAAAGGAAAGGTAGGGTAAAAAGATAAGTTTTTTAAAATCCTCCCGCCAATTTCCCTTTCCCATACTGCTTAGGCGTGACCCCCTTTAATCTTTTAAACGTCTTAATAAAATAACTGATGTCATTAAAGCCGCAGGAATAAGCAGCCTCTGTAACGGATATTTCCGTTGTACTGAGTCTGTGGCAGGCCTGTTCAATTCTGTAATAATTCAAATAGTCCATGGGGGTGTAGTGGATGACGGAATGAAAATATTGGCAAAAGTATTTAGGAGTCATTCCGGCGATCCGCGACAAATCTCCCAGGGAAATGGGAGAGGCATAGGCGGAGTCAATATATTCTAAAACTGGCTTTAGCTGAGCTATTTTTCGACAGCTGATTCCCTGCTCACCAGAAGCTTCTGTATACAGATGGCTGAGGAATATTATACCAAAAAACTGAAAAAGAGTACCAAGAATCATCAGCTCACTGCCGGGAGACTGATCCTTCATGGAATGAAAAAGCTGTTCAGCTGCCTGGTGTATCACCTGATCCTTTACAGTAAAATGATTTTGAATCACAATCTTATGAAGTGTGATATTACGGATATACTGTCTGCAGACGTCCGTATGCATTAAAAGGCTTTGAATATCGAAAACAATTCATTCATATTGTCAACTTTCAGGAGTTCCTCCGTGAATGGCTCCTTCATGAATCAGTATCAGATCTCCTGCTTGAGCATAAATCTCTTCGTCCTCCACCTTTATCAGAAAATGTCCCTTTAGTATCCGAATGAGTTCCATTTCCTTGTGCCAGTGAAATGGCATATTATACCGGGCGTGTTTTTCGTCCACTTGATAAAATTCAATAGGAAAATCCAGGGTCCCATGTTGCTTTTGTTCATTGTAGTTAAAATAATGCAGATCTCTTCCTCCGTTCTTCGGAAATTCTCAGCTGTAACAGATGAAAAAAGTGAATTTTATTATACTTTTTACTATTATATCACAAGAAATAAATTAACGGCAATAGTATAATAAAACTATCAAAAAACTATATAGGAGGAATCAATATGGCAGCAAGCAGATTAATTGGAGAATATCCGGTGATCGGCATCCGTCCTACCATTGACGGAAGGCGGGGATACTTAAAGGTCCGGGAGTCCTTAGAGGAACAGACCCTGAATATGGCGAGAGCGGCGGCCAGGTTATTTGAGGAGAACATTCGCTACAGCAACGGCGAGCCGGTAAAGGTGGTGATTGCAGATACAACCATCGGGAGAGTGGCGGAGAGCGCGGCATGTGCAGATCAGTTTAAAAAGGCAGGAGTGGACATCACTCTTACCGTAACTCCCTGTTGGTGCTATGGCGCGGAAACCATGGATATGGATCCCAAAACCATAAAAGGCATATGGGGCTTTAACGGCACAGAGCGTCCGGGAGCCGTTTACCTGGCTTCTGTGCTTGCCACCCATGCCCAGAAAGGTCTGCCGGCTTTTGGCATTTACGGCCATGATGTGCAGGATGCAGATGATACAGAGATTCCTACAGATGTGGAGGAAAAGCTTCTGCGCTTTGGCAGAGCCGCAGTAGCGGCGGCTGCCATGCGGGGAAAATCCTATTTACAGATTGGTTCCATTTGCATGGGAATCGGTGGTTCCATTATTGATCCTGATTTTATAGAAGAATATCTGGGGATGAGAGTAGAATCTGTTGATGAGGTGGAATTGATCCGCAGAATTACAGAAGGTATTTATGATCAGGAAGAATATCAGAAGGCTCTTGCCTGGACCAGAGAAAAATGTGTAGAGGGCTTTGACAAAAATCCTCCTGAGGTTCAGAAAACCAGAGAAGATAAGGATGCAGATTGGGAGTTTACGGTAAAAATGATGCTAATCATCAAGGATTTGATGAACGGCAATCCCAATCTTCCAAAAGGACGGGAAGAAGAAATGGTAGGGCACAATGCCATTGCGGCCGGCTTCCAGGGCCAGAGGCAGTGGACAGACTTTTATCCTAATTGTGACTATCCGGAAGCTCTTTTAAATACCAGCTTTGACTGGAATGGAGCCAGAGAGCCCTACATACTGGCAACAGAAAATGATGTATTAAACGGAATTGGAATGCTGTTTATGAAGCTTCTGACCAACAGAGCCCAGATCTTTGCAGATGTGAGAACCTTTTGGAGCCCAAAGGCCGTAAAGCATGCCGCCGGCTATGAGCTTGAAGGATTTGCAAAGGAGGCGGGAGGCTTTCTTCATCTTATCAATTCCGGGGCCCAGTGCCTGGATGCCTGCGGAAAGGCAAAGGATGAAGCAGGAAACCCGGCTATGAAGCCCTGGTATGAGGTGACAGAGGAAGACCAGGAGGCCATTCTGGCAGCAACTTCATGGAATGCGGCAGATTTCGGATATTTTCGGGGGGGCGGTTTTTCATCCAGGTATTTGACTGATGTTCAAATGCCCTGCACCATGATACGGCTGAATCTGGTAAAAGGGCTGGGGCCGGTGATCCAGATTGCGGAAGGCTGGACAGTGAACCTTCCTTCAGAGGTATCCGATATACTTTGGAAGAGGACCGATTATACTTGGCCCTGCATCTGGTTTGCACCCAGGACCACCGGAGAAGGGGCCTTTAAGACAGCTTACGATGTGATGAACAACTGGGGGGCAAATCATGGCGCCATCAGCTATGGTCATGTGGGAGCGGATTTAATTACCATGTGCTCCATGCTCCGCATACCGGTAAATATGCATAATGTGCCGGAAGATAAGATATTCCGTCCTGCAGCATGGAATGCCTTTGGTATGGACAAAGAAGGGCAGGATTTTCGGGCATGTGCCGCATACGGCCCTTTATACCGGTAAGGCGGTGAGATTATGGTTATAAAAAAGGTATTGGCAGCAGATTTAGGTGCTTCCGGCGGAAGGGTCATGCTGGGAACCTATGACGGAACCAGAATCGTATTGAAAGAGCTTCACCGGTTTTCCAATGATCCGGTGTTCTTAAACGGAATCATGTACTGGGATTTTCTGCGCCAATTTCATGAGATTAAACAGGGGCTTATAAAGGCAAAGCCTTACGGCCAGATTGACAGTCTGGGCGTGGACACATGGGGAGTGGATTTTGGTCTGGTGGATGCAAAAGGATGTCTTTTGGAAAATCCGGTTCACTACAGGGATAAACGGACAAACGGAATGCTGGAAAAAGCTTTTGAAAAAATAGATCCGGACCGGCTCTACCAGATCACGGGAAGCCAGTTTATGGAGATCAACTCCGTATTCCAGCTTCTGGCTTTAAAGGAGCAGAGACCAGAGCTTTTAGACCGGGCGGAAAAGCTTTTGCTGATGCCTGATCTGTTTAATTATTTTTTGTCAGGGGTTATGGCGTGGGAGTATTCCATTGCCTCTACTACCCAGCTCCTGGATGCAAAGGGACAGACCTGGTCAGAGGAAATTCTATGTTCCCTGGACATTCCCCGCAGTCTTCTGGGGCCTGTGGTCCCCTGCGGAACTGTTCTTGGAAAACTGAAGCCGGAAATCTGTGAGGAGCTTGGAATAAATTCTGTGGCTGTCATTGCTGCAGCTGGTCATGACACCCAGAGCGCTCTGGCGGCGGTACCGGCAGAGGAGGAGTTTGTCTTTATCAGCTGCGGAACCTGGGCTTTGTTTGGAACCGAGGTTTCAGAGCCTCTGATCACTCCCCTGTCCCGGCATTATAACATAACTAATGAAAGAGGAGTTGAGGGCCGTACCTCTTTTTAAAAAATATCATAGGCCTCTGGCTCATTCAGGAAAGCAGGAGACAGTGAACGGGAAGGGGGAGTATCATTTTAGCCGGCTGGAAAGGATGGCGGCAGAGGCAAAAGGTTTTCAGGCTTTCATTCCCCGGACGATCCTGTCTTGTTCCGGCCGGCAACATTCCTGGACGGATACAGGAGTACTGCCGGAGAACAGGACAGAAAGAGCTTAAGGGGGAAGGGGAGACGGTCCGCTGACTACGAGAGTCTGGCTTTCAAATACCGGTCTGCTTTGAGGAGATCAGCAGGTGTACGGGTAATAGATAAGGTCATCCATATGGTAGGGGGAGGCACTCAAAGCGGTCTTTTATGTCAGATGACTGCAAATGCCTGCGGATGCAGGGTATTGGCCGGCCCCACGGAGGCTACGGTCCTTGGAAATATGGTAGTCCAGCTGATGGCTTTAGGAGAGCTGACCTCTCTGTCTAAGGCAAGGGAGGTCATAAAAAATTCCGTGGAGGTCAAGGTATATGAACCTCAGGACATTGAGGCCTGGGACGAAGCATATGAAACTTTTAAAAAGATCTCTGAAAAGAAATAGGCCCGGTAGCGGCAGACAGGAGCAGAATATGGAATTAAGCTATATAAAACTGAGAGAACAGATTTGTGATATCTGCTATAAAATGTGGCAGTTAGGCTGGGTAGCGGCTAATGACGGCAATGTGTCAGTCAAACTGGAGGATGGCACCTTTTTGGCTACGCCTACAGGGATGAGCAAGAGCTTTATTACCCCGGAACTGCTGGTACATATCAATGAAAAGGGAGAAGTTCTGGAAGGTCTTCCCGGATACCGTCCATCTTCTGAAATTAAAATGCATCTTCGCTGCTATGAGGAGCGGAAAGATGTGGGAGCGGTTCTTCACGCCCATCCGCCTGTGGCTACAGGCTACGCGGTGGCCGGCATTTCCCTTGATGAGTATTCCATGATAGAAACCGTCATTGCCCTTGGCTCTATTCCGGTGACACCTTATGGAACGCCGTCTACCTATGAGGTGCCTGAGGCAATTGCCCCCTATTTGAAAGACCATGACGCAGTGCTTTTGAAAAATCATGGAGCACTGACCGTTGGGACTGATGTAATAACCGCCTATTACCGGATGGAGACTTTGGAGCTGTTTGCAAAGATCAGTTTAAATGCCCGGCTGCTGGGAGGGGCTGAGGAGATATCCGGAAAGGATATTGACCGGCTCATCGCCATGCGTAAAGACTACGGAGTGACCGGGAGGCATCCAGGATATAAAAAATATCAGTAAAACAGGAGGGAAGCATATGCTCAAAGGGATTCCTCAGATTTTATCTCCGGAGCTGTTAAAGGTTTTGTGTGAAATGGGGCATAGCGACAGGCTAGTGATTGCTGACGGTAATTTTCCATCAGAAACTATTGGTAAGGGAAAGCGGGTAATCCGCATGGATGGCCATGGGACGCCGGAAATCTTAGAGGCAATTTTAAAGATGTTTCCTCTGGATACCTATATAGAACATCCGGTAAATCTTATGGAGGTTATGTCCGGAGATTCTGCGGAAACGCCGATTTGGAGTATTTACGAAACCGTTGTGACAAAATATGATACCCGGGGGAAAGAGGCTATGGGCCAGATAGAACGGTTTGCCTTTTATGAGGAGGCAAAAAACGCTTACGCGGTCATTGCAACAGGCGAAAAGGCGCTTTATGCCAATATTATGCTTCAGAAAGGCGTGGTAACAGAATAGCTAAAAAACAAAGGCTTAAGAGGATTCGTCTGCTTAAGCCTTGTTTTTTCTAGGAAAAAGAAGCACTGTGTATTATAATGAGAG
>JASGGP010000311.1:0-5719 GCA_047604985.1 Lacrimispora sp.
ATCCTCATCAATAGAAAGAGCCGCCGCAATCCCAGCGGCTTCTCCAAGGGCCATGCACACCGACATGATACGATAGGAAGCCAGGGCCTCATGAGTAGCAGAAATACAACGACCGGTGACAATTAAATTTTCTATGTATTTAGGAAGCAGGCATCTGTACGGAATGTCATAGGGGTGAACCACCTCTGCCAGCCCGTTGGCCTGACCTCCTCCGTCCGGATTATGAATATCCACTACAAAGTTAGCCTTATGAACCACCACATCTTCAAAACGTCTTCCCGCTCTTAAATCATCCACATCCAGCACATAATCTCCCATAATTCTCCGACTTTCCCTCACTCCAAGAGTGTCCGCTGTGGATTTTATCCAACAGTTTTCAAATCCTTCCACATTCTTTCGGAGAAACTCAGTAATTTCATCAATCTGATGCCTCAGTTCGATTTCTGACTTCACAATATCTCTTGAATTCAGAGGATTCACATAATTTACCTGAGTGGTATTTACCAGTCTCTCCCCCGGAGTCAGCGTCCTATAAAGCCGGACAGACTTGCACTGGGGCGGAATGATCCCTTCATTGGCACAGCGCTCTGTAAAATCCAGGAATCGTTCTCCTCTATACTGTACGTTATCTTCCTCTCCAATGCAGGTAATGGCCCTTTCTTCGTTCACACCAGTCAAAACATACATCAGAGTTACCGGCTGAAGCAGTCCGTCGGAATCTCTCCCTATGCGATACTCAGCCCCCGCATAAACGGCCAGGTCTCCGTCTCCAGTGGCGTCAACCACACGCTTTCCTAAAATGACGCTCATTCCTTCTTTTTCCGAAAGAATCACACCCTCTAACAGCATCTCTTTCCTTTACCACATCAATCACAGTTGCCTGCAAATAAATGGTTACGTGTTCTTTCACCAGCAAATCCAATATCTTTCTTTTGCTCGCATTTATATCATGAACATGGCCTTTTTGCGCCTGCATATCGTTATGCTGTACACCAAGCAGACCGGTCAGTTCATCCCTCATACCGCCTTCCGCCACACAGCCCATAATGGGGCCCACGGAACCAATCGTTAAATTGCCTCCCAAAACGCCATACCGTTCAATAACAGCAACTTTTTTTCCTAAACGAGCCGCAGACACTGCCGCACAAATACCGGAAGGACCACTTCCTGCCACAATCACATCATATTCTGCTGATACAGGTATTTCTTTATTGTAATGATACACTTTTACACATCCTTTCTGCCAATTATATTCTTATAACGGCCTCAGCTTGGCAATCATATTTCCATACTGCACGTTATGCAAATCTCCTCCGCAAATGCATTGGCCGCAATTTCCTCCAACGCCGTTATCCCGGTTTTTCCAATAGAAAACTTTCCAATCTTCACCATAGGCACTTGATATTTTGCAGAAACGAACTGATTATTATCATATCCCAGATAATGATAGATTTCATGGATCAAAATGAAATTGTGAGCATCTTTCAGTAAATACCCCTGCTCCTTTGCCCAGATTTCAATGGATTTTTCATACATTAAAATCTCTTTTTTCTTGGGAGCTATATCTGCACAGTACCGGGTCTTATTTATGAGGAAATCCTTATTTATATGCTTTACGGCTATTCCAACTTTTTCAAGATATTCGGAAAGGGTGCTGCTTTCTTTCCACTTTTCATCGTCGGAAATCTTCCGTGCCCTTTCTCTTCCCATGGAAACTGCAGTTTTAATCATCTCCCCCTGCTTTTCTTTTTCGATTTTGCTATACACGGGATCCCTTTTCAAAATCTTCTCCGACGGTTCTCCAAAAAGGGTTGTACCAGCCTCAATAATATTTTCCAATTATTCCGTCCTTTCCGTACAGATACAAATCAGCTTGTCATCTTTATCAACCACCGCTAATTCAGCTTTCGCTACGGATATCATATGATCGATGCTGGCCATTCCCGACAGGTTAATAATGCTCTTGCCGCTAATAACGTAAACGCTTGGCAGCTCTTCCCCTCCATCGCCATAGGTGGCATTTTCCGTTATGACCTTCTTTAGCTTCTGCTCCCAGCGGTCACCGCTCATGGTCTTCACATCCCCATTTTTCTTCTGGAGACGGATGACCCCCTCGTCATCAATTAAACGCAAGGGATAGGTTTTGTGCTTCAACAGTCCAAAAAACTTCTTCTCTGTCAGCTCATGGATCATCACATACATCTGACCGTTCTGGGCTTTTACAAATAATTTGCTGACCGGCACCTGAAGATTCTCGGAAACAATTTTCTTTGCTCCTGCCTCGTCTATCTTCCCTTTTCCCAGGTCCTTGGAACGGATTTCCGTATTGCCGATGGCGATGGCCCGGACCAGGTTTTTCTGAGTCTCCACTTCTACGCTTACGCTTACGGAATCGGGAGCTGCCCCTGAAAGAATGGCATGTTCTCTGGCTTCCTTTCTTACTTTTAAAATATCCTGCTCCGTAGGATTAACGATAGTTCGTTCCACCACGTCCCGCACCAGAGCCAGAGCAACGCCAATGGTAGAAATAACCGGTGCATTGTTTGCAATTTTAAACTTGAGCTTCATATATTCAGCAAGATGGGGAACTACTGCGGAAGCCCCTCCGCCTCCGCCTACCATTACGACGGTCCTGGGATCCAAATGATAGTCCTCAATTAACCCTGCCACTACCCTGCTGTTTTTCTTCGCCGCATATTCAAGGGCCAGCCTGGCAGCTTTTTCCACAGATATGTTCATGTTTTTGGCCAAAGGCGCCCAGGCTTTCTTCGCGGCTTCGGCATTTCCTTTCGCATAATCTCTTTCCGGCACGAAACCGGCAATATTGGCGGCTCCGGAAAGAGTAAGTGCATATCTTTCTCCGTTTTCACACTCAATGTAAGCATACTCTCCGTCAGTTTCATTGAGCTTCATTGATTTCAGCACCGGATTTACGATACTTTTTTCGTCTGTATACACTTCATATTCCAGACCTGCAATATGGGCGCTTCTGGGGCCTGTATCTGTGATTTTTCCTCCGCTTATCTGAATCATGCTGCCCCCGCCGATTCCCACAGTCCTCACGTCCAGAGAGGTTAAGAACGTTTTGTGGCCTCCTATCTGGGAATAGCTGACCATTACCTTTCCATCTTTCACACATGAAATATCGGTACTGGTGCCGCCAACCTCCAGAAATAAGCCATCTGTAAGCTTTTCATACATCAGCGCTCCCGCAACGCCCGCCGCAGGACCGGAAAGGATGGTCAGGATGGGATGCTTCTGAACTTCATCTACGGTCATAACTCCGCCGTCGCACCGCATAACCATAAGCTTTGCCTCAATGCCTGTCTTTTTAATACTTTCCGCCGTCATATTGGCCGCTTCCAGCATCTTCGGCATAATACTGGCGTTTACAACAGCGGTCCGGGTCTTACCCGCAGGCCGTAAAGCTTGGAAATTTCTGCTGTAGCTGTGCCCGGTATGTCTTTCTTCCTGCACAGCTCTACGACTTTTCTCATTTTCCGGCTTGTCAACGCTGAAAGCCTCAGCTGCCACAATAGATTCTGCTCCATCTTCCATGAGCTCCGTAATTACAGCTGCAATTTTTTCCGCGAAATCAGGGGCCTTACTGTCAACATAGGAATTGGTTGTCGGAAGGAATTTGGTTTCCGTTAATTTTATGGTCCCCATTTGAGTGTCACTTCTGGATTTAACTCCTTCGATTCCGGTTCCCACGGTGATAATTCCAACCTTTGCCACATCCCCTTCCAGAAGAGCATTGGTGGCCTGAGTAGTGCCGTGGGCAATAAAAGAAACATCATCCGGCTTTACGCCATATCTGTCCATAATCCGGTTCAGCACCTCGATGATACCGGCGGCCACTCCGTGGCCGCCGAATGTGTGGTGGGATCTTTTCCGTCCCAATTAATTCATAGGTATCATTATTGATTAACGCGGCATCCGTAAAGGTTCCACCAACGTCTATACCGATTCTTACTTTCATTTCATTTCTCCTGACTGGTTATTTCCAATACATAAGTGTTCCGATGATAATCGCACTTGCAGCCCCGGCCCAAACCCAGAGCAGCTGCTTCTTAGTTATGGTAAGAACGTCTTCTTCTACAAAATCCGCCACCCAGATGTTATATGTATTGGTTGGACAGGATGTTTCCTGAATTCCCGCCACTCCCAGAAATCCTACGCAAACGATAATGGGCGGCAGTACTCCTACAGAAGCCATCAGAGTGGCGATTCCCGCTCCCAGACCCATACTGTTCAAGGGGCCTCTGTACAGGCACAAGGGTGCAATTACAATAAACATGATGACAAATACTACCACACTGTGAGGCATAATTGAAGCCGCAATTGGCGTTAAAGCCTCTTGAACCTGAGGCGTGTTGATGGCGTTTAACAGCATCCCCAAGAAAATCATAAGGATAACACTGGGTGCCCCCATTAAAAATCCGTCATAACAGGTTTTTGCCATCAGGTTGTTCATCTTTTTCCAGCCTTTATAGGTGAAAATAAGAACCCATACAATCCCTGCCAGGAAGGATGGCATCACCGGCCATTTAAATGCTACAGCCAACACAATGGGAACGAGGGGTGTCATCATGGCAAATCCACCTTTTATACCTTTGATCTCAGGCTTATCTTCCAAAATGTCATCCACTTCCCCCGCTTTTACGGAAAACAAATATTTCTTCCCGTTTTTTCTTAGTCTTAAGCCAATATAAATCAAAGAGGCTGCTGCAGTGGTGGATCCGACCACCAGACTCATGGGGTAAACGGTAGCGGGATCCAGATTCAGAAAGTCACCAAAAAATGTAGCTCTCAGCATTCCAAAATGTTCCCCCGTCCCATAGGCCATCAACAGGATGGAAGCTGCGGTCAGCTTATCCACTCCTACGGAAATCAATACGGGAATAACGATGGTGCCCATCATGATAACAGCTCCAAGGCCGGACATTGCAGTGGATAGGGCAGCCACTACTACAAAAAGGATAACCGCCACCAGATTGGTCTTGTCGCCTCCAAGCTCGGCGGCTTTCCGGATCATGGTTTCACTGATTCCCGTATCCTGCATGATACAGCTCATCCATGCTGCGATTAAAACAGCAGAAAAGGTCAGGACCAGCTTTGAAGAACCTTCCGAAATTATAGTGATAATAATACTTGTTTCTCCGGCCGGAGCCATGAGCGGAACCCCTGCGATAACGGCAATGCCTAAAGTCAGAACAGGAATGGCCGCCAAAATAGGCCATTTTCTTGAAATGATCAATGAGATCATCAACAGCATGAACACCAAAATCAAAATACCTTTTATCATCTCTATTTATCTCCTTCAACAGATACTTGTTTTTATAACAATATTGGGCATGAAATTTTCCAACAGTTTTTGTGCAAATTGATCTGTTACCCCTGTTTTTTTGCTCTCCCACTTTTTTACTTTGAGTTTTCCATCAAAAATAGCGGACAGTTTCTTCACATCTTTTTCGGATATCCGGTTTCCTTCACCTCCCAGAAATAAAATTTTTACCGGAAACAGAACATATAAAATATTAATCACGCGCGCCAGCATTAATATCTGATTCTGACTGTCCGTTTCTTTCTCCGGCTCCTTTATAGTCTCAACGGCGTGCACTCCGTCAATTCTCTCATCCATATGCATTTTCACATTGTGAATCAGGACGTCTTCTGTCAGAAGAGGCGTCACATCAAAAGAAGTCTCTCCTGCGAT
>JASGGP010000312.1:0-5699 GCA_047604985.1 Lacrimispora sp.
ATTTACCCTTGCAATCAAGAATTTACCTTTTCATTTTACATCGGAATTTTATAAAACTCTTGACTGTACACATACTGTACAGTCTATAATTTCTCTTGTACCGGATCACCGGTCAAATATCGACAGACATCGAGCTTGGAGGTTTTACAAAATGAGTTGCTTAACAGAATTTCTCAAAACAAAAAAGAGGATGATTTTCTGGATCACCTTTGCCGCCATATTGCAGGTATTCGGAACGCTTCTCGTTCCTTTTTTTGTTGCGGAAATCATTGATACGGGTATTGCCCAAAAGGATGAGACAGCCATTCTGTGGCTGGGACTGAAAATGCTGGGGGCGGCTGGTCTTACTGCTGTGGTCTCCCTCTGGGGCAGCTATTTATGTGCGGACCTTTCCGCTCTTACGGGACAGTATTTAAGGGAAAGGCTGTTTGACAAGACCCAGCTTTTATCCATCAAGGATTTCAGCCATTTCGGCACTGCCTCCATGATCACCCGGGCAACGGCGGATATTTCCATCATACAGCAGACCCAGATCATGTTCACCCAGATGATACTGCCCACGCCCCTCATATCCGTGGCTGCAATCATCATGACGGCTGCGGTAAATCCAGCCCTGGTGCCCATTCCCCTCATATCCATGGCTGTCTTTCTTTTCACCAGCTTTCTCCTGTTTAAAAAGGCCAGCCCTATTTCCAAAACCATACAAAGGCACATTGACACCATCAACCGGATCGTGCGGGAGTCCATTGTGGGAATGCGGGTCATCCGCGCCTTTGACAACACGGATTATGAGCGCAGAAGGTCGGACGGCGCATTTTCAGAATACGCGGAAAATGTGATCCGCTTAAACAGGATTTTCGCCGCCTTTAATCCCGTGGTGTGGACGGTCATGGGAATTGCCATGGCTGCGGTCGTCTGGTTCGGAGGCTATCAGGTTTTAAACGGAGTGATTGAGGTGGGAAGCATTACCGCCGTATCCGAGTACACCATTCTCATGCTGGTTTACCTAATGATGGCTGCCATGGTGCTTGTGATGATGCCTAAAATGGTTGTGTCCATGGAGCGGATCCAGGAAGTGCTGGACGCGGTGCCGGAGATTGAGGATGGAGTTTTGTCCGGAGATTCAGGGCAGAAAGAAAGAGACGAAATACAGGAAAAGGTGGTATTTAAAAATGTCACTTTTTCCTATAAAGGGGCCGAAGCCCCGGTTTTAGAGGATTTGAGCTTTACCTGTGAAAAGGGGAAGACCACGGCAATCATCGGAGGCACCGGCTCCGGAAAGAGCACGGCGGCAGGACTGATCCTGCGCCTTTATGACATTCAGAAGGGGCAGATCCTGCTGGAAGGAGAGGATATCCGAACCATGACCCAGCATGAGCTGCGGGAGCGGGTCAGCTATGTCCCCCAGAAAGCATTTTTATTCAGCGGGACCATTGCCGATAATCTCCGTATGGGGAAAAAGGATGCTTCCATGGAAGAGCTCCGGCGGGGGGCTGAAATCGCCCAGGCCCATTCATTTATAAGCTCTCTGGACGAGGACTACGGCACCCATGTATCCCAGGGCGGAAACAATTTCTCAGGAGGGCAGAAGCAGAGGCTCTGCATTGCCAGGGCCCTGGTCAAAAAAGCGCCGGTATATATATTTGACGACAGCTTTTCCGCCCTGGATTTTAAGACGGATGCAGCCCTGCGCTTTCAGCTGAAGCAGGAAATAAAGGATTCAGCCGTGATTATCATTGCCCAGCGCATCAGCACCATCATGGATGCGGACCAGATCATCGTCCTGGATGGGGGAAAGACCGCAGGAATCGGAACCCACCGGGAGCTGATGGAAACATGCACCATTTATAAAGAAATCGCTGACTCACAGCTTACGGAAAAGGAGGCGGACCAGTATGGAAAACTCCGTTGACACCTATGACAATATAGACATCCCCAAGGACACCAAAGCGGCAGTGAAGAAGCTGCTGGGGCTTTTGGGAAACCAGAAAAAGGAGCTTCTGGTCATCATCCTCACTGTCCTGGCGGGAATCGGCCTGTTCGCAATTACGCCTCTCATCATGGGGCAGGCCATTGACATGCTCATTGAAGGCATCAGGACCCAGGGCCATGGCGGCGGCTACGGGACCCTGGCAAAGCTGCTGGGCCGCCCTTTCCTGGCTCTGCTGGCCGCTTACTTAATGAGCTCTCTTTTTGCCTATGTCCAGGAATATATGATGTCCAGCGTGGGAGAAAAGCTGGTGCTGTCCTTAAGGAAGCAGATGAGCGAAAAGATCACCAGGCTGCCTCTTCAGTACTACGATTCCCACCAGACAGGGGACATATTAAGCCGCATCACAAACGATCTGGACAAGGTGGCTGAGGTTTTAAAAACCGGCATGCTCCAATTTATCAACGCCCTGTTCAATATTGCCATCAGCATCTTTATTATGGCGGTTCACAGCCCTTTTCTGACCGTCCTTATGCTGGCGGCCCTTTCTGTCAGCGTGATTGCCACAAAATGGATATCCGGCAAGAACTTTGAGGCGGCGGCAGAAAATCAGGCCATATTGGGAGAACTGAACGGAAAAATCGAGGAGCTCTATACGGGAAACCTCATCATTAAAAGCTTTAATCAGCAGAAAGCGGTAACAGAGGACCTTAAAGAAATCAGCAGGCGGCAGTATGGGGCCAATAAAAGGGCCCAGTTCGTCATTTTCGCCATTTATCCCGCCATCCGTTTCTTAACCCAGCTTGGCTTTGTGGTGACTGCCATTGCAGGCGGTTTCCTTGTGGTAAGGGGACGGATGACCATTGGCATGATCCAGGCCTTTCTCCAATATGTAAATCAGATTTCCGAGCCTATTACCCAGTCCTCCTATTTCTTAAATTCTCTCCAGTCCGCGCTGGCATCGGCGGAGCGGGTGTTTGAATTCCTTGAGGAAGAGGAGGAAGCCCCTGACCCGGCTGGGACGGAGCCGGCAGGCCTGCCGGAAGGGGCGGTGGAGTTCGAACACGTCAGGTTCGGCTACCATCAGGACCGGATTCTCATGGAGGATGTGGACATCGCCGTGCGCCCCAACGAGATGGTGGCCATTGTGGGCCCCACGGGAGCCGGAAAGACAACCCTCATTAATCTCCTCATGCGCTTCTACGAGCTGGACGGCGGAAGAATCTTAATCGACGGTCAGGATATCAAAACCTTTCCCAAGAGCCGACTCCGGAAGATGGTGGGCATGGTGCTTCAGGATACCTGGCTGTTTCAGGGAACCATTGCCGAAAACATCGCCTATGGAAGGATGGACGCTTCCCGCCAGGACATTATAAAGGCTGCCCGCGCGGCACGGTGCGACCATTTCATACGCACCCTGCCGGATGGTTATGACACAGTGATTTCCAGCGAGGACGGAAGCCTTTCCCAGGGACAGCTGCAGCTTTTAACCATCGCCCGCGCCATGCTGGCGAGCCCGGCCCTTATGATTTTGGATGAAGCTACCTCAAGCGTGGATACCAGGACCGAGGTGGAGGTCCAGAAAGCAATGGCAGAGGTCATGAAGGGAAAGACCAGCTTTGTCATCGCCCACCGCCTATCCACCATTAAGTCTGCGGATTTAATCCTGGTCATGAAAGACGGGACCATCATTGAAAAGGGGACCCACAGGGAGCTTCTCGCCGGGGATACCTTCTACAGAGACTTGTACGACAGCCAGTTTTCATCGCCCGATATAATGGAAAAAACAGCCGGTGTATGATTCTGGTAAAAATTTAGTAAAATTTTACTTTCCTTATTGACGATGGAAAGAAGGGCAATTATAATGAAAATGGAAAGGTGAGGATATAAGTATGGCTACAATTAAGGAGATTTCCCAGCTTGCGGAGGTATCCATTGCAACGGTTTCCCGTGTGCTGAATCAGGATGACACCATTGTGGTAAGTCCGGAAGTGAAAAAGAGAATATTTAAGATTGCCCATCAGCTGAAATATGTCCCACCCAGAAGGCGTCATGCGCAGAAGGAGACAGGTATTGTCATAGGCGTGGCGGATTGGCATATCATCCGGAAAGACAGAACCAATATCAGGCTTTCTTCCCTGGACTTAATCGCAAAGTCCATGTCAGGGAAGAAGGAGGTGCGGTTTCAGCGGATGGATAAAAGCCAGTCCGGGCAGTATGACGGGATTATTGCTTTCGGCGTTTTTTCCGAGGAGGAGATGGAACAGCTGCGGATGCAGAGCTATTCCATTGTATTCATCAACTCTGATCCCAAGGATTATGAATACGACAGCATTGTCATGGATTTTAACAAGGGAATCCAGGAAATGCTGGACTATCTCATGGAGCGGAAAAAATACTGCAGCGTAGGCTATATCGGCGGTCTTTACGAAGAAGGACAGGTAAGGATCGGCTACAGGAGGCTTTCCGGGATCAAGTCCACGTTTATCCAGAGAGGCTATTATGAGGAGGAAAATTTCTTCATAGGCCAGATCAGCCGGGAAAGCGGCTATGAGCTGGCAAAGAAGGCCATTGAATCCGGCCGTCTGCCGGAGGCTGTGCTCATAGGAAGCGAGGAAGTGGCGGAAGGAGCCCTGGAGGCGTTCCAGGATGCAGGACTCCGGGTGCCTAAGGATGTGGCGGTGGTCATTTACAAGGACATCGAAACTCTGGAATCAAAATGGCCCACCTACACGAAAGTGCGGATGTTCCCGGACATCGTATGGCAGACAGCCATCAAGCTTTTGCTGGAACAGATCCAGGAAGGCCGCAAGGACAATATGACCATCTATCTCCCTACAAAGCTGGAGGTCGGCGACAGCGCATAATGACTCATGATCCAAGGAACTGATGAATCACACGAAAAGGAGAGCAGTATGAAAAAAACAGTATCTGTATTAATGGCAGCAGCACTCTGCGGGGCAATGATCGGCGGATGCTCCGGCAGCCAAAAGGCAGCAGCCACAACAGCAGGAAACGAAGCGGCTGCCACAACAGCAGGCGGGGCGGCAGCGGATACAACGGCAGCTAAGGCTGAAAACAAGAAAATCGATAAGCTGAACGTTTACTTTGTTCCTTCCAGGGAACCAGAAGAGATCGTAACTGCAACAGAGCCTTTAAAGGATATGTTAAAGACGGAGCTGGGAAAGGAAGGCTATGACATCGGGGAAGTTGTCATCACGGTAGGAACCAGCTATGAAGCGGTCGGAGAAGCACTTTCTGCAGGTACTGCGGATATCGGACTCATTCCGGGAGGAACCTATGTCCTTTACGATGACGGCGCAGAGGTGATCCTCACTGCAACCAGAGACGGCCTCAGCAAGAATTCAGATTCTCCCAAGGAATGGAACGACGGAAAGTCCACAGATGCCACCACAGACCAGGCTACTTCGTACAGGGCTCTTATCATTGCCGGACCATCTGATAAAGGAAAAGAACTGGGAGCAAAGGTAAATAACGGCGAAGCACTTACCTTTGAGGATTTAGACGGAGCAAACTGGAGCATTATGTCATCCTCTTCACCGGCAGGATACATTTACCCGTCCTTATGGCTCCAGGATAATTTCCAGAAGAACATTTTAAATCTTGCCCATGCAGTACAGTCTGACTCCTACGGAAGCGCATTTGCAAGACTTGCCTCCGGACAGATTGACGTGCTCTGCACCTATGCCGACGCCCGCAGGGACTATGCGGACAAATGGACTTCCGAGTACGGAAGAGCCGGCTCCAT
>JASGGP010000313.1:0-5668 GCA_047604985.1 Lacrimispora sp.
TTAGAAATCTGGCCAAGGAATTAAGCTGATAGAAAATGCCGCTGTTGTGTATTATCAACGGCGGCATTTTCTATGCCGGCTGAAAGGAGAAAAAGGCGGAAAAGTAGGTATATGAGTACGCACATCATATTTCTGACAGAAGTAAACCATATTATTCACTAAAGTCCATTGTGATTATCCGGGTGTCCGTATATAATTGGCGGTATGAAACAGAAAGGACAGTCAGCCTATGGATTATATATCTGCCCTGGAAGCCGCAAAAAAACCGGTCCATAACTGCAAAAGAATACGGTCTTAGGAAAATCTTAATACTATCTCATTTGAAAAATAATAAACAGGGGTTTTCGATTTGATATAATAAACGGTACCCTTGGGGAAAGGAATATTATTCATGTCAGATAAAATACTGATTGTAGATGATGAGCAGGAAATTGCTGATTTAATTGAAGTTTATTTAAAAAATGAAAATTATACAGTTTTTAAGTTTTATTCTGCAGATAAAGCACTGGAATGTATCAACACAACCGAGCTGGACCTTGCCATATTAGACGTTATGCTGCCGGGCACCAGCGGATTTACATTATGTCAACGGATAAGGGAAAAATACACTTATCCGGTTATCATGCTGACTGCAAAAGATGAAGAAATTGATAAGATCACGGGATTGTCATTAGGAGCAGACGATTATGTAACAAAACCATTTCGCCCTCTGGAAATGATAGCGAGAGTGAAAGCTCAATTACGGAGATATAAAAGGTACAACCCTATACATTCAACTGATATTTCTGAACCTGTTATCACTCATTCCGGCTTAGTGCTGAATGTCAACACCCATGAATGTCTTTTAAATGAAAAGCCCCTTGCATTAACCCCAACGGAATTTTCGATCTTGCGTATTCTCCTGGAAAAAGAAGGGAATGTAGTTAGCGCGGAAGATTTATTTCATGAGATATGGCAGGACGAATATTACAGCAAAAGCAACAACACAATCACCGTACACATCCGGCATCTGCGGGAAAAAATGAATGATACCGTTGACAATCCAAAATATATCAAGACTGTATGGGGGGTTGGCTATAAAATTGAAAAGTAAAAAGGTAAATGGGAAAGCCGATTACACCAAAATAAAGCGCAGGCTTTATTCGTATGTCTTGATTGCGGTAATAGCAGCTGTCGCATTCGTAATGTTTTTACGCCAGCTTATGCGGGGAATTGCAGGAAATTTGATTGTTGATTTCCTGGGAGACGCCTTTCACTTAAGACCTCAGGAAGCCATGACAATATATCAAAACGTCATACGGAACAATATCAACATTTTAATATACCTTGGAGTGGCCTTTTGTTTTTTCTTTTTATGCCGCATTATAATCTCTAACTTTATGGGATATTTCGATGAAGTAAATGTTGGTATAGACTCGCTTATCCAGAACGAAGATAAACAAATTGAGCTTTCTGCGGAAATGGCTTTTATGGAACAAAAGTTAAACGCATTGAAACAGACCCTTGAAAAACGCCAGCAGGACGCTAAGTTGGCCGAACAGCGGAAAAATGACCTGGTTATGTATCTGGCCCATGATATTAAAACACCCCTTACCTCAGTGATCGGTTATCTGAGCTTACTTGACGAAGCGCCGGATATGCCGGTTGAGCAGAAAGCAAAGTATGTGCATATCACGTTGGGCAAAGCATATCGGCTTGAACAGCTTATCGACGAATTTTTTGAGATTACACGGTATAACCTTCAAACAATTATCCTGTCGAAAAAGAACATCGACCTTTACTATATGCTGTTACAGATGGCTGATGAATTCTACCCTCAGCTTTCCGAAAACGGAAAACAGGCTGTGATTCATGCTTCCGAGGATTTAACGGTACAGGGCGACCCGGATAAACTGGCACGCGTTTTTAACAATGTCCTGAAAAACGCTGTGGCATACAGTCCGGATAACAGTGTGATTGACATAAAGGCATCCGTCTCGGGCGATACGGTATCTATCGTTTTCACAAATGTGGGGAGTATTCCAAAGGATAAGCTTACAACCATTTTTGATAAATTCTACCGGTTGGATTCTGCCCGTTCCTCCAATACCGGAGGAGCAGGTCTTGGGTTAGCGGTTGCGAAAGAAATCGTCAATTTACACGGCGGACGTATTTACGCAGACAGCGAAAACGGCTACACGATGTTTACGGTTGAGCTGCCTGCAAACGAGGTTAAAGAAGTCTAAACAGTATAACCACGAAGAGCAGGCTTTCTTTATTGGAGGATTGGTTATGAGAAAAAGAAAACATAATATTACGGCAATCATTTTATTGACGCTCTTTGTAATGTACCTCATTGTGCTTTTCAAAGTAACAATATTCAAATATCCGAATACATTTTCTAATATGTTAAAAGGTGAACTGTCAGGGATTCGCAGTCTGAATTTAATTCCTTTTGTCACGATTTCCGAATATATCCAGTTTGTAATAAACGGGAATATAATTATAGGAATTTCTAATTTATTAGGGAATCTTATTATATTTTTCCCTCTTGGGTATATAGCTGCTTTACGGTTCCCTAAAATGCGGAAACCAGCAGGAATATTGCTGTTAGCTTTTGTTTTGAGCTTGTTTATAGAGATTTGCCAGTATATTTTTGCCTGCGGCTCAACCGATATTGATGATGTGATTTTGAATGTCATCGGCGGAATGGCAGGTTATTGGGTTTATGTTTTGATTTCAGGATTTTTAGAGCCTAAAAAACACGCAATTTTAATAAGCGGGTTAATGATAGCATTTACTTTCACGGGATTTTATGCCGGTAATATCCTTTTCCATGGTTCCGCTCCCTCTATTCAGGGCGGCATTAAAGAAATAACCAATGACGGCATTGTGGTTTCCCGCATATACGCTCATAATTCGGAAAACGAAACAACCTCGTCAAAGACAGAGGATACCGAACAGTTTAAGGTTGAATTTGGGGAAGATTGCAAAATCACTCTGGTTAATATAAAGCAAAGCGGAAAAGTTATGGGAGAAAAGACGATTGCCCAAAATGACATCATTCTTAACGATTTGATTTTGCTTAAAAAGTTTCTAATAACCGAAAATGGCATTTATATGGCAAAGGATGTTGAAATCCACAGAGTTGAATAGATTTATTATTTCTTAGGAAATTAACAACTTCATCTTAAACTCTCAAAAGCTCTTGTTCAGTACAATAAATACTGACAAGAGCTTTTTTTATTTAAGTTCATCCAAAGGAGGATAGATAATTGAAAGGTTATAAATATAATGATTACCCCAGACGTCATACGCTCTGCAGACGCATAGGCCTCTTTCTTTTGATATGCAGCTGCCTTGCCATATTGGTGTCGTCTGTTGCTTTTTTAATGAATTCCTATCTGTACAGCGCCTCAGAACAGACAGACCTGTTTCCTGCTTCTGAAACCACGGAACAGGAAACGGCTTCCCCCACCCTTTCAATCGACGGCTCTAAAAAGGACAACGGCCTAAAAAGGGGCGGCGACGAAGCAGCATGGAGCTTAATTTTAGTCAACAAATGGAATCCTATTCCTGACGATTATAAAATCGAATTAACAAAACTGGCAAACGGTGAGTCCGTAGATACGCGGATATATCCTGCGCTGCAGGAAATGTTTGATGCCGCAAGAAAGGATAATATTTATCCCGTTGTTGCTTCCGGCTATCGGACAGCGAAAAAGCAGCAAAGTCTAATGGAGGAAAAAATAAATGCCTATAAAACTGACGGCTATTCACCCAAAGAAGCAAAGGCTAAATCGGAAGCATGGGTGGCAATTCCAGGAACAAGTGAACATCAACTGGGAATTGCAGTGGACATCAACGCAGACCTCATCCATTCTACAGGAGATGAAGTTTATAAATGGCTCGATGAAAATGCCTGCAAATTCGGTTTCATCCGCCGTTATCCACCGGATAAAACCGAAATAACAGGGGTGATCAATGAACCGTGGCACTACCGGTATGTAGGAGTCAAGGCAGCTACGGAAATTCAAAGTCAAGGGGTTTGCCTTGAGGAATATTTGAATGGGACAGAATGAGCCCTTAAGCCACAGGATTCATTTTCCGCTTTTAATTATTATTTCCCAAAAGCCTTGACGGTCACATTACTTTACCGATTATAATAGGGAAAAGTAAACTAAAATATGCCAATAGTATTTCGGAGGATCATTATGAGTAAAATCCTGGTTGTATATATCCTATCAAATACAACAAAAGATTTGGCAGAAGATACGTTTTGGGGCGGAATAGCGGAAAAAGGTTTTTTCGAACTGGCCGGCAGTATTTATTCAACCAAAAAGCGGAATTATCCGAGCCTATACATGGATCTCAGCAAAGAAATACCGGTCTCAGTCCTAAAGACGCGCTCCATCATATTACGGATATTTTCCTCTGAATAATTGCTTTCGTCCGCATTTACAAGGTAATCGGCTTCTATCAAGATCTGATAATCCATTCCTGTGATATCTTTCAGCGTATGATGATGCCCAACCAAAAAAATTACACGTCCAACGAATTCATCGGAATAACCGGAGTTCTTAAAAAACTCTTCAGCTAAAATTGCTCCTTCCCTTTCCTGATACTGACCGTTGGTATTTCCGTATTTTTCACGGCATAGCGGGCAGGCAATATCATGTATAATAGCGGCGGCTTCAAGAATGGCTTGTGTTTTGCTGTCCAGCTTCTCACACTCTCCAATGGTTTTTGCATAAGCATATACTTTCATAAAGTGATTAATGTCATGAAGATTTCCGTTAGAGTATTCAATCATTTTTGCTGCAATTTCTGAAACATTCATACTTTAATTCCTCCATTATTTTCAGAATACCGGTTAGCTGCTAAAGTTCTGTTTATCTTTGCGATGCACTTTGCATCAATCATATCATATTTTACTGCATAAAAAAAGACATAGCTTACTTTTGAACTGACCCCAATAAGTCAGGCCCCAAAGCTTGACTTATTGAAGGTCAGTTCAGATAGCTATGTCTTTTTTTATATACCAATCAAATTATAAATCCGCAAATTCAGCATTTCCTGTTTTCAGGATTTACGCATGAGATCCCTTAGCCGCGTAATATCGCTTCACAACAAGATACACCGGAAGGCCCAACAGGGTGATGACGATGCTGCCCAGAGACAGAGCCCTTGCGCTTGGTCCTGACAGAAACAGCTGGCTTACCACCACATATAAACCGCTCAGAATTGCCAGCAGGGGAATGAACGGATACAGAGGTACCTTGTACTTGCGCGGAAGATCGGGTTTTGTCCTGCGCAGCCGCATAGCAGCAAAGGTCAAGGTATAGAAAATCCAGCAGGAGAAAACCGCAAGATCAGTCAGCATATCAAATTTGCCGCTCAAGGAATAAAGGCAGGCCAAAAAGCCCACTAAGATGATGGAATCGGCAGGAACCTGATTTCTGTTCAGCCTGCTTAAGCGGCGGCTGATGGGCAGGGCATTCTGGCAGGCCAGTAAGTAGGCCACCCGGGAACCGGACATCAGAAAACCGTTGGCTGCTCCAATAACCGAGATGATGATGCCTATTTTGATCAGCAGTCCGCCTGTTGGTCCAAAGATCTGCATCGCCACGGCAGAGGCCGGAGACTCCAAAGCCATTAGCTGATCTGCCGGAATTACCCACAAATATGC
>JASGGP010000314.1:0-5623 GCA_047604985.1 Lacrimispora sp.
CAAAGCTATCCGCCGCAGGGAAGAAAGATTTGTACGAATTATGGGGTGACAGGCTTTATAAGGTGGTATTGGATGAGGACCGTGTTATTATAAACCTGGCTTCTAAGGAATATTCCCAGGCCGTGGAGAAGTATCTTACACCAAAGGACCGGTTTATCACCTGTGTATTTGGTGAACTGCAGGATGGAAAGGTCAGGCAGAAAGGAACGCTGGCCAAGATGGCAAGAGGAGAAATGGTTAGGTTCATGGTTGAGAACAATATTACAGAAGTTGAGAAGCTAAAGGAATTTAACTGTCTGGGGTATCGGTACAGGGAGGAGATTTCTTCTGAAAATAACCTGATCTTTTCATAGAGACGGAGCATCAGATTGATCAGATCTTATTTTATACCGGCGCAGCTTTATGTAAAGGCAGCAGGAATCACTGGAATCATCCTATTCGTTTTTTGCCCTGGAAAATTGTAAGGAATAAGCACTGGGGGTTGGAGCCCATGTGCTTATTCCTTTTTTAATATAAAAAACTATTGGTAAGATACTAATGGAAAAATAAGAAATTGAACTGCTGATTTTAAGATGATAAACTGTGGATGTCAGTAAAAAGAGGCTGCAGCTGAAAGTATATTGACAAATATTTATAAATTCATCTTTATAAAACTCTGTAAATTATCATCCGGCTTTAAATTTAGCTTTCTTCTAATATTTGTTCTGTGGTAATCTACTGCCTTTTTTGAAATCATCAACTGATCTGCTATTTCCTTACTAAGGTAATTATCTTTAATCATAGCCGTAATCTGTATTTCTCTGGGTGTTAAACGCTCGGCCATAGGCAACTTTTTCCTTGTTACCCCTTGTATGGAAATATCCATCTGCTGCTTTATTCTATTCATACTGTCCTTATCTAATATCTTACCAAGATAGTTTAGCATTGGCTTCATGCACTGTTCCATATTAGCGGCAATAGTCTGCTCCATCGTTTCTTTTTCTTTTTGCTTTTGTTCCAGAACGCTCATCAGTATCAAATTCTGATTTTCAATAAACTCCGATGATAGTTCGGCATTTCTCTGACCGGTAATATCACGGATATATTCTATTGCTATTACTGCTTCGTTGCTGCTGTCCAGTATGGGTACACAAAATAGTTTCTGCCAACCCCCTTGTCCTTTTTTACTTTCATATCTTACAATATCCGTTTGCGGCGTTTTACTTTCAAGTGACCGCATGGTTGGGCATACTTCACATGGAGACTTACGTTGATGATAAACATCATAACATTTATGTCCGGCAATATGAGCATCATCTGAATACCAGCAATCAATTACTGGATTTGAATAGATAATATTATATTCCTTATCTAAAATGCAGATACCATCCTGAATTACAGCAAGTACTGTCTGAAGTAATTCATTACTCAGACTTTCAAGAAGGCGTTCCTGTTGCATATTTTTCAGTTGTGGAGTAGATACCCAGGAATCTTGTTTTGTTAAAGGCTTCATGGTATTGGTCCCCTTTCAAACATCATACTTAATCGTAACATAAATTATATTGGAATACAAATAACTTCCAATTGATCGCTGAAATGTTTTATATGAGATTGAACTTTACTATTGTACACTACGCCCCCAGGAGGCAAGGCTGCATAAGTTACATTCAGCCCAAGCGAAGCAAATAGATTTATGTAATTGGAGATCATGCACCTTACCCGGATAAAACAATTACAATGACTCCAGCTCCACCCAGGCTGCATCTGTTTTATCGCTTTTCACGGCTGCGTGAATAAATCTCACGCCATCTGCACCGTCTTTTACGGTAGGAAAGTCTAAATCACTTGGAGACAATACCTCTCCATTGATTTTTTTAAGAAGAGCATCCTGAAAAGCCCTGAATATGTTGGCAAAAGCCATTACAAGCCCTTCCGGATGACCTGCGGGAATATGATTTCTTAGCGCAGCAATACCGTCTACATTTCCGGTTCCTCGATGGTATATTTGCTCCGGTTGTCCTTTTTTGGTCACCTTCAATTGGTCCGGAATTTCCTGTATCCACTCAATTGCTCCTTTTGTGCCAAAAATGCGTATAACAAGGCCGTTATAGTGTCCCACGCATACCTGTGAACTGCTATATACGCCATGTGCTCCATTGTCGAATTCAATCAGAATATTTGCATTAACATCAAGAGCTAATCCAAAACGATCTAAAACGGCAGCAACCTTTTTGACTTTTAACCCGGTCATGTAATTAACAGTGCCGTTTATATGTGTTCCGATATCTCCAACACAATTACTTGCACCTGCATGCTTTGGATCCATTCTCCAAATACTTAATTTATTGGTACTTACATTACCGTCTCCAATTTCGTCAATAAGCCAATCTTGCAGATATTCCGCATTTACGTTGATGATTTCTCCTATATCACCCTTTGCAATGATGTCTTTTGCGAATTTCACCATTCCGTAACCGGTATAGGAATAAGAAACTGCAAACAAAACCCCCTTTTCTTTTGCTAATTGCATCAATTCCTCTGCCTGGTCAATTTCAAAGCAAAGAGGTTTTTCACAATATACATTGATTCCGGCTTGTATAAAAGCCTTAGCCACTTCATAATGCAGGGCATTTGGTGTTACAATGCTGACGAAATCGATTTTATCTGCTCTTTGTGCTTCTTTTTCGGCCATTTCCTTATAGTCATGATAAATGCGATCCTCATTCAGACCATAGAAGACTCCTGTTTTTTTACTTTCTTCATAATCTGGGTGAAAACTCCCGGCAACCAACTCGGCACTTTCTTCTATACTGATTGCCCATCTATGAACAGAACCGATAAAAGCGCCTTTACTTCCGCCAACCATTCCATAGCAAAGTTTTGTCCTTTTCATATTGGTACCTCCTAATTAGAAATTGCATCGTCAAATTTAATATCCGATGCTTTAAAGTCTATTCTTCTTACAAACTGTGCTGCCTCAGCTGCACCATACTCTCGCTCCATTCCGCTGTCTTCCCATTCTACGGAAAGCGGTCCTTCGTATCCGTTTGCATTCAGGACACGGATAATTGCTTCAAAATCAACAGCGCCATGTCCCAGGGAGCGGAAATTCCATCCTCTTCTTAAGTCTCCGAAGTCAATATGGGACCCCAATATGCCGCTTCTTCCATCCAGTGTGACTGCCGCATCTTTCATATGGACATGAAAAACATGCGTTGCAAAATCCTGTAGGAAAATTTCCGGTTTAATTCCCTGCCAAATTAAATGGCTGGGATCGAAATTCAACCCAAATTCCGGCCTGTCTGCAAATTTATCCAGTAAGCGCTTCGTCGAGTAATAGTCAAATGCAATTTCTGCCGGATGTACCTCCAATGCGAATTTAATACCATTCTCACGAAAAACATCTAAAATCGGAGTCCATAAATCATATATTTCCTGAAATCCAGCTTCTACTACTGCATCTGTTGTCTGTGGAAAGCTATATAAATACTTCCAGATAGGAGAGCCTGTAAATCCGGTTACAACATAGCAGCCTAATTTCTTTGCCGCAATTGCCGCATATTTCATCATTACAATTGCCCATTTACGAATAGCTTCCGGTTTATCGGATAGCTCTGCCGGTGCAAAATTATTCAAACGGAAATCATTAAAATCACCTACGCATTGACCAATAATATGGGTTGCCAGGGCCTGTACTTCAGATCATACTTTATAAGGAGTTCCTTTATCTGCTTAATGTACTCATCATCCTCACATGCACGTTTTAAGTCCAGATGTTTTCCCCAGCAAGCCAGTTCCAGCCCGTCATATCCCATGTTTTTTGCTTTCCGACACATTGTTTCCATATCGAGATCTGCCCATTGGCAGGTCATTAAGGTTAACAGTCTCGCCATTTTTTCTTTCCTTTCTATGGATTAAAATAATACTTATTTTTTAAAAAGACGTCCTGATCAACCATTCAAAACGTCTTTTCTATCTGTTTATCTTGTTTTTTTGTCATTGCATTTGCTGTACATTTTCCGTCTATATAACGTGTCTTTCATTTACTGCTTTCGGAAAGAATTTATTCCTTATTCGAGGAACGATCAGGTATGCTTTTCTTTTAATTTTCCTTCTTTTTTAATCATATCAACATATTCCGCTACGAAATGTTTGTCATAGGTAGCACAGCCAACACAGTGCTGGCGGATGAGAAATTCAACGCAGTGGTCACATAAGGTACACCAGTGAATCGTATCATCCTTATTCTCCATCATTTTAACGGGCAGATACGGATCTGCAAAGGACTGACGTCCAATTGCAACTGCATCAACTACGCCATCGGCGATGTTTTTGTTTCCCCAGAAGCGAAGAGTATTCTTTTCAGGCTTCACTGCCTGGAAAGCTTTGATTCCATCACGATAAATAGAGTAACCGGAACCAATAACAGCAGTCTCTGGTTTCAGATTATCCCGGCATACTTTTTGAAAATAAAAATGAATGTATGCATAATCCGGAGTGCGCTTGTCAGGGTGAGCTAAATCCAGGGTGATGGACGGGGAACCTGCGGACTGGAGAATATAGCTTGCCCCATGTGCTTCCAGCTGCTTAATCAGATCAATGGACTCAGTTAAATCCATAGCTGCGCTGTCGGCGTTTAAGGTGCCGCATCCACCGGGAAAGCCCTCATAAAGAGAAATTTTTGATCCTAATATGAAATTTTCATCCGGAATTGCTTCACGTACACGGTCGTAAAGGTCAATCGCAAATTGTCTGCGATTTTCCCATTTGCCTCCATATTTCCAATCTTCTTTATTATACGGTCTGAGAATCTGTGAACCTAAATAACCATGACAAAGCTTAAGATCTACACCATCTGCACCAACCTCATAGGCAAATCGCGCACCGTTCACGTAATCTGTAATAACCTGATCAATCTCTTTTTCGCCGACAAGCATTGCATCCTCATATCCAGGAAGGGGTTCCTTGGTAACGCGGATTCTTTGAGAATAAACCGGATTGCTGATTTCACCCGAATGTGTGATCTGAAAAAGTAAAATTGTCTCCGGATTGATTGATTTAAGATGTGCAACGAATTTTTTTAAAGCAGGCAGGTTATGCTCTTTAATGGAAAGCTGGTTTTTACGGGCTATGTAGTCATATTGAGGTGTAATTGCCTCCAATACAACAATACCTGCTTTCCCTTCGAAATATTTTTCATAACGGGTATACGTTGCGGGACTTGGATCTCCGTTCTCTAAGGCATCACAGCACTCCATTGCATTGATTACAATGCGGTTAGGGGCGATGCGTTTACCTATGTTCATGGGTGTGAATAATAATTCTGACATTTGCGATCCTCCTTGTGTTTTTTTGGATAAGGTAAATATATTTTTGACGCTTATACGATAAATTATATACATTTTGCACAACTAATCAACTCCTGGAATACTCTAGTATAATACTAATATTACCTAGCATTCCTGCTGAATGAACACGGTAAAACGTACCGGAGCAAAGGTAAATGCTTTATATGATTACGTAATAAGATCTTCTGAAAATTCGTCGGTCCGGAATATTGGGGCGGTAATATGACGATGAATTTATATTATCATAGTACAAGCGAGATACTGAAAAAGAAGATGGAAAAAATTGAGCGGGAATT
>JASGGP010000315.1:0-5587 GCA_047604985.1 Lacrimispora sp.
TCTGGATATAGAAAAACGCCGGTTATTTACGGGGGACATGGTGCTGGATTACAATATCTATTACTTCATGAGCTCAGATGAACAGGCTTCGTTTCATACAGCGGAATATTCATGGAAGAAGCTGAAGTCTATGGAAAATGAATATGATGATATTTTTCCGGCCCATGGAATTATGCCCATTGGCGTGGAATATATAGAAAACCTTATTGAATGCATGGGTCATGAACTGAAAGAGAATTATGGCAATGACATGAAGATAGAGACTTTTATGGGGGAAGCGTACCAGCATAGATATAAGACAGTCAATATCTTATATTCCAAAGAGAGGCTGGAAGAATTTTTACAGGGTTAGGCAAACAGAGAGTCGATTCGATATATTCGGATCGGCTTTTTCTATTTTAAAACCTTAAATAACCTTAAATAACCTTAAAATATTTTAAGCATGATTTCATTGGTCTTTAAGAATCCGCCTGTATGATGAAACTACAACAGAAGTACATAAAAAAAGGGGGATCATTCTTATGATTACTGCATTGGCATGGTTTATGATTATTGTTTTCCTGGCATTGGTCATGACCAAAAAGTTACATCCTTTTACGGCGTTAATCAGCGTGCCGCTGGTATTTTCTCTTTTCGGTATCTTTACCGGCACAATGAGAGAACCGATTGCTGCATACTTAAAAGTAGATACGCCTCAGTCCTTATCCATTCTGGATCAGGTAATCGCACTTGGTAAAATGTCACAGGACGGTTTGGTATCAAGTTCAAAAACTGCATTTATGCTGCTTTTTGCCATTCTGTTTTTCTGCATTATGCTGAATGCCGGGCTTTTTGATCCGGTGGTAAACACGGTTATCCGAATCGCCGGCGGCGACCCTGTAAAGGTTCTGGTTGGTACAGCCATCGTGGCAGCAGCGGTTTCCTTAAATGGAGACGGAACAACTACAACTCTGATCTGCTGTACCGCTTTTATTCCGATTTATAAAAAGCTGAATTTGAAAATGCTTTATCTTGGAACTCTGGTTGTTTTAATGAATACGATTATGAACCTGCTTCCCTGGGGCGGTCCGACGGCTCGCGCCATGGCGGTTATGGGAGTAGAAGGGGGCCCGGTTCTTGCCGCTCTTGCCCCCGGTATGGTGGTTTCCATCATTTACATGCTTGGCGTAGCATTTTATCTGGGTATGAAGGAGAGAAAGCGTGTAGGCATTCAGAAGCTTTCTCATGAAGATCTTGCCCATATTACCAAGGGTGATGCTGAGACAGAAGCACTGAAAAGGCCAAAGCTCATTATCTTTAATGCAATTTTGACCATTGCCACGATTGTGATTCTGGTTATGGATAAGGTTCCGTCTAATTTCCTGTTCCTGGTTGCATTCGTCATCGGTCTGCTGGTAAATTACAGATCCATTAAGGAACAGAAAAACCGTATACAGGATAATGCAGGAGACGCACTTCAGGTAGTTATTCTGATTATTGCCGCAGGAATGTTCTCCGGTCTCTTTGGAAACACGGGTATGAGCGACGCCCTGGCCCAGAGTATTATAAAAGCGCTGCCGTCCTCTCTGGGAAGATGGTGGGGTCTGGTAACTGCCGTAGTTTCCGCTCCGGGTACTTTCTTCTTATCCAATGACGCTTATTATTATGGAGTTTTACCGGTCTTTGCGGAAGCCGGAAAGGGATTCGGTTATACGGATTTAAACATGACAGTTGCCTCCCTCTTAGGCCAGGCATTCCACTTACTCAGCCCGCTGGTAGCATTTATCTACCTGCTGTTAAACTTGACAGGACTTGATATGGGCGAATGGCAGAAAGAATCTGCAAAATGGGCAATCGGAATTTTCGTTATTTTCATCGGCGTTGCCGCAATTACAGGAGCATGTCCGCTATTTATCTAGATGGAGCTATACGCCTAAAGCAGCACTCTTTATGAGAAGCCGGGATATCCCTTTCCGGGCAGAAGACGGCTTCTCATAAATCATACGATAGGCAGGTTGAGATTGGAGACAAAAAATGAACATTTTATTAGAAGGAATACTATCATTTACATGGCAGCAGGCAGTCATGATGCTGATCGGCTGTGTCCTTATGTATCTGGGTATTAAAAAGGATTATGAGCCGACGCTTCTGGTTCCTATGGGACTGGGTACAGTTCTGGTGAATTTCCCCATGTCCGGCGTGATCACACAGGCTGGAACCGAAGGCGTTTTCAACGTATTGTTTGATGCAGGTATCTCTACGGAGCTTTTCCCTCTTCTGATCTTCATCGGAATCGGGGCAATGATCGATTTTGGTCCTCTGCTGCAGAATCCTTTTATGATGCTGTTTGGAGCGGCTGCCCAGTTTGGTATCTTTTCTACCATTATCGTTGTGGTGGCATTTACGGGCCTTACTCTTCCGGAAGCGGCTTCTATCGGAATCATAGCGGCGGCTGACGGACCTACCAGTATCTTTGTTGCCGGGCAGCTGGCGAAAAACCTGCTGGGGCCCATCACTGTGGCGGCATATTCTTATATGTCTCTGGTTCCCATTATCCAACCTCCTGTTATCAGGGCCCTTACCACCAAAAAGGAACGGCAGATTCATATGAAGTATGAGCCAAAGTCCGTTTCAAAAACAGCGAAGATCCTGTTTCCGCTGGCCATTATCTTTGTCGCCGGATTTGTTGCTCCAATGTCTCTGCCGCTGATTGGATTTTTGATGTTCGGCAACCTGCTCCGGGAGTGCGGCGTGCTGGACCGTTTAAGCGCATCTGCACAGAATGAACTGGTGAATATTATCAGCATACTGCTGGGACTTACCATTTCCTTAAAGATGACGGCGGATGAATTTTTGAATATTAAAACACTGATGATTATTTCCTTTGGCCTTTTGGGCTTTGTTTTCGACACGGCAGGCGGTGTATTGTTCGCGAAGTTTCTCAATCTGTTCCGCAAGGAAAAGATCAATCCCATGGTGGGAGCTGCCGGAATTTCCGCATTCCCCATGAGCAGCCGCGTAATCCAGAAGATGGCCACAGCGGAAGACCCGCAGAACTTTATCCTTATGCACGCAGCGGGAGCCAATGTGTCCGGACAGATCGCATCGGTAGTTGCAGGCGGTCTGCTGCTTTCTTTCTTTATTTAACCGGATCAAGCAGCGAAGCGGATTGCGAATATTTAGTTGACCACGATAAATTCACATGGCCTTTAAAAGGCAGGATGGAGGTAAAGATGTCGGAAATTATGGTGCAGGCCCTGGAATTGCTGGGCATAGGCATGGGCGGTATTTTTATCATAATGTTTTTGCTCTATGCTATTTCACAGCTTCTTTTAAAGCTGACTACTCCTCAAACGGAGGATTAACACTGGCAGTTCGATAAAATCCTAAAAATAAAATCCAAATCAGAAAAATGCCGGGGCTTGCTTCCGGCGTTTTTCTGGTCTGTACAGGCGGAAACTGAACGTTCCCCAAAGCATTTTGCTGGCTGCAGTTCTTGGATTGATTTTAATACGGGAATAACAGCTGCTCCATTTTCACCTTGACATTTTCTGCCGAAATCCCTATAATTAATGACATATATGTATTGGGACTGTAATTACAGGGAATAAGTATTGTAAGTTGCAGCCCTGTTTGGCATATTTCCGTTTCACATATGATAATGTATAATATAATAAGAAGAAAGACTTTGATGGAGACAGTAGATTCCTGCGAAATCTAAAGAGAGCCGGGGATGGTGGAAGCCTGGCGAGAGTAGAGGGAATGCGAATATCACTCCGGAGTTTCCGGCTGAAGGCATTGGCACTAGGTCAGGACGCATTCCCGGCGTTAGAGGGGAAGCATATGATGGTATGCGGTAATAGGTGGTATAACGAAGATAAAGTGCAGCTTTCGTCCTGATTACAGGGATGGAAGCTTTTTTATATATCAGGAAATCCCTCTGGAATTCCCTGATATATGAGAACGCTCCGCTATGGATGCGCATTCCGCGCTGAGAAAATACGGTTGCTGAGGCAGCCGCGCTCCAGCGCTAAAATCCGCTTTGCAGATTTTTTTATGAAGAAGAAATGGAGGTCGCAAAAGATGTACAAAAAGGTCCCTACAGACTTAAATTTTGTCGCGCGAGAGAAAGAGGTTGAAAAATTCTGGGAAGACCGTGATATTTTTGAAAAGAGCATGGAAAACCGGAAAGGGGAAGAGACGTATACGTTTTATGACGGTCCGCCAACGGCCAACGGGAAACCTCACATCGGCCATGTGCTGACCCGCGTCATTAAGGATATGATTCCCAGATACCGGAGCATGAAGGGCTATGATGTTCCCCGTAAGGCCGGCTGGGATACTCACGGGCTTCCGGTGGAGCTGGAAGTGGAAAAGAAGCTTGGCCTTGACGGCAAGGAGCAGATCGAGGAGTACGGCCTGGAGCCGTTTATCAAATACTGCAAGGAAAGTGTCTGGAAATACAAGGGCATGTGGGAGGACTTTTCAAAGACCGTAGGCTTTTGGGCTGACATGGAAAATCCTTACGTGACCTATGAAAATTCTTTCATAGAATCCGAGTGGTGGGCCTTAAAGCAGATCTGGGAAAAAGGGCTTCTGTACAAGGGCTTTAAGATCGTTCCTTACTGTCCGCGGTGCGGCACCCCCTTATCCAGCCATGAGGTGGCCCAGGGCTATAAGGATGTAAAAGAACGCTCCGCCATTGCGCGGTTTAGAGTAAAGGGAGAGGATGCCTATATCCTGGCATGGACCACCACGCCATGGACTCTGCCCTCCAACGTGGCTCTCTGTGTGAATCCCGATGAGACCTATGTGAAGGTGAAAAATGGAGACTATACCTATTATCTGGCAGAGGCTCTTTGTGAAAAGGTTCTGGAAGGGGATTATACCGTTCTGGAAAGATACACCGGCAAGGATTTAGAATACAAGGAATACGAGCCCTTGTTTGATTTTGTAAATCCTGATAAGAAAGCATTTTATGTGACCTGCGACAACTATGTCACTTTAACCGACGGTACAGGCGTGGTTCACATTGCCCCGGCCTTTGGTGAGGATGATTCCAAGGTGGGCAAAAAATATGATCTTCCCTTTGTGCAGCTGGTTGATGCCGCAGGAGAGATGACCAAGGAGACTAAATGGGCGGGAATTTTCTGTAAAAAGGCCGATCCCCTGGTGTTAAAGGATTTGGAGGAAAGAGGGCTTTTGTTCTCCGCCCCGGTCTTTGAGCACAGCTATCCTCACTGCTGGAGATGCGACACTCCTCTCATTTACTATGCGAGAGAGTCCTGGTTCATCAAGATGACGGCAGTCAAGGAAGATTTAATCCGCAACAACAATACCATCAACTGGATCCCGGAGAGCATTGGAAAAGGGCGTTTCGGCGACTGGCTGGAAAACGTCCAGGACTGGGGTATCAGCAGAAACCGTTACTGGGGTACGCCTCTCAATGTGTGGGAATGTGAGTGCGGCCATCAGCATTCCATCGGAAGCATCGAGGAATTAAAGGCCATGTCCCTTAACTGCCCTGAAGATATTGAGCTTCACCGCCCTTATATTGACGCGGTTACCATTACCTGTCCCAAGTGCGGGAAACAGATGAAGCGGGTTC
>JASGGP010000316.1:0-5582 GCA_047604985.1 Lacrimispora sp.
TTGTTCGCTAAGGAAACCGGCATGACCTTTTCCAATTATTTAAAGAAGATGAGACTCGAACAGGCAATGGAGCTGATTCTGAATTCTGATATGAAGATCTATGAAATCGCCTGCGCCGTGGGATATCCTGACCAGAAGTATTTTTCCAGGGTCTTTAAGGAATATACGGGAGTTTCCGCGAAACAGTTTGCCATAGACAATTCATTTTAATATTGTACACTTTTCTTAAGATAATGATATTTTTTTTATGGACCATGGACGCTATACTGAGGTCATAAAGAAAACAGGAGGGGCAATCAATGAAAAAAAGATTTATGACACTTATGGCACTGGCGTTATCTGTAGGAGCGCTTACCGGCTGTGGAAGCAAGGCGGAATCATCGGCGCCGGCAGAGACGGCTGCGACAACAGCGCCTGCTGCAGCGGCGCCGGAAACCACAGCAGCAGCGTCTGATGGCGGGGCTACAGCAGATGGCAGACAGGAAATTACTTTCTGGCACTACATGTCAGAGGATAAGGAAGGCAAGTATGTAAAGCAGGCGGTGGATGAATTCAACAATTCCCAGGACGAAATCTGGGTAACGGCCCAGTATCTGCCCAGAGCCGAGCTTATGAAGCAGTATACCATTGGTGTTGTGTCAGGAGAGCTGCCTGACTGCGGAATGGTGGACAATCCGGATCACAATTCCTATGCCTCCATGGGGGTATTCGAGGACATTACCGACCTTTATAATTCATGGGCTGATGCTAATTTTATGGAAGGCTCCTTAAAGTCCTGCTACTATGAGGGAAAGCTCTATGGGCTTCCATGGGGAAATAACTGTCTGGGGCTCTTTTATAACAGGGAGCTGCTTGACGCGGCAGGGGTAGAGGTACCGACCACATGGTCAGAGCTGGAGGCTGCCTGTGAAAAGCTTACAACAGGCACCACCAAGGGGCTTGCGATTTCAGCCATCGGAACAGAGGAAGGCACGTTTCAGTACATGCCCTGGCTTTTATCTGCCGGCGGAAGCGTAAATGATTTAACATCAGAAGGCTCCAAGAAGTCCATGACATTTTTAAAGTCCATGATTGATAAGGGATATATCAGCAGAGAATGCGTCAATTGGACTCAGGCGGATGCGGAAAAGCAGTTTGCATCGGGGCAGGCGGCCATGATGATCAACGGTCCATGGCAGTTTTCCGGGCTGGAAGCCGATGCACCCGGACTTGATTACCGGGTGGCTCAGGTTCCGAAAGCCGATGACGGCGTTTATGCTTCTGTTTTAGGCGGAGAGAACGTAGCTATCTGTAAAAATGCAAATGTAGAAGCTTCCTGGAAGTTCCTGACCTGGATGACAAGCAAGGAAAAATCACAGGAAATCTGCAAATCCATCGGCCGTTTTTCACCGAGAGCCGATGTGGATATTCAGATGATGTTTGCCGATGACCCGTTGAATTCCGTATTTGCAGAGGTTATGCCAAATGCCCAGTCCAGAGGACCGTCACCGGATTGGCCGGAAATTTCCGCAGCCATTTACACCGCACAGCAGGAGGTTTTCACCGGACAGAAGGATGTGGATGCCGCAATGACAGACGCACAGGCTAAGATCGATAAATTAAATGCCCAGTAAGTGAGCTTAAGATGGTCCCATCGCATGTACAATGCTTCATTGTGATGTGATGGGACCTTTTATGCATAAAAAGGAAGGAGTGATTCCAAATGCGGGAGAGCAGACGGGAAAGAAAAGAACAGCTGATGGGGTACTGCCTCATCATGCCTGCGGTGATTTATATGCTCGTATTCATCGGATATCCCATCATATATAACTGGATCATCAGCTTTCAGGATGTGACGGCGAAAACTCTTGGAAGCAAGGCGCGGGAATTTGCAGGGCTGAACAATTATAAGACGGTTTTCTCAGAGGTGATATTCCGTGATTCATTGCTGCATACCCTGATCTATACAGTCGGCTGTCTGGTGATTCAGTTTTCTCTTGGCTTTGTATTTGCGGTTTTTTTTGCCAGGAAATTTACGCTTTCAAAATATATCCGGGGCTTCATTGTAATCAGCTGGATGCTTCCGGTTACGGTCACCGCCCTGGTTTTTAAATTCATGCTTGCGGAAGGAAACGGGATTATTAATACCATTTTGCTCAATCTTCATTTAATTAATAAGCCTGTGGGCTGGCTGATTCAGGGGAAAACAGCAATGATCGGGCTGATTATGGCAAATTCCTGGGTGGGAATCCCCTTTAACATGCTTTTGCTGACCACAGGGCTTAATAACATTCCCGGGGATATTTATGAAGCCGCCTCCATTGACGGGGCAAACGGGTTCCAGAAGTTTGTGAGAATAACCATTCCCCTTTTAAAGCCAACCATTATGTCGGTGCTTGTGCTGGGCTTTGTATTGACCTTTAAGGTATTTGACCTTGTATACGTGATGACAGGGGGAGGGCCTGTTTCTGCCACTGAGGTGCTGTCCACCTATTCCTATAAGCTGTCCTTCCAGCTGTTCCACTTCGGAGAGGGCGCAGCCGTTGCAAATGTATTGTTTGTCTGCCTGTTTCTCGTTGCTCTGGTCTATTTGAGAACTATTTCAAAGGATGAGGTCATGTAATCATGCAGAAAGGAGCGCAGTAAATTGAAGAAAATCCATTTATCCTATAAACAGAGAAACGCCCTGCTGTGTATCATAGCCATATTGATTGCCTGCCTGTTTTTGTTTCCGCTTTACTGGATTGTTATAAATTCCTTTAAGCTGGACAGCGAGATATTCGCAAGCACACCTACTTTATGGCCCAGAGAATTTACCTTAAAGGCATATGGGGACCAGATAGGGAATCTTCGGACCACCATGAAAAATTCTGTCTTAATCGCCGGAGGCTCCATGGCTTTATCCTTATGCCTGTCCGTGCCCGCAGCCTATGGTCTGGCAAGGTACCGGGTGAAAGGGATGAAAATATTTGTGCTGGTGTTTTTGCTCACCCAGATGCTGCCTGCATCTTTGGTGCTGACGCCTCTGTTCTTAATATTTTCAAAGCTTAACATCTTAAATACTTATCTGGCGCCTATTTTATCAACGGCCACCATATCCATTCCCTTTGTGGTACTGATGCTCCGCCCTGGTTTCTTAAGCATTCCGGCAGAACTGGAGGATGCGGCTAAAATAGACGGCTGCAGTGGGTTTGGCGCATTTTTCCGCATTGCAATTCCCATTTCAAAGCCCACGGTAATCACGGCGGCCTGCTTCAGCTTTGTGTTCGCATGGAATGATCTGGCCTACTCCATGACATTTAATACGAAAGAGGCCATGAGGCCCATGACCTCGGCCATCTATACTTTTATGAATCAATACGGAACCCAGTGGAACAGCATCATGGCATACGGGGTGCTGCTGATTTTGCCAAGCTGTCTGATATTTGTCACCATGCAGAAGTATATTGTAGAGGGAATGACCAGCGGTTCGGTGAAAGGATAGAAAGAGGAAAAATATGAAGATTTTCAGAGAAGAAGGTAATTGCCTGAAATTCCATTACGATGCGGAGGAGCTCTGGATTCAGCCCTGGGGGGAGAACAGCTTTCGGGTGCGGGCATCAAAGATGGCCCAAATGCCGGAGGAAGACTGGGCCCTGTCCATGAAAGCGGAAGGCGGAAAGCCTGAAATACAAATAGAAGAAGACATGGCAGCCATTAAAAACGGAAAAATTGAAGCCAGGATTTCCAGATACGGGAAGCTGACCTTTTATAACCAGAAAGGTGAAGTGCTGCTGGATGAATATTTGAGAAACCGCCGTGACGTATTTGCGGATTATTGCAGTGCCCTTGATGTGGAGGCCAGGGAATTTAAACCCATTCCGGGAGGAGACTATCATTTGTCCATGCGTTTTGTATCCAATCCCCATGAAAAAATATACGGCATGGGCCAGTATCAGCAGCCCTGTCTGGATTTAAAGGGCGCGGATTTAGAACTGGCTCAGAGAAATTCCCAGGCAAGTGTACCCTTTGCAATATCAAGCCTTGGCTATGGCTTTCTCTGGAACAATCCGGCAGTGGGCAGAACGGTCTTTGGAAAGAATATCACAACCTGGGAGGCCTGCTCCACCAAGGTCCTGGATTATTGGATCACCGCGGAGGATACTCCTGCCAAAATTGAAGAAGCATATGCTAAGGCTACGGGAACGGTCCCCATGATGCCGGATTATGCCATGGGCTTCTGGCAGTGCAAGCTCCGCTATCAGACCCAGGAAGAGCTTTTGGAGGTGGCAAGGGAGTATAAAAGGAGAGGGCTTCCCATTTCTGTCATTGTCATTGATTATTTCCACTGGCCCCTGCAGGGAGACTGGAAATTCGATTTGACCTATTGGCCTGATCCCGATGAAATGATCAGGGAATTGAAGGAAATGGGAATTGAGCTGATGGTTTCCGTCTGGCCGACAGTGGACTACCGGAGTGAAAACTTTGAGGAAATGAAAGAAAAGGGATATTTGATCCGGACGGACAGAGGCTTTCGCATTGCAATGGATTTCCAGGGAAATACGGTTCACTTTGATGCCACGAACCCTGAAGCCAGGGAGTACGTGTGGCAAAAGGCTAAGAAAAATTATTATGACAAGGGCATCCGGGTTTTCTGGCTGGATGAAGCAGAGCCGGAGTATACCGTTTATGACTTTGATAATTACCGCTATTACATGGGACCCAATATGCAGATCGGAAATATCTATCCGGCCATGTATGCAAAGGCGTTTTTTGACGGCATGAAAGCGGAGGGACAGGAAAATGTCATAAACCTGCTGCGCTGCGCATGGGCAGGTTCCCAGAAATACGGTGCCCTTGTGTGGTCAGGAGATATTCATTCCAGCTTCAAAAGCTTGAGAAACCAGCTGGCAGCAGGGCTTAATATGGGGCTTGCAGGCATCCCCTGGTGGACCACGGATATCGGCGGTTTTCACGGCGGGAATCCCAATGACCCGGCATTTCAGGAGCTCCTCATCCGGTGGTTTGAATATGGGACTTTCTGCCCTGTCATGCGTCTGCACGGATACCGGGAGCCGTTAAAGGCGCCCATGGGGAAGGAAGGCGGAGCAGCCTGTGTTTCCGGCGCAGATAATGAGGTATGGTCCTTTGGGGAAGAAGCCTATGAGATCTGCAAGACTTATTTACAGATGAGAGAAAATATGAAGCCTTATATTACGGAGCTGATGGAGGCCGCCCATTTGAAAGGAACTCCGGTGATCCGTCCTCTCTTTTATGATTTTTCCGAGGATAAACAGGCCTGGGAGATAGAGGATGAGTATATGTTCGGGCCGGATGTTCTGGTAGCCCCCATCCTTTATGCCGGGATGAGAAAGAGAAGCGTGTACTTACCGGCCGGAAGCAGCTGGAAGAATTATTGGACAGGAGAAATGACGGAAGGCGGACAGGTGCTGGACGCTGACGCACCTCTTCATATGCTTCCGGTATTTACCAGAAATAACCGCTGCTTTTAAGGGAAAGGAGGAAAAGGATGAAGTTTACCAATGGTTACTGGCGCATCAGGGAAGAGATTGAGCCTGTTTATGCGGTGGAATATTATGATAGTGAAAAAAATAACAATCAGC
>JASGGP010000317.1:0-5498 GCA_047604985.1 Lacrimispora sp.
TTTGAAACGGATGATATATACCGGGGCTCCGGCCTTTTTATTGTGCTTCCGCAGCTGCAGACGATTCCCGATATGATGGATATTCCCGGAGGCACCTTCATTTGCATGTATAAATACTCTTATCCCTATTATGAAACAGATCTGCGTTTCCTTCTTCGCTGGATAAAGGAGCACGATTATACCATAACCGGCGATGCCCTGGATGTCTGCTTGCTGGACACCACCTTTTATAACTCGGAGCAGGATGTGGATTTTTGCTGTCTGCAGATTCCGGTGGTCAAAAAATAAAATAATTTGGTAAATTTAAAAAATCCTCTTGACTGTATAGCTACAATATAGTGCATAGTAGCCTTAAATACATAACAAAGGAGGATTTTTTATGTCAAAGATTAAGGTTAATGATTTGCGTTCATCCTTAGAGCTTCTGGCTTCCATACCGGGTGAACTGATTGAGACAGACGTGGCGGTAAATCCCCATGCGGAATTATCCGGGGTTTACCGCCATGTAGGTGCGGGAGGCACTGTCATGCGCCCTACAAAGGAAGGACCGGCCATGATATTTAATAATGTAACCGGTCATGAAGGCGCGAGGGTGGCAATCGGAGTCCTTGCCAGCCGCAAAAGAGTGGGACATCTGCTGGATACTGCTCCTGACCGTTTGGGGCACTTATTAAAGGATGCTGTTGCCAATCCCATCAAACCTGTTGTCATAAACAATAAGGATGCCAAGTGCCAGGAAGTCGTACATTATGCAGATGAGCCTGACTTTGATATAAGAAAATTAGTCCCTGCCCCTACAAACACGGAAGAGGATGCGGGACCATACATAACCCTTGGCATGTGCTACGCCTCAGATCCTGAAACAAAAATTTCCGATGTGACCATTCACCGCCTGTGTCTGCAGAGTAAGGATGAGATTTCCATGTATTTTGTACCGGGAGCCAGGCACTTAAGCGTGTTTCGTGAAAAGGCAGAACAGGCCGGACAGCCCCTTCCCATTTCCATAAGCATCGGCGTGGATCCGGCTATCGAGATCGCTTCCTGCTTCGAACCGCCTACAACTCCCTTAGGCTTCAATGAGCTGGAAATTGCAGGAGCCATCCGCCAGGAAGCCGTAGAGCTGACACAGTGCCTTACTATCAATGAAAAATGTATCGCAAATGCGGAATATGTAATCGAAGGAGAACTGCTTCCGGCGGTTCGTGTAAGAGAGGATCAGAATACCAATACAGGAAAGGCCATGCCGGAATTTCCAGGCTATACAGGACCTGCCAATCCGGAGCTTCCCGTCATTAAAGTAAAGGCAGTTACCCACAGAATCAATCCCATCATGCAGACCTGTATCGGACCCAGCGAAGAGCACGTCAGCATGGCCGGAATTCCTACGGAGGCCAGTATTTTACAGATGGTGGAAAAGGCCATGCCGGGAAAGCTGTTAAATGTGTATTGCGCTTCCAGCGGAGGCGGAAAATATGTGGCAGTTTTACAGTTCTGCAAAAAGATCCCCAGCGACGAGGGAAGACAGCGCCAGGCCGCTTTGCTGGCATTTTCTGCTTTCAGTGAATTGAAGCACATCTTTCTTGTGGACGAGGACGTTGATCCATTTGATATAAAGGACGTGATCTGGGCCATGACAACCCGTATGCAGGGAGATACGGATATTATCTGTATTCCGGGTGTACGCTGCCATCCTTTGGATCCATCCAATGATCCAACCGTTTCACCATCCATCCGCGACCACGGAATTGCCTGCAAGACGATCTTTGACTGTACGGTGCCTTTCAGTGAGAAGCATCGTTTCAATCGCTGTAAATTCATGGATGTGGACCCAGCTCATTGGGTTTCTGACATGTTTCAAAAATAAGAATATGAGGTAAATACATATGCCAATCGGTGTAATCGTAAACAGCCTGGCAGTTCTTTTTGGTGGTGCTGCCGGAGCCTTGCTGGGAAATAAACTGAAAGATAATTTTAAAAACAGCCTTACCTTAATTTTCGGAGTTTCTTCCATGTCCATGGGAGTTTTCTCCATTGTGAAGCTGACCTACCTTCCGGCGGTCATATTTGCAGTAATCATCGGAACAGCCATCGGGGAGCTGATCCATCTGGAATACGGAATTTCCGTTGCTGCAACCAAGGTGCAGGCCCCTATTTCCAGGATTTTTGCTTCCAGAGAAAGCAGCATGAGCCAGGAAGAGTTCATGCAGAAGCTTGTCAGCATTGTGGTGTTGTTCTGTGCCAGCGGAACGGGAATTTTCGGAGCGCTCCAGTCCGGAATGACCGGGGACCATACGATCCTGTTTTCCAAATCGATTCTGGACTTTTTTACGGCGGGAATTTTTGCTGCCAGTCTGGGCTATATCGTATGTACGGTCTGCGTCCCTCAATTTGTGGTGCTGATTCTGCTCTTTTTCGGCGCAACCTTTATCATGCCCATGACAACGCCTGAGATGCTTGCTGATTTTACCGCCTGCGGGGGGATTCTGATGCTGGCTACAGGCTTCCGCATTGCCGGAATTAAAACCTTCCCCATTGCAAATATGCTGCCGGCCATGGTGCTGGTCATGCCTTTTTCCTATTTTTGGTCTCATGTCATTCTGACCTTATTGTAAGCCATGGAAAAGAAAAGAATTGTACTGGGAGTCAGCGGCGCCAGCGGGGCGCCGCTGGCCATTGCCAGTTTAAAGCTTCTGAAAGCTTTTCCGGATTATGAAGTTCATCTGGTTATCAGCCGGGGCGGAGAGGAGACTCTGCTCTTAGAGACAGACATGACACTGGAAGAAGTAAAGGGACTGGCCGATGTTTTTCATGAAAATAAAAACATCGGCGCCAGCATTGCCAGCGGGACCTTTAAAACAGAGGCAATGATCATTGTGCCTTGCAGCATGAAAACAGCGGCGGGAATATACAGCGGCTACTCCGACAGCCTTCTTCTCCGGGCCGCAGATGTGACCATAAAGGAGAAACGGAAGTTGATCCTTGTGGCAAGGGAAACGCCCCTCAGCCCCATACATCTTCGGAATCTGGGATATTTGGCAGCTCTTCAGAATGTAGTGGTGCTTCCTCCTATGGTGTCCTACTACAGCAGCCCTAAATCCCTGGAAGATATTAACTTCCACATAGCGGGTAAAATTCTGGATGCCGCCGGGATTGAGGTTAAGGGTTTTAAGCGGTGGAGTTAGTTTGCCAGAAAGGGAATCTATGAAGTCTTTTGAAAAAGTAATTGATGGAGTGCTCGTGCGCTGTGATATGGTGCCCATGGGGGATGATATAACCGTTCTTCTGTACGGAGGAGACCTCCCCCATATTGGAAGTACCGCTCTTTCCATTCCGCGTCCCAGCTTGACCGGAAACGGAAAAAGTGCAACGACCTCCATTTTAAATTGCCTGGGACACAAAGATGATGTTCTGGCAAAATTATTCGCGGAGAAAACAGCAGTCAAAAGTGATCGTACTGCCGTATGCGTCTGCGGAATCCATGTGGATCATTTATCACCGGAGCACCTGAAAGTTTTATATGATGGCTGTCTGGAGCTTCTGGAGGAAGTGCTCAAAGGAATTTCGCCGTAAACCGAATCTTCATCCGATGAGCAGGCCGGTTTTATATATTAAGGGATTGTTGTATTAAGGACATGAAAGGTAAAACTTTCATGTCCTTTTGACTGTTAAAATAACTCTTTGCAAATTTGGATTTTTGCTTTCATTTCCCAAAGGGAGAATCTTCCCGGCGTACAAAAAATCCCTGATTGTGGCTGCAGACCGGACAGATCAGAGGCGCCTCGCTGCCCTTATGGACATGGCCGCAATTTAGGCAGATATACTCAGTGGGCGTTTCGTTTTGAAATAGTTTATTGCTTTGCACCATCTGTGCATACTGAGCAAAACGCTGGCTGTGTATCTGTTCAACCTCGGCGATCATATAAAAAGAATTTGCGATGTGGGAAAATCCCTCCTCTTTGGCCTTATCGCCGAAAGATTTGTAAATTGTGTCGTGTTCGGCGGCTTCATGCTGGGCGGAAAGCTGCAAAAGCTCCAGGATGCTGCTGGAATTATCTATGGGATAACTGGCGCTTATGGAGATTTCCTGTCCATGGAACTCCTTTAAGTGATTATAGAATACCTCTGCATGTTCCTTTTCCTGTTTTCCGGTATAATGGAAAAGCCAGTATAAAACCTCAAGATTTTGCCCCTTTGCTGTTCCTGCGGCAAATTCGTAGCGCCTCCAGGCCTGACATTCTCCCGCAAAGGCCTTTAAAAGGTTCTCTTTCGTAACGCTGTCTTTCAATTCGATCATTTCTGTTCCCCTCGTTTCATTTACCATTAGTATTACCAGATTTCTTATGGTTTACAATGGAAAAGAGGAATATATTGTAAATTCCTGTATCTGGACCGGCTGCTGCAGTCTGATTCCAGTGTTACTGAGCTTGCCAATGATCTTGGTATGTCACAGCCATTGGTATCGAAACACCTGCGGTCGCTTCGTGAATGCGGTCTGGTACAGGTTCAGACTAAGGCCCTGCGCCGCATCTATTGTATGAATGCTGAACCGCTGGCAGGAATTATACGAGCAGTATTCAAAGCAGTTTGGATAGAAGAAATAGAGGTCAGGATCTATAAGGATTCCGGCCTCTTAATTTTATTCTTTATAAAAGGAACTGATTGCTGATGATATTATAAAAAATAATTATCCTTACGATAAATCCTGTCCGGAGGCGTAAAGAGAAGCAAATAAATCATATAATTCCGGCAGGACTTTTTTTAATGAAACCGGACGCTTTTTATTGGCATCAAAATAGCAATGTGTGCTTTCACCGACAGTTCTTAATTTGCCGGTGACCGAATCAGTCATTTTATACCGGACGGTCATTTTACTGGCGGTCAGAGCTGATATAGAAACCTGGATATTTATAGTATCACCAAAATGAACCATGGATTTATATTCACAGGAAATGCTTAACAGCGCAAAGTCAATTCCTGTGCTCACCGCACGGTCATAGCCAAAACCCATTTGCTCCATAAAATCTACCCGTGCTTCTTCCATCCAGTAAATGTAGTTAGCGTGGTGGATGATCCCCATTTGGTCAGTTTCATAATAATGGGTTTTTCTAACATATGGTTTCATATTCATAAGCTTGTCCCTTTCTTTTTGTTTTACTGTGGATGTTCAGCGAAAGACTGCCCTGGGTGTAATGCTGCAATACTATATTCCGGCGCTGATTTCCGCCTGAAGCTCTTTTAAAAATTCTTCTGCTGCCTTAGAAAATACCTGGTACTTCTTCCATACAATATTTAAATGCGCTTCCAATCGCGGTTCAAAAGGTTTAAAGCAAAGGCTGTTATTGGTTGTGTTCACCAGTTTATCCAGACTCAATGCGTACCCAATTCCTTCCTCCACCATGAGAGCGGCATTATAAATCAGGTTATATGTTGCCACAATATTCAGCTTTTCAGAATTACTCCCAAACCATCCGGATAATTCATTGCCGGTAAGGGCCTGC
>JASGGP010000318.1:0-5496 GCA_047604985.1 Lacrimispora sp.
TGTTTGTTCTGCACCGGGAGTGGGCGGCGGCTTTGAAATCATGCAGAAATACAAGCTTGATAGAAAGGTTTTTTCGACTGCCGACCTCTCTGCTATCCTGATGGGGCTTTCCAGTCTTTCCAACATGATACGGGGTAATGAACTGGTAAATGCCCTTGCGAAAGTCAAGAGTTTTATCCCCGCAGACAAAGCGAAAGACATTGAATTAAAAGCAAATCAAATATATATAGATTTAAGTCCGTGGATGGGCAACGGGAACATACAACCATATCTAGAAATTATTAAAACAGCTTTACAGGAAAGCAGGCTGCTGACCTTTGAATATGCAGACCGCTACGGAAATAAAACTGCACGAACCGCCGAGCCGTATCAGCTTGTATTGAAAAGTAGTCATTGGTACCTGCAAGGGTATTGCCATAAAAGAAATGATTTTCGCTTATTCAAACTATCCCGTATATCAAACCTGCAAATACAAGAGGAATTTTTTACACCACGAGATTATCAAAAACCGCAGTTAGATTTTACTGATATTTTGGCAACTATGCAAACAAAAATCAAAATTCGTATTCATAAATCTGTCATGGACAGGGTACTTGATTATTGCACTTATGAACACTTTTCGCCAGACGGTGATGAGCATTACATTGTTGATTTTCCTTTCATAGAGAACGAATACTACTACAATATTCTTTTCAGTTTTGGAGATAAATGCGAGTGTTTAGAGCCCTTACATATCCGCACAGAAATGAAGCGCAGAATACATGATATAGCTACCTTATACGAAAACTAGAACAAGGAGTATATTCTCACATTCACAATACTTTATGGTCGCTATATCGTGCTATTTCGTCGTTTTCCAAACTCTGTGACTTCTCACCAGAATTGATCCAGCCTTAGGATGTTCTTATGGATGGGTGTTCCATCCTTTTCCCCCCTCTGCTTCCTTTCCGCTTCCAGATTGGTTGTGCCGACCGTCTTTTCTGTCTTTTTTCGCTCCTTTTTTCGATGCCCTGTGCGCTGAAGTATTCCTTGATTTCTGTTCTTTCAATTTTATAGACTCCAGTATAGACAATATATTGACATACAAAAATTTATCTGCTATTTTATTATTAGACAATATATTGTCAATATGATATGAGGAGAATAGCAAATGGAATACACTAGGGAAATGTTTTTATGGCAGCAGACCTTTGCAACATTATTTGCAGTTTCTAATAAATTGCAAATAGAAGGTGATAAATATATTGAGAGATTAACCTCACGGCAGTTAATGACAATGATTGCGATTGTTCATTTGCCAAAAGGTCAGGCCTCTTTGTCTGAAATTGCAAAAAAATTAGGAACCACAAAACAAAACACAAAACAATTGATTAGTGCTATGGAGAAAAAAGGTTATGTAATTATTGCATCATCCGAGAGCGATAAGAGAGCTTATAATGTGGAGATTACTGAAAGTGGTAAAGATATTTTCATAGTATGTTTTAATCGCGGTATGGAGTTTTTCTTAGAAATATTTAAGTCGTTCTCGTTAAACGAATTGGAAACATTTTGGAGTTATCTAAAAAGGCTATACCGCTTTGATGGAGATGAACAGGATGGTTTTGAAGAACCTTTTCAGCAATAAGTATCAGAACATTTAAGAGCTTACGAGTGCTCATTGCTTTGAGCGTACAAAAAAAGAGGGAAAACCGATGAATATTGTTCGAAAACACAAAGGTTTATTTTTTTATATAGCCACTTATCTCTTAACAGGTATTCTATTTTTTGTCCCTGTACTTATGTTCTCAAGCCTCTCTTTCCCACTCTATTTAATGTCCCCTGCAATTATATCATTTGTAATGATTACAGTATTAGATAAGTTAGATGGAATCAGGCGTTTTATCAAAGAGCTTTTTCCTGCGGGTTTCCGTTTAAAATGGTTGATTATCTGTACAACGCTTTTACCTGTTACAATTGTTTTAGCTGCCAATATTGCAGATAGTATTATACAAGGTCAAAGTTTTAATTACCACAATAGTGCTATATCAATCACTCCAGGATTTATCCTGATGATTGGAATTGGTTGTATTGGAGAGGAAATCGGATGGCGAGGCTATCTGTTGCCGCTATTACTAAAAAGACATAGCAACCTTGTGTCCAGTATACTTTTAGGAATCTTTTGGGGGCTTTGGCACGCGGGGGATTATGGTGAAGGGCTTGGCTTTTTGCTGTTTGTTTTAAGCACAATAGCCATATCAATAATAATGACCTGGCTATATCATAAAAATAGCGGAAACATTTTAGCTGCTATTTTATTTCACTTTTTTTATAACCTTACTGGAAGCTATGTCGCATTTATCCCTGAAAACGGAACACCAAGCATAACAAGCAGGGTAATCATGGCTATAGCCTGCATGATTCCTGCTATCATATTAATAGTGCTTTCGCCAGTATTTCGGGGAAAACAGCTTAAATGAACAGGATATAAGGGTATATAGGAAGCAAGCACTGCATGGAGAGATGAAACACCAAGTAATCATGTGCTGGAGGATACAATCTCCATCTTCATTAATCGTTGCCACTACACTTACTACCTTCATTGTAAAACCTTCCTTAAAAGGGTTTAATTCTTAAATATTAAGATTTCTTCTTAGGCACTTGCACATCATGTAGTAAGAAGAATAATATTTGAATGACCTTTCGTTAAGGAGGATCACTTTGTCTATGTCCACTTTTGAATGCCGTATAGCAGAGCTTCTGGCTATGAAGCTGGAATCTCTTGTGTCTGCAAAAGTCGAAAGAAACACAAACGAAGGAGAGAAAACCATTCTTGACTCTTCAACAATCCCCCAGTTTACCGAGGACTTACCTATTCCCGATGTCTATGACCCAGTAATAATAAACCGTGCGGGCAAGACCACTCATGCCTATGCGGTGGATGTGAGCGAGTTTCAAGAACAAATTCTTCCCCATGGCTACCCCCAAACCACTGTCTATGGCTATGGCGGTGTGGTGAAAGATAGAAAACAGGGAAGTGTGTCTACAAACGTTCTGCACCAGGCCCAACCTTTGAGGCTTTTCGTGGCAAAAGGGTAACGGTGCAATTCGTCAACCGCTTGGTAAATCCTCATATGCTGGCGGTGGATCCCACGCTACATTGGGCAAATCCAAACAACATGAACGACCCACCGGCACCTTGGCCGTTATTTCCCCCTGGCTATCCTAACGCACAGTTTCCCATACCCATTGTCACCCATTTGCACGGTGGGGAAAATCCAGCCATCTATGACGGGCACCCTGTTGCATGGTTCACTGCCGGCGAAGAGAGGGGCAGCGCTTTTGTCACCCATGAGATGATTTATGAAAATACACAGCCTGCCACCACCTTGTGGTATCACGACCATACCATGGGGATTACAAGACTTAATGTGATTGCTGGTATGGCGGGCTTTTATCTCTTGCGTGACCCTAAGGATCCATGGGAATCCATGAAAAGATCTCGTGGATTCACACTACCCAAAGGGGAATATGAGATTCCTCTCGTTATTCAAGACCGTATTTTTTATACGGACGGTTCTATATACTACCCCGAGGAGGGGTTTGTACCCACCGTTCACCCTTATTGGGTGCCCGGGTATGTTGGCGATTGTCTTGTAGTCAACGGCAAGGTGTGGCCTCGCCTTTCTGTAAAGCCCACTTGGTATCGCTTTCGCCTGCTCAACGGCTCTAACGAGCGAGTGTATAACTTAAGCCTTGATAATGGAATGGCTTTCTGGGTAATTGGCAGCGATAGTGGCTATTTGCCCCACCCGGTTCAACTTGCGTCCTTGCTTATTGCTCCTGGGGAGCGTTATGATGTGCTAATTAATTTTACTTGTTGTAAAGATGGCCAACAGATTCTCTTGAAAAACGATGCCAATGCTCCTTACCCAGCTGGCGACCCAGTCGAAGATGCCACAACAGCACGAATTATGCGATTTGACGTAGCCGGCAAACGCGTGCAACCTGTGCAGCATTTTCATATACCACAGTTGTGTCCTATTCCACAACTAAAACAAGATGGGCCAAAAAGATTGCTGGTACTCAATGCTCAAAAGCAAGAAGATGACAAAGTGACCATGATGACTCTCAATGGTCTTGAGTGGATGATGCACGCAACAGAAACACCGTTCGTCGGGTCTACCGAAGATTGGTATATTATTAATGTGTTGGGAGGTGCTCACCCCATTCATTTGCATTTAGTGCCTTTTCAAGTCATCTCACGTCAGCCAATAGATGGCGATGCATATAACACAAAATGGCAGGAAGTCAACGGCAAGCCACCCATCATGCACCACCCTCAACCAGTGCCATTTGAACCCTATGTGACAGGCCCGGTTGTACCACCATCACCTCAAGAGACCGGCTGGAAAGACACCGTACTTGTAGATGCGGAACAGGTTCTGCATTTGCGGGTGCGTTTTGCGCCCGAAACCCTTCCTACAGATGGATTTAATCCTGGAGATAATTTATTCTCTTTCGACCCGTCTAAGGCTCCGGGCTATGTGTGGCATTGTCATATTCTCGACCATGAGGATAATGAAATGATGCGACCGCTTTTGATACAAACTGAAGAAGAAATTAAATGAATATAATATGAATGAAACATATCAAAAAATAGTGTGAATCCGTTTTTTACCAAAAATATTATGAAAAAGTGTCTTGTACACACCAACTACCTAACCCATATAGCGGGTAGCCTAACAATAAGAAACTTAAAAAAATTTTATTGATACGATTTATCCTCCAATGCGGGTCTGCTCTTACTGAGAGCGTTGGGCTTCTTCGGATGCGTTATTACACAGAAGACGTTATAATGAGTGTTCAAAAAACTCTAGAAATCTTTTCATTATGAATTTCCCCTTATGCTTTGTAATATAAACTTATAGTTTGAAGTGCCTTCCATTCTTATAGATGCCCAAATATATTATACAATTTTCCAGAAATAAGCACTATATGGCGGAAGCTCACTTCCGCCATTAAGTTCATACTCCCGACCGCTGATTAAATCGAAAGCCGTCTGGCATCCCGTATCAAAATGTGCCCGGAAGCTTTCTCCATCGGCGTTAATGGCTACAAGCACCCTTTCATTTTGTGATTTCCGCTCAAATACACACTGTTTATTCGTAAGGAAAAGAGAACGGAAATCTCCATAATTTAATGCTTCGGAATTCTTCTTCGCTTCTGCGAGCTTCCCGATATACTCTGTCAACTCGCCGGCGACAGGCGCCTCAAAGCAGGCGCGCAGCGCCGGATCGCCATCGCTTTTCCTCGCCTTTGCTCCCCATTCGCTTCCATAATATACGCATGGAATCCCGGGCATCCCGAAACATAGCGCATAAATCAGCGGAAGGTGCTTTTCATTGGAAAGAATACTGGCAATCCGGGTGACATCGTGATTATCCACAAAGGAGAGCAGATGCTTCCCCTTATAGAGCGTCCAGTTCTCCGGTCCGAACTGACGCAGCAGCGAATGAT
>JASGGP010000319.1:0-5409 GCA_047604985.1 Lacrimispora sp.
AGGATGTGGCGGATGAGGGATTCTCCGGAAACTAAGTTGCAGTCCGGCTCCAGCCACATGGCTCCTTCCGTTTCCCAGCGGCCTTCCCTGATCCTTTCCTTTATTTCCTCAAACAGTCCCGGCGCTTCTTCCTTTACAAACTGGTAAAGCTGAGGCTGGCTGGACATGAACTTATACTCCGGGTATCTCTCCATCAGATTCAGCACCGTCCGGAAGCTTCTCACGGCTTTCTGTCTGGTCTGCTTTAAAGGCCATTTCCAGGCCACGTCAATGTGGGTATGGCCGATGCTGTGGACGGTCACAGGATTTTCCGGCCTGTTTTTATAATAGTTCTCCAAAAGCCAGGAATCCGCCGTCTCTACGGAAGCAAAGAAGCTCTCCGAAAAGGGCCGGGAAAGTTCCAGCCTGTTTACGGCTTCCATAAGCGTCTTATAGGTGTCGATCTGTTCCAGATCATCCTCTTCCAAAAGCTCCGCCGCTTCAAAGGGCACCGTTAAATCATAGTAAAGCTTTGCCACCTTCTCATGGTACTTTCCCATATCCAGATGGAAGAAATTCGTAAGTCCCGGACTGTTGGAATAGGCGTAAAATGCCAGCTCAAAGGTTTCTCCCCCGGAAGCATTTAAGGTCAGGATGAAATCCTGGTGATTCATGTCCATGGTCCCGGAAAGCTTTCCGTCTGCGTAGACCATGATCTGGGGATTGTCCGTATTCCAGATATCTGTGGCTCCCGTATTGAGAACCGCCCGCACCTGGGCCCCTTTAAAATCCGCCGGCACCGTAAGAGAGGCCTTAAACCAGTAATGAGCATCACTTCCTCCCCATGTTTCATCCCTGCCATAAGGACGGAAAGACAGGCCCTTACCGTCAAAGACTTCTTGAAACTCATAATTTCCCGGACTGACCTGGATGTTTTCCACCTGCTTCAAATCGGAATAGCGCAGGGCTCCCAGTGCTTCTGCCGCTCCCATGAGCCTGTTTCTTATAGGATTCATATGTGATTCCGCCTTTTTCATAATATTTTCCGTAAAATCGCAAAAAGGCGGGAAACCGCATAAAACACGGATTTCCCACCTGAAAAGCTGTTTTTAGCCCTTGATTCCCGTTGATGCAATTCCTTCCACCAGATACTTCTGCATGGTGAGGAAAATGAGGAAAATAGGGAACAGAGATAAGGTTGCCATTGCAAACATTGCACCCCAGTCCGAACCTGCCGTAGGGTCTGAGAACATTTTAAGTGCATAGCTGACCGGATATTTCAGAGGGTCGCTTAAGTAAAGCAGAGCCGCAAGGAAGTCATCCCATCTCCACATAAAGGAGAAAATGGCGCTTGTAACAAGCGACGGCTTAATCAGCGGAAGAATGATCCGGATAAATATGGAATATATGGTGCAGCCGTCCATTCGGGCCGCTTCGTCTAGGTCAATGGGAATTCCCTTAATGAACTGAACATTTAAGAAGATGAAAAATCCCTGACCGAAAAACTGCGGAACAATGATTGGAAGATAGCTTCCCACCCAGCCCATTTTGTTAAAAATAATATACTGGGGAATCATAATGATCTGGAACGGAAGCATCATGGCAAGGAGCATACACGCAAACCAGAAATTTTTAAATTTAAAATCAATCCGGGCAAATCCATAACCGACAATGGCGGAGGAAATAACCGCTCCCACGGTGGAAAGCCCTGCAATGATAAAGGAATTCTTAAAAAATATGGCAAAGCTGTAGCCTGCAAAGCCCTGCCAGCCCACCTTGTAATTATTTAAGGCAAAGGACTCCGGCAAAAGCCTGGCTGCTGCCCGGAATATTTCATTGGAGTTCTTAAAGGAACCCAGCACCATCCACACAAGGGGGTAGATCATGACACATGCAAACAAAAAGGTGAACACATGGTAGATCACTGTGATGGCGGTTCTTTTTTCTTTATATCCTGCTTTCATCTCTCATCACCCTTCCGCTTCGTAATATACCCACTTTTTCTGGGTTTTGAACAGTATCAGGGTCAAAAGCCCCACAACGAATACCATGAACCAGGCCATGGCGCAGCCGTAACCCAGCTTATTATAGGTAAAGGAATTCTGGTACATGTATACCGTATAAAACAGGGTGGTATCCCTGGGCTTTCCCTGGGTGATGATGTAGCTTTGTGTAAACGCCATGAATCCATTAATCAACTGGTTGATTAAGTTGAAGAAAATCGTGGGCGTAAGCATGGGGATGGTGATTTTAAAGAAACGCTGAATCCCGTTTGCCCCATCCACGGTGGCCGCCTCATAAAGGCTGACGGGTATCTGTTTTAAACCGGATAAAAAGATCAGCATGGAGGAACCGAACTGCCAGATGGCAAGGATGATCAGGGTCCAGATGGCCGTATTAGAGCCTCCCAGCCATGCGGTGTCGGACGGAAGTCCCACAACCTTTAAAATTGCATTGATTACGCCGTCACTGGCAAACATCCGCTTCCAGAGTATGGCTACAGCTACGCTGGAGCCGATGATGGAAGGCAGATAATAGACAGCTCTGTAAAATCCTGATAATTTGGTGCTTTTTACAAGCAGCATGGCTACCACAAGAGCCATGAGAAGCCGGAGAGGAACCGAAAACACAACATAGTACATGGTTACGCCAAATACTTTCCAAAACTTGGGATCAGCTGTAAACATGGTCTTGTAATTTTCCAAACCTATAAAAACCGGTGACTTTAATATATCGTATCTGGTGAATGAAAACCCTAAAGATAAAATCATGGGAACAGCCATAAATGCACGGAAGCCTATAATGAAGGGCAGGATAAATACATATCCTGCGACCTTCGGCGTATTCATGGTTTGTGCAAATGATTTTTTTCTTTTGGGGGTCATTTGATTGTTCTTCATCTTATCCCCTCCGGACCTTTATTTCTGCTATTTTGCTGCTTCTTCCAGAATGCTCTTGGCTTGAGGAACAAACTGTGAGGTTGCATCGTCAGCAGTTGCATCTCCATAACGGATTGCTTCTACAACGGTTTTGATCAGCGCCTCTACCTCGCCCTTTCCGGCTGGATCCGGAGCGTCAATGGTGGTTGCAATTTGAGAAACCTTTGCAACATAATCAAAGACTGCCTGGGAAACTGCATCGGCATTTGGCTTGATTGCATCTGCTACTTCTGTGTTGATCGGGATTCCTCTTTCAGCCATAAGAACCTGGTTGCATTCTACGCTGTTTGTAAACCAGTCAAGGAACTTCGCTGCTTCTTCTTTGTTCTTTGAAGTCTCTGCAATGGAGAAGAACATGCTGGGCTTTAAGTACAGAGGCTGTACCTTAGCGTCTGTCAGGGTCGGATACATGGTGATTCCCAGTTCTCTTCCTGCTGTGCTGGATACGCTGATGAACTGGTTGGACAATGCAAAATCATTCCATGTGGTTCCGTCAATAATAGGCTTTGTTTCTACAACATCAGGATTCTTTTCTGCAAGTAAATCTGCGGAAATGCTGAAGTCTGCTTTTGCGAATTTCTCAATATTGGTGAAGTCTTCCTTTACGGAATCCGGAGTTCCTGCTTTCAGCTCATCAAACATATGGGAGCCTCTTGCTCTTGCAACGAACTGCATCATGTTAATTCCGCCGTCGAAAAGGGTCTTTGCACCTGTTTTTTCATTAATTGTCTTGGAAATATCGTATAACTGGTCTATAGTCATCTGATCAGGAATGGTAACTCCTGCCTGCTCAACAATGGCCTTATCATAGATCATAAGAGGAGCGTTGCTTCCCAGGCTGACGGCGTAGCACTTACCGTCTACAGTGCCGCTTTCGATGATGCTTTCCGGAATCTTGGAAGTATCAATGGTTCCCTTGGTAATGAAGTCTGATAAATCAGCCAGCTGTCCGCTCTTCTGATACTGGTTTAAATAAGAGTAATCCATCTGGATGATATCCGGCAGATTTCCGCCTGCGGCCATAGCCGAAAGCTTATCCCAGTATCCGGACCAGTCTGTAAACTCTACCTTGATATCCACATTTGGATTTTCGCTCATGTAAAGATCCACAGCCTTTTTGGTTACGTCATTTCTCAGCTGGTTACCCCACCAGCAAAGGTTTAAGGTTACTTTGTCGCCGGAAGCTGCCGATGTATCCTTGGCTGCCTCTGTGGTTGCTGCTGCGGTTGTTTCTCCTGCCGTAGTAGGCGGTGTGTTTTCTGCTTTGGAGCCGCCGCAGGCGGTTAAAGATGCTGCTGCGAGAAGCGCGGCAAGTGATGCCGACAATAATCTCTTCTTCATTGTAAAACCTCCCTATTTGTTTTTTAAGATAGCCTTATTTTATGGCAAATATGCACATTGGTAAAGTTAAAATATGGCTTTTTGTGGTTAAAAAAACAACTTTCTGTAATTTTATCCCGTTTGCTAATTTCTTTTTTTCGTCTTATACTATATAATACCCCTATCAGGAAAGGTCGAATGAAAATGAAACGAAGCGCAGTCTGGTTTAACAATTTATCCTTATATAAAAAGATACTGACTATTTTTTTCCTGGCCCTTCTTGCGCTCTGCTGCACCTTCCTCATAAGCATCCACATATTAACGACCCGCTATGATGAAGAGCTTTACCGCACCAATGCCAGTTCCTTAAACCACATGACCACATACCTGGAATCGGAAACACAGGTCATCCAAAGCATTGCCGACAGCATTATCGCAGATCCGATCATCCAGGACAATCTTGCATTTCTGGCGGAAAACCCTTACAGCAACCGCGGTGCCCTGGCCCGCCGGAATATTTACCAGCAGCTCTATTCCTATATTTACCGCAGCAGCTATATAAAATCCATCAACATCATCCCTGTCAACGGGCCCGATATCTGTATGGGAAGCTCCGATGACATCCTGAAGTTTGACATAAAGGATCTGGCGAAAACCCTGGACGGCTTAAAGGGCAGTACCACCTGGGTCTCCGGCTTAAACCCAGGTGATGGAACCCTCTGCGCCAGAAATATCTTAAAGCTCAAGTACTTAAGCCTAAGCAAGCTGGCCGGCCTTTATATCACAGTGGACATGGGCAATCTGGTGGAAGGCAGTTTAAAGGCCTCCGGAAGCCTTGTGGAGAATTCCAGATTTATTCTGATGTCCGGCGAGAAAAGGATTTATCCCGCCGCCTCCTACCATGACCGTTACTGTATAAAGCTCCTTGCCAACAATCAGAACACGGAAAACGCCTATACCATTGACACCCTGGACAACAAAAGGGAGTTCATCATATCCGGCCATGTTCCTTACGTGGGCTGGGATTACCTTTATTTCAGGGACTATGATCCCCTCTTTTTCCGCATACGGCTGGTTGGGCTGCAGATCCTTATTTTTACGGTCTGCATTGTCCTGATCACCGCAGCCTTTGTCAACATGGTTTTCCGCCACATTTTCCGCCATCTGGATT
>JASGGP010000320.1:0-5365 GCA_047604985.1 Lacrimispora sp.
TGAACGGGTATTAAATCATTCCGGAGCTTCATTTTCCCCGGAAGAATTGGAAGAGGCCATGCAGAAGGTCATGGATGAATACGCCGGAGGAATATCGTCCAATTACCAGTATAATGAAAAGCAGCTGCAGCTGGCCGATGAGAAGATCAGACAGCTGATAAAACTGGCCGGTGATCTGGCTGCCTCCGACATGCACCAGCTGATGTTTGTCTATGAACTGAGAGAACGGCTGACCCTGTGTAAATCGGTCATCGCCCACCTGCTCCACAGAAAGGAAACCCGCTGGCATTCCTTTAATGAAAATCTGGATTATCCGGAAACAGACCAAAAATATTTTAAATATGTAAATTCTAGGCTGGAAAATGGAGAAATCCGGATGATTTACAGGGATATTTTAAAGGAGGCGGAATATGAGCATCAGGATTAACAAAGGAAAATGCGTAGGCTGTTTCAAATGCATTTCCGTTTGTCCGGGCAGCCTCATAAAGGAAGAGGACGGAAAGGCGTATATCAAATACCCAAGAGACTGCTGGGGCTGTGTCTCCTGCGTAAAGGAGTGCGGCGCAGAAGCCATTGATTTTTATCTGGGAGCGGATATCGGAGGAAACGGCAGTACCATGAACGTTTCACGCAAGGGAGATATTCTCCGCTGGAACATTACAAAAAGTGACGGCACCATTCAGGTTATTGATGTAAACAGCAAAAATTCAAATAAGTATTAGGAGAGATTACTATGAGCGAATTATCCCATCTTGATGAACTGGAAGCAGAGGCGATTTATATTATACGGGAGGTTGCCGCCCAGTGCGAAAAACCGGTTATGCTGTATTCCATAGGAAAAGACAGCTCCGTCATGCTTCACCTGGCCTTAAAAGCATTTTATCCCGAAAAGCCGCCATTTCCATTTCTTCACGTGAACACCACATGGAAGTTTAAGGAAATGATCCGGTTCCGCGACAAGACGGCAGAGGACTTAGGGATTGAGCTTATTGAGTACATAAACCAGGAAGGAGCGGCCCGGGGAATCAATCCCTTTGACCACGGCTCCGCCTATACGGACATTATGAAGACCCAGGCCTTAAAGCAGGCCTTAGATAAATACGGCTTTACTGCGGCTTTCGGAGGCGGCCGGCGGGATGAGGAAAAGAGCCGCGCCAAGGAACGGATATTCTCCTTCCGCAACGCCTCCCATGCCTGGGACCCGAAAAACCAGAGGCCGGAAATGTGGAAGCTTTACAATACGGAGATAAACAAGGGAGAGAGCATCCGGGTATTTCCCATTTCCAACTGGACGGAAAAGGATATCTGGCAGTATATCAAGCGGGAAAATATCCCCATCGTTCCCTTGTACTTTGCGGCAGAGCGGCCGGTGGTGTACAGGGACAATGATATCATCATGGTGGATGACGACCGGATGAGGTTAAATCCCGGAGAGGTTCCTGAGATGAAAAAGGTCCGTTTCCGTACCCTGGGCTGTTATCCCCTTTCCGGCGGCGTTCTTTCAGAAGCCACAACCCTGGATGAAATCATTGAAGAGACCTTGAGCTCGGTGGAATCAGAACGGACCAGCCGGGTTATAGACAAGGACGGCGGCGCGGCCAGTATGGAAAAGAGAAAGAGGGAGGGGTATTTCTAATGAATGGATTGCTTAAATTTATTACCTGCGGAAGTGTTGACGACGGAAAATCCACGCTGATCGGCCATATACTGTACGATTCCAAGCTTTTATACGCAGATCAGGAAAAAGCCCTGATCCTTGACAGCAAGGTGGGCTCCCGGGGCGGAGAAATCGACTATTCCCTTCTTTTAGACGGCCTTATGGCAGAAAGAGAGCAGGGAATCACCATTGACGTTGCCTACCGTTACTTTACCACCGATCACCGCAGCTTCATCGTTGCCGATACGCCAGGCCACGAGGAGTATACGAGAAATATGGCTGTAGGCGCATCCTTTGCCCAGCTTGCCATCATCCTGGTGGATGCCAAACAGGGCGTTCTGGTGCAGACAAAGCGCCATTCCAGAATCTGTTCCCTAATGGGAATCAGCCATTTCGTATTTGCAGTCAATAAAATGGACCTGGTGGACTACAGCCAGGAGCGCTTCCTTAAAATCCAGAAGGACATTCTCGCTCTGGCAGAGGAGCTGTCTCTTAAGAATATAAAGATCATTCCGGTCAGCGCCACGGAAGGGGATAATGTGACGAAAAAATCCGGCAACATCCCCTGGTATGAGGGCGAGGCTCTTCTTACCTATCTGGAAAATGTAGATGTTTCCGAGACAGAGGGAAGCGGCGATTTTTACATGCCCGTACAGAGGGTATGCCGTCCAAACCATGAATTCAGGGGCTTCCAGGGCCAGGTGGAGGCAGGGAAAGTGGCCGTGGGCCAAAGACTGATCTCTCTGCCCAGCAACGAAGCGGCCACGGTAAAAACCATTCTGGTGGGAGATAAGGATTCCGTGGAAGCCGGGGCAGGCCAGGCCGTCACCATTCAGTTGGACCGGGAGGTGGACGTGAGCCGGGGCTGTGTGCTTTCCAGAAGCGGCAATCTGCCCATTGGAAAGAGCATCAATGCCACCTTGCTCTGGATGGATGATGAACCTCTCCAGGCGGGAAAGGACTACCTTTTAAAGCTGGGAACCCGGATGATACCGGCCCTGGTTAAAAATGTGGATTATAAAATTGACGTGAATTCAGGGAACCATCTGCCTGCGGACAGAGTAGAAAAAAATGAGATTATATCCTGCCGCATTGAATTTTCTGAAAAAATCGTGGCCGATGAATTTAAGAGGAATAAAACCCTTGGAGAGCTGATCCTCATTGACCGGGTCAGCCATATGACCTCTGCCTGCGGCGTGGTGGAAAAGGTAGAGGATGGGGCAGAGAGGCCTTATTTTGAAAAGGACAGCATAAAGGCAGGAGGATACATTTTCGAGGAGTTTTATTTTAATCTGGAAAATGCGTTCCTGTCCAGGCAGAAAACAAAGGATAAGACTTTCCACGCAGGGGATGGGGTGCCCATTGAGGGAGACAGCTTTAAGTATCCTGATTACTTTGATATCATATCCGCCCAGGATTCCGTTGCCGTCCTCATCCGCAACCGGGAAATACAGGACATTATCCCCATAGTGGATTACCGGTATGCGGGCCTGCCTGTCATTGACGAAAGAGGCTTTGCCTTAAAGATCGGCACAAAAGAGGATCTGGATAATTTCCTTGATGAATACAGGAATCTGGATAGGGAGAATAGGCTTTCCTTCCATAATAAGTGGTCAAAGTTTGAGACCTACCGCAGGATTGTGTGCAATGAAAATTACTGGATGATTTGATAGTGGGTTAAAATACAGAATGAAAAAGGAAAGACACTCGGGGGCCCCGTATCCCGGAGTGTTTTTTGCTATCCTGGACAACATTATCTGTCTTTCTTATACATTTAATTTATTTATCAGATTTATATGGGCGGTAACCTAATAGATACTTGACAATTATTTGAGGGAGTTATTATAATAGATAATAGATTTACTGAACTGCAATTTTATGGATTTTATGCAGGAAACCTTGGTTTTAATCCGGCGGCGGCCTGTCAGACATGGCGGGGATCCGGCTTCCGGTTGATTAAAATAAAATTAATAAAGATTGGAGATGTTTTTATGAGCAATAAGAATATTGGTATTATTGTAGGAAGTTTACGCAGAGGATCTTTTTCCCGTTCCATAGCAAAGGCAGCGGCTTCTTTGGCTCCTGAAGGGCTTTCTTTTCATTTTATTGAAATCGGCGACCTGCCGATGTTTAACCAGGACTTTGATGATGACGGCAATACGCCTGAATCCTGGACAAAATTCCGCGGCGAAATTAAGGATCTGGATGGTTTCCTTTTCGTTACGCCGGAATACAACCGCTCCATGCCCGCTGCTTTAAAGAATGCTCTGGATATAGGATCCAGGCCCTATGGCAGCAATGTCTGGTCAGGAAAGCCGGGAGCTGTTATCAGTGCAACTCCAGGAAACCTTGGAGCTTTCGGGGCAAATCATCATCTGCGCCAGGTTATGACTATTTTGAATATTTTACCGCTCCAGCAGCCGGAGGCCTATCTCAGCAATGTGGCCGCCCTGTTAGATGAAAACGGAGAGCTTACGGATGAGAGCACCCGTAACTTTATAAAGGATTTTATGGAGGCATTTTCCCACTGGATCAATACGGTTTCCGCTTCCTGATAAGCAGGGGCTTATACCCTGCCACAGCCTTTCAGAGGGAGTAAGGCCGGGAGAAAAATTTCACTCATTAGGAGACAAAAATGAATAGAGCAATAAAAAAGCTGGTTCGCGGCCAAAGAGCCGTAGACGGCGCAGGAGTCCGGCTTGTCCGGGTCCTGGGCTACGATGATGTGGAAGATTTTGATCCGTTTCTGATGCTGGATTCCTTTGATTCCACAAACCCTGCGGACTACTTGGCAGGCTTTCCCATGCACCCTCACAGAGGAATAGAGACGGTTACTTACCTGATATCCGGGCGGATCGATCATGAAGACAGTCTGGGAAACAGAGGGACCATCCATTCAGGGGAATGCCAGTGGATGACGGCGGGAAGCGGTATCTTACATCAGGAGATGCCAAAGGAATCCGAAAGGATGCTGGGCTTGCAGCTTTGGCTGAACCTGCCTGGGAAAGAGAAAATGGATGATCCCAATTATCTGGCGATCACAAAGGATATGATTCCATGGGTAAAGAAGGATGATGCAGAAATCGGTGTTTTATCCGGTTGTATTGAAGATGCCCAGGGCGTGGAGCCAAAACATATCCAGGCAAGCATTTTTGATGTCATTCTTCCAAAAGGCGGGAAAGTTACGATCCCAACCCCGGAAGATGAAAATGTATTTGTTTTTCTCATAGAGGGAGACGGTGTGGTGGCAGGAGAGGCAATTTCTGAAAAGTCAGCCATCCTGTTTGGAGAGGGAGATTCCATTTCAGTATCCGCACCGGCCGGATCAGACCTCCGGTTTGTTTTCTTTTCAGGAAAACCTCTTCGTGAGCCCATTGCCTGGGGAGGTCCCATTGTAATGAATACTCAGGATGAATTGTCCCTTGCTTTTGAAGAATTGCGCAAGGGAACGTTTATCAGGCATAAATAAAAACCAGGCAGTTGACTGGACATAATCGAAACCCCGCAGTTCCGTAAAAGAGAACTGCGGGGTTTTTATGATATTTTTACTTTAGTAGGAATAATAAAATCCACCGTTAGATAAAAGTCCTGAATTCTTTAAAATATGAAGAAAAGAGAAACTGCAGCCCGTGGATGGCCCTGTATTTTCATCATGAAAAGGAAAATTTTGTAAAAAAAAGCAACAAATTAGGTATTTTGTTGCTTTTT
>JASGGP010000321.1:0-5357 GCA_047604985.1 Lacrimispora sp.
ATCAAAAATCAAAAGTGCCGAAACATAGTTAACCCGCTCATATATCAACCTATCACGTACTTTATGAAGAAGTAAAACTATGTCTGATAATATATACGGGGATCCGGCTCAGGGAAAACAAAAACCGCTGTGCCATGGCCCGAACAGGCTGCTGCACAGCGGTTGCTTTTTATTTTCTTTTTCCACATCCCTCAGATATGCTACAGGCGAAACGCTTTCCAAAGCTTCTTAAAGTAATCCGTAAATTTCGCCTCACGCACTGCCTCTGCCGTCAATATAGGAACCTGCCCGATCTTCTTGCCTCCCATGGTGTATATAAGGCTTCCTGCTGACTGGTCCTCTTCTACCGGGGCCTGAATGGAGGGCTCCAGCAACAGTTCTTTCTCAATGGTGGAAAAGTCCTCACCCTTAAGGCTTAAATAGGAAAAAGAACCGCCGTATTTTAAGGGAACCTCATCCGCCACGCCGTTATCCACTATCATATCGGGAAGAGGAAGCATTTCCTTATCTTCATACAGCTTGCAGTTGGCATACCCGTAATTTAACAAGGTCTGGGCGTCGGCAAACCGGACCTTATAGTCAGGAGCCGCCATAATTGAGGCGATGAGACGGACCCCATCCTTTTCCGCCGTAGCGGACAGACAGTATTTCGCCACAGAAGTGGAGCCGGTCTTTAAGCCGGTTACGGTAAAATTAGTAGCCATTTTTAACAGCTTATTGGTATTGGAAAGGCCGAATTCCTTGGTCCCCTGCTTTGTCACATGAGTGATGTTTTCCATCCAGATGGTGGAATAATTATGGATCTGGGGGTATTTGTTAATCAGCTCCCTTGACATGATCGCAATATCCTTGGCGGTTGTCACATGGGTGGGGGAATCCGTAAGGCCGCAGCAGTCTTCAAAATGGGTGTTGGTCATGCCAAGCCCGGCTGCCCGCTCGTTCATCATTTTCACAAATTCATCTTCGGTTCCTGATATGTATTCCGCCATTGCCACAGAGGCGTCGTTCCCGGAGGCCACCACAATACATTTTATCAGGGTTTCCACCGTCTGGACCTCTCCTTCTTCCAGAAATACCTGAGAGCCTCCCATGGACTTTGCATGGGCACTGGTAACGACCTCATCGGTCATCTTGATCTTTCCAGAATCCAGAGCATCAAAAATAAGGATCAGCGTCATAATCTTTGTAATGCTTGCCGGACTCCGTTTTACATCTGCATCCTTTTCGTAAATGATCTGTCCGGTCGACGCTTCCATTAAAACAGCACTGGGAGACTGAAGGGCCGGACCTTCCTGGCTATTTGCCGCCTTGGCCTCCTCTGCCTGAATAATCATGTCCGAGGCTGCCGTCACATCCGGCTCCTGTCCTGCCGCCACCGGGCAGAAGCTGAAAAACAGCAGAAAACAGCTTAATAATAATGCCGTAACTTTCTTCATTGTTTTACACAATCCCCCGAAAAATTCCTTTGTATCATTGTATGGGACTATTTCATATACATATGCCATTTTTTCCAAAAAAAATTACTGTCTTTTGATTTCATCTTCCTGCAAAATATGGTATACTTGCTGAGTGGAGGCCTGTACCCATAAATGCTTCCCTAATACTACAGAATTACGAGGTTTTGTCATGAATCAAAATAACTTTCGCAATCATAATTTTGGCAGAGGCCAAAATAATGTACTGAAGCTTATCATTCTTGCTCTTCTGGGGATTCTTATCCTTGCCATGCTGGTCTTATCCGCCATTACATGGAATAAGAAATCCCATAACAAGGCTCTGCCTGCTGATTCCTCTGTGGCAAGCGCTTCCTCCGGCAGTGAGTCAGAGACTCCTCTGACTGTGGAAGAAACGGAAAGCGAACCGTCCGACGAGGAAAACCTGATGTCTCTTCTTTCCCAGGCGGAGACCCTTGCCACCCAATACGATTATGACGGAGCCATTAATATATTGAAATCCGACCCAAAATATGCCGATAAAAACGAAGTGACTTCTGCGATTACCAGCTATGAAGCGGCAAAAAGCGCCCTGGTACGGATCAATCCCCAAGATGTGACCCATATTTTTTTCCATTCCCTGATTATGGATACGTCAAAGGCTTTTGACGGCGACTCCAAGCAGGCGGGCTACAACCAGATGATGACCACAAAATCAGAATTTATTAAAATTATGCAGTCCATGTATGACAAGGGATATGTTCTTGTCAAGATTCACGACCTGGCCTATGAGACAAAGGACGAAAACGGAAATCCCAAGTTCGTATACGGGGACATTATGCTTCCGGAAGGAAAGAAAGCCTTTGTCCTGTCCCAGGATGATTTATGCTATTATGAATATATGACCGGTGACGGCTTTGCCACCCGCATGATCGTGGGGGACGACGGCTATCCCACCTGCGAAATGCAGATGGATGACGGAAGTGTTTCCGTGGGAGATTACGACCTTGTGCCGATTCTGGAAAGCTTTATAAAGACCCATCCCGGATTTTCCTATAAAGGCGCCCGGGGAATTCTGGCCTTTACCGGCTATAATGGAATTTTAGGCTACAGGACCGACGAGTCCTACAAGGATACCAATCCCAATTATGAGGCAGACCGGGAGCAGGCTGCAAAGGTAGCCCAGTCTTTAAAGGACCATGGCTGGGAGCTGGCCTCCCACAGCTGGGGCCACCGGAATATGGGACAGATTTCCATGGAGCATTTTAAGATTGATGCGGATAAGTGGGAGAAAAATGTGGAACCCCTGATCGGGCCCACAGACATCATAATCTTCCCCTTTGGAAGCGATATCGGTAACTGGACCCCCTATAAGGACGACAATACGCGCTATACATACTTAAAATCCCTGGGCTTCCGTTATTTCTGCAACGTGGATGCCAGCAAGACCACATGGATGCAGCTTGGCACCGATTATTTCCGTCAGGCCCGCCGGAATCTGGACGGATACCGGATGTTTTACTCTCCTGACAGCTTAAAGGATTTATTTAACGTTCCGGATGTTTTTGATCCTGCACGGCCTACACCGGTGCCGCCTATGGGTAGCGGCTCAGGTACTGTGTCAGCGGGCTAAGATAAAAGATTACATTTCATGGAATTTCATAGACATCTAAAAAGCAGTTGAGCGGACAATTTTTATCCCTTCAACTGCTTTTTTATAAATATTTCAATACCGCCCTCTGTAAAAACCCTGCCTTTACTGCTTTGCCCCACAGTAACCGGCAATGCCTTTAAAAATCAGCTTTCCAACCACCGACCCGCCATCCAGTATGCCGATGCTCCGCTCCGCAGAATATGCTGCTCTGCCGTGGACCGCCATCATCTGCCTGGTGGCTTCTGAGCCCTCTTCGGCTGCCTTTACCGCTTCCTTGACCGCTTCTTCCGGATCTGCAGCGTATTTTACCAGGGCTTGCGCGCCCGGATACAGGGAATCAATAATGGTTTTTTCTCCGGGCTTTGATTCCGCTTTCTCCATGATATTTTCCACACCTGCAAGCATTGCCTTTGCCGCCTCTTCAAAACCGGCTTCTTCTTTCCCTTTTAAGGCCTTTGCAATTCCCATAAAGCCAAAGGAGGTAATGGTTCCCAGAGAGGATGGGGCTGAGGCGTTAAACACTTTCCCGCAGGCCATGATCAGTTTTCCCAAGTCCTTTTCCTCCGCGGTTTTTAAATACTCCGCCACTGCCTTATACCCGTCATCCATGGAGATTCCTAAATCTCCGTCTCCGTTTACCTGGTCCAGTTCCACCAGGTAGTCCCGGTTTTCCGACATTTCCCTGCTGATGGCTTCAATGATTCCTTTTACTGAATTACGGTTCATTCCATATCCCTCCATTATTTATTTGCGTTAGTGTAGAATGGAGATTCTGCCGGCGCCTGCAGCAATTCCTTTAATTCCTGATCCAGCTTAAAGACCGTCAGGGAAAGCCCCGCCATCTCCATGGAAGTCGCATATTCGCCGATGTGGGGCATTACAACGGAAACTCCTGCTTCCGATAGCATCTGGTAAACCTTTCGGTACACGATGAACTGTTCCTCTAAAGGCGTCCCGCCCAGGCCGTTGACCATCACGGACACCTCATCTCCGGAATTTAAGGGCATATCCTTACATATGGTGTTCACCAGAGTCTCTGCAATCTCATCGGCAGACATCATTTTTTTCACTTCAATTCCAGCCTCTCCGTGGATTCCCATTCCGATCTCAATTTCGTCATCGGCAATAGAAAAGGTCGGCTTTCCGGCCCTCGGCACAATGCAGGGAGAAAGGGCAACGCCCATGGAGCGGATATTTCTCAAGGCCCTTAAAGTCACTTCCTCCACCTCATCCAGACTCATCATTCTGTCTGCGGCTGCTCCAGCTATTTTAAACGCGTATACCATGCCGGCAACGCCCCGGCGTTTTTCCGCTTTTTCTGCCGGTGAGCTGGCCACATCGTCTTTCACAAGGACAGATTTTGTCCGGATATCGTCAAACTCCACTTCCTCACAGGCCATGCGGAAATTGAAAATATCACCGTTATAATTTCCATACAGGCAGAGCACGCCGTTTCCCCTGTCGCAGGCCCGGATCATATCCGCCATTTTCGCCGCGGCCGGAGAGGCGAAAACCTCTCCAACCGTACAGCCGTCCAGCAGGCCTTTCCCTACATAGCCCAGAAATACAGGAAGATGGCCGCTTCCTCCTGCCGTGACAATGCCCACCTTGCCATCCCGGGCCGGATAATTGGACAACAGTATCTGAAAATCATCATTCAGCAGCTTTACTTTATCTCCATATGCGCAGATAATCCCCTCCATGGTATCCCGAACAAAGGTATCCGCGCTGTTTATTATTTTTTCATAAAATTCCCCTCTTCCTGATAATTGCTCTGAATTTTATTAGTTTTCTTTCACTCCCCAAGAGCTGCGAAGCAGCTCCGGGTAAGGTTCCAGATGTGCATAATCATTAAACCGTTCCAGAGTGAACTGCCCTTTCTCCGGATGATAGTTAAGCTCTGTAATGCTTCCGTTTTCAAAGGTGACTCCTATAGTCCTCCACCTTGCCATGTCCATGGACAAAATATGGCAGAGCACTCCACGGATCCACACCCCATGAGTGGCTATGGCAATGCTGCCACTGTGTTTTCTTGCAATTTCCGTAAGCTTTGGCATTGCCCGCCGCACTAAATCCCCGGCAGACTCTCCATCCGGATACGGGATATCCTCTTTCATTTCCTCCTGCCTCGCCTTAAATGAAGCAAATTTCACCTCGATTTCCTCATCCTCCAGCCCTTCCATCTCTCCAAAGCAAATCTCACGGAATTCGGGGATGATTTCATGAGGAACGTTCCAATAGGAATTGGCATAATACGCAGTTTCCTTTGC
>JASGGP010000322.1:0-5343 GCA_047604985.1 Lacrimispora sp.
TAGAAGAACTGCTGCCGCAGCTCCTATAAGAAAAATCGGGCTTCCCCCGCTTCCCTTGGGAGAAGCAGCCTCCGGCTCCACGAACATTCCCCATGGACTGAGCACCAGTATTCCCAGAGGTATTCCCGCTGCATCTCCTCTTTCCATGAAGTTCAGAAAATCTTTCCAGTCCTGCTCCAGAAAGCGTTTCCCTTCCTTCCAGTCCGCGACGGGCTCTCTTTTTTCCTTTGTAAAGAAAGAACCGGGCTCAAGATCCTTTTTCTCGTATTCTTTTCTTTTAAAATACTGCTGGTACGCATGCCTTAAACCCTTGTTAACGGTTTCCACCGGGTCTCTGGTAGTCTGGTAAAGATTCATTATGTAGTAATAGATCCGGTAAGCCGACCTGGGCTGAAAAGAGGGTCTCTTTCCGGCCTGCCCGCCCTGAAAGCCTGCTTCCGACTGCCGGAGAGCTTCCTGTAAATGAAAATCAATCATCCGGTCCACGGCTTCCCGCAGATCAGAGGCCAGACCTTTATGGATCCCGGTTCCAGTCATATAAAGCTGGGACTTTATGGACACAACTGCTGCCAAAAATCCATACAGCTCCTCACTTCCTCCGGACAACACAGGCGCTTTCAATAAATTTCCGCTCCGGTTCATATATCCGGCAAAACGCTCCGCCATTTCCAGATCACCGGAGGAATAAAACGCGTTCTTTCCTATAGAAGAGATGGAAGCCTGGGCTCCGGCAGCTTTTGTCTTTCCCTCCCCCTCCGTCATCCCCCAAACGGCTGCGGCCGTTTCCTTTCGCATTCTCTGGGCATATTGAGAATCACTTTTTATCCGTCCATCTCCGGCTTTCTGGTAAATAATTCCCTGGTCCGCCTCATCCGCGTCCTCACTTACCGGGATGCGGATGCTTCCTTCACGGCTGTAAGGGGCAGACTCTTTTTGAGAAAGAGACTCCTTGAATACCTGATCCAGTTCCTTGCCGCTCAGGGCATTTCCTGTGATGGCCCTGTAAAGCGCCGCTTTTATGGCTGTCATGGAAGACCCCTTACCATACTTTCCCAGCAAGACATCTAACTCTCCCATGCGGACATTCAGCATTTCCATCAGGATATCCGCCAACGTTTTATCCAACAGGGTAAGCTGCTGCCCCTGTACGCCGGCAGTTGTATTGGCAAGAATAGCGGAAAGGAGTTCCTTATAGATTCCAGCCAGCTCGGCCAGCTCATCGGCAACGGATTTCCCCAGGGAAGGATTCCATTTTAAAATATCTTCCCACGCCAGGTCCGCAGCCTCTTTTCCCCACATCCGTTCAAAGTCCGAAAGCTCCTCGGGACTCAGCTTGTAATATGCGCTTTCTTCAGAAAGAGCGGCTGTATCACGGCCGTTTCCGGTTCTTTTGCCGTCCTCTCTTTCCGTTCCACTGTCATCTTCCCTGCTGCTCTCAGTCCTGCTCCGGGCCTTTTGCTCCCTCATTTCCTCTTCGCTCCGGGCCATCTCCTCCATAAATACTTCGCTGGCTTCAAGCTTGTTTTTTAGGTTGGCCTCTTCCACAGCCTTTTTCATATCACCGGCCCCCGGCTCACTTACGGGGGATGCGGCATTTGGCCGGTCCTGTACCTTAATATCCATATTCTGCACCTTTCGGATCAGTTCTCATCAGTCCTTTTCGTCCTGGTAAACGATCCGTCCTCCGCAAATGGTATACTTCACCTTTCCAAACAGCTTCTCCCCTGTAAACGGAGAATTGGAGGACTTGGAAGCATACTCCCCGGCGGTCCACTCTTCCTCCGGATCAAAAATCACCAGATCCGCTGCCTTGCCCTTTGTCACAGAGCCATAATCCAATTGGTACAGCTTTGCCGGATTAAGACTCATCTTTTCCAGCAGCTCCAGCATGGTCAAATGGCCCGGCCTCACCAGATGGGTCACCGCCAGCCCCAATGCCGTTTCCAGGCCGATGATACCGCTGGGGGCCTCCGTCAGCTTCCGGGCCTTTTCCTCCTGACTGTGGGGGGCGTGGTCCGTGGCAATGATATCAATGCTTCCATCCTTTAATCCTTCAATAATGGCCTGGCGGTCCGCTTCCGTCCTCAGAGGGGGATTCATTTTTGCCAGGGTCCCGTGCTTTAATACCGCTTCTTCCGTAAGGGTGAAGTGGTGGGGTGTCACCTCGGCATATACATGGGCCCCCAGTTCCTTTGCCAGCTTTACCATTTTTACGGAAGCCCCTGAGCTGATATGCTGAATGTCCACAGTAGCTCCGGTGTGCAGAGCGATCATGCAGTCCCTTGCCACAAGGCTGTCCTCTGCCAGTGCCGGTGAACCTCCGATTCCCAGCTGCCGGGATACTTCTCCCTGGTTGATTCCGTTGTTTGTGATAAAGGCAGGGTCTTCCTCGTGAAAGCTTAATGGAAGGTCCAGCTTTGCAGCCATTTCCATGGCAGCTTTCACAAGTGTGACATCAAGAAGAGGAATTCCGTCGTCAGTGAAGCCCACTGCCCCATGGGCTTTTAATTCTTCCATATCCGTTAGCTCCTTTCCTTGAAGCCCTTTGGACACAGCCGCCGCCTGAAGCACCCGGATTCCGGTTTTTTCCCCTTCCCGCCGAATATATTGAAGCGTTTCCACATTGTCCACAGGGGGCTTTGTATTGGCCATACAGACAACCGTGGTAAAGCCGCCCTTTGCTGCCGCCCTGGCTCCTGTCTGGATGTCCTCTTTATAAGTAAAACCGGGATCGCGGAAATGAACGTGAACATCAATAAGCCCCGGTGCTACCACAAGGCCTGACCCGTCGATTACCACATCCTCTTTTGAATTCACATTTACCGTCAGATGTTCTCCTGTTTCGGAAATGATCCCGTCTTCAATGCAGATATCCACATCTTTCTCCACCTGGTTCCCTGGATCCACCACATGGGCATTTTTAATCCATATCATCCTCATTCCTCCCGTATTTTAATGCTGTGTTTTAATTCTGTAACTTAATTTTGTGCTATGATTCTGCGTTTTAATTTCATATTATAATTTTGCATTTTAACGCTACATTTTAATTCTGTACTTTAACTCTGCATTTTAATTCCATACTTTAACACGTATTTTATTTCCGTATTTTGACCCACATTTTATTTCCATATTTTTATTCAGACTTTTATTTCCAGCCTATTCTTAGATTTCAAAGTGATCCCCATCCTTCTCGATATCAGCAATGCAGTCCCGGTACTGACTCGAAATGTCCATATCCTTTAACCTTTTTATTACGGAAAAATTTCCCCAGCAATGCATGGGAAATGCATGCGCCACCCGGGCCTTTCTCATAAATTCATCAAATCCAAGATAAAAGGCTTCCTCCTGCCTTGGATCCAGAGGGAGAAAGGCCGCATCGATATAAGTGCCTGCCAGCTTGTCCACCTCTTCCGAATATTTCCTTGCCATATCCTCATTCCAGCTGTCCGGTTCCCCTTCCCATCTCCAATTGTTTAAATCACCTCCATGGTAAATCACCTTTCCTTCTGCATTTATGAGAAAGGCAACACCCTCATCAGTAGAACGAAACGTTTGAATCTTAACCTGGCCATCCTCCCACACTTCTCCTGGAGCCATGGAAATCACGCTTTCTAAGACTTCTTCCGGCAGCCGCTTTCTCCATATGTCATCAGATAGGATATAGCGGGTATTTTCATGAGTTTTCTTAAGTTCCAGAATCTTCTCCGAATAATGGTCCCCATGGCGGTGACTGGCAAAAACCAGGAGAGGCTTATCCTTATGAAATTCAGGCAGCATGCCCTCCGTATAGTCAAATAGCATGGTTACGTTTTCAAGCTCCACCAAAAACGAGCTGTGATGGATATAAGTAATTTTCATAAGAAATGACCTCCTTTTAAATGTCTGTTTGAAAAAATTATACCACAATATCTGTCATTCTGCATAGCATATGGACGCAAAAAGGGCGGGGACACTTGTCCCCGCCGCAAAATAAGCATTTCTGAAGTAAAACCCGTATTCCTGCAGATTACTGTGCAGATTTGGAAGTTTCAACCTTTGCATCTGCAGACTTGGAAGTCTCAGTTTTTGCACCTGCAGATTTAGAGGTCTCAGCCTTTGCGTCTGCAGCTTTAGAAGTCTCAACCTTTGCATCTGCTGCTTTAGAAGTCTCAGTCTTTGCATCTGCGGACTTGGAAGATTCAGCCTTTACATCTGCGCTGCTTTCTTCTTTTGAGGAAGACTCCTCTGTCTTGGATTCTTTTACCGCCTCTTTGGTCTGTGCTGCGGTAGTAACTGCTTCTGTTGTTACCTCTGCCTTGGTTGCTGCTGTTGTCTCAGATGTCTTTGTGCTGCCACATGCAGAAATAGATGCCATCGTCAATACGGCTACACCTGTAAGTACCAGTTTCTTTGTTGTCAATTTCATAATTAATATCCTCCTTGCGACTGCATAGGTGTTATCGGTAATATGTTTGCCGCAGCTTCATGTTGTCCTATGTCCTTGAAGCCGATTCCAAGTGTAGCACCAAGAGCAGGGGAAGTCAATGAAGATTCTATGTCGTTTCTTAAATAAAACTCACGTAAATTTTTAAAATTTATTACGGTTAATTCTGGAAAAACCGACTGGAAAAGTAGGAATTTATGCCTGTCCATTGCGAATCGTTTCAGTTTTTGCTATACTTAAAAAAAATAGAGACATTAAAATCCAGACAAAAAAGGAGGAATTTTATATGTTGAAAGAACTGGTTACAAAATGCCGTACTTATCGGAGATTTTATGAAAATGAAGCCATTACTACAGAGGATCTAAAGGATCTTGTGGATTTAGCCAGACTCACCGCTTCTACAGCCAATTCCCAAGCCTTAAAGTTCCGGTTATACAACACGCCGGAAGAAAATGCCAAGGTATTTGAAGCACTGGGCTGGGCTGGGGCCCTGCCGGATTGGGACGGACCAGAGGAAGGAGAACGGCCGTCGGCTTACATCATCATCCTATGTGATTTATCCCTGGGAAAGAACAAGCTCCAGGATGACGGAATCGCCGCTCAAACCATGATGCTGGGTGCTGTGGAAAAAGGTTACGGCGGCTGCATTCTGGGCAATGTGCGGAGAAGCAGCCTGGCGGAGGCGCTACATATCGACCCAGCCCGTTATTCTATTGATCTGGTTCTCGCTCTTGGAAAGCCCAAAGAGGAGGTCGTCATCGTTCCGGTTAAGGAAGACGGTGATGTGCGTTATTACCGGGATGAAGCTCAGGTTCATTATGTGCCTAAGAGAGCTCTTGATGACCTGATCGTCTGATAAGATGGTGAAAAAACCAGCTGTTACCCTGAGATCTGAGGGGAGCAGCTGGTTTTATGGTTTG
>JASGGP010000323.1:0-5254 GCA_047604985.1 Lacrimispora sp.
CCTTTTCCGAAGTATTTCCCACAGCACATCTGTTTTCGCTTCCAGCTCCGTCACATTGTTTCCGGCTGCATTGTGGTAAACACCGTTTTCATTAGAACCTGGGGCCTCCACAGAAATTACTGCCCCGGGAAGCCCTTCCTTTATCAGCTCTTCTGCTTCAAGTTCCGCCCTGTCCGGATTTTTTGTAAAGGCTATCACTCCCATGCTGAGAGGAAGCTCCCTTACAGCCCCAATATCCTGGTAAATATGAAGGCCTACCACACCGGCACACTTTTTTACGGATTTCACACAGTCCTCCGGGCAGATGATGACAGGCTTTGCCCCAAAAGCCATAACCAGTGCCCGTGCCAGAAGCATGGAACTGACCATTCCATCCATTTCCGGCTTCTTATGAGGCAGCAGTACAAATCCTGTCAGAATATAAACCAGATCATTTTCCTTTACCGTTTCACACAGTTTTTCCGCCGCTCTCATGGTAAGAGGCTCCCCCATCTGCTCCCGGCTCCCGGCATAAAGAATCCGGCACACCCCATAGCCTCTTGGATCTAAATTCATAAGAGCATCCAGGTTTTCTCCCACATTTCTCTTTTCCAGTCCGACTCTGTCCATCATTCACTCCTAATCAAATATGCTCATTCTGCCTGTATACTCTAAGTATTCTTCCAAAACAGCATCCTGAATCCTCTTTAAGGTTTCCGGAGCTTTTCCTCCCACAGGTTTTCCGTCAATGAAGTCTGCATGAAGGCAGAAATTGGAAGAAGAGGTCACGATGACCTCATCGGCATCCATCAGTTCTTCCAGAGTAAAAGCCCGCTCCAGAACCTGGATCCCAAGCCTGTAGCAGGCCTGAATCATATGGGTCTTTGCAATCCCCCGAAGGATCAGATTATCATTGGGATGGGAAAGAAGGGTCCCGTTTTTTAAAATGGAAACATTGCTGTGGGCGCATTCCGTAACCACGTCCCCTCTGTGTAAAACAGTTTCCTTGGCTCCTGCTTTTAAAGCTTCCTGAGAGGCCATCACAGACGGGAGAAGATTTAAGGTCTTGATATTGCAATGGAAAAACCTGGTATCCTCCCTTGTTATGAGGCGAATAGCCTCGTTTGGATCCTTTAGCTTATTCGGTCTTATCATGACCCACAGCTTTCCAAGCATTGCCTCATCGTAGATATGATCCCTGGGGGCTGTACCTCTTGTCACCTGCCAGTACACAAAATGAGTATCCCCTTCCACCATGGAAAGAAGCTCGGTCAGAAGATTTCCAAGCTCCTCCTTTTCCATGGGAATCTTAATATCCAGGGCTTTGGCACTGGAGTAAAAACGGTCCAGATGATCCTTTAAAAGATATACCTTGTGATTCCCCCCAACGGTGGCATCATAAACTCCATCTCCAAAAAAATGAACCCGGTCCTGAAAGGGAACCATAAGTTCCTCTGGAGTTCCGATCCTTCCATCATAATAAGCAAGCTCTTTCATAATATCTCCTTTTCCCTGGAGCCGATTCCAAATTTCAGCTCCACGTATTTCTTTATTAATTCCACGCAATGATCCAGCCCCAGACTTTCCGTATCCAGGCAAAGATCATAATTTTCAGGATTCTTCCACGGCCTTCCGGTATGGTACACGTAATAGGAATTCCTGTATTTATCCAGTCTGTCTATATACTTTGCAGCCTCCGGTTGAGATATTCCCTGCCGCTCCATCTCTCTTTTTAAGCGGAATTCATAGGGAGCATCCAGATACACGGACACTACATTTGGTTCATCCTTTAAGACAAAATCTGCCGCCCGGCCGATGCATACATAGGATTCATGATGAAGAAGCTCCTGCAAAACCTTTGCCTGATAATTAAAAAGGTTCTGGTCCGATAAAAAATTGCCGCTTTCCTTTGGGATGACTTCACCGCTATAGACCCTTTTTGAAGCACGGTATAAAAAGGTCTTTTTCGTGTTTTCATCTGCATTTGCAAATATAGCCTCATTGATCCCGCTGTCTTCCGATGCCAGACTGAGCAGCTTTCTGTCATATACATCGATCCCGTAATCAGCCGCCAGTTTTTTCCCTATGTAGCTTCCGCCTCCACTCCCGCAGGTACGGGTAATGGCAATGGCAAAATACTTTTTACTCTCATCCATAGTCCTACCCCCTATTGTCCAAGATATGCTTTCTTTACCCTGTCATCCTTCAGTAAATCTGCTGCACTGCCTTCAATGGTGATTTTTCCTGTTTCCATGACATATGCCCTGTTTGACACAGATAATGCCATTTTTGCATTTTGCTCCACCAGTAAAATGGTAATTCCCTTTTTGTTCACTTCTCTGATAATAGAAAATATTTCCTTTACCAGCAATGGAGAAAGTCCCATAGACGGTTCATCCATCAGAATCATTTTGGGTTTTGCCATAAGAGCACGGCCTACGGCAAGCATCTGCTGTTCTCCGCCGGATAAGGTTCCTGCCAGCTGTTTCTTCCGCTCTTTCAAACGGGAAAAGCGTTCAAATACATCCGCCATATTGGCTGCCATGTCTTTTCCATCGGTAAAAGCTCCCATTTCCAGATTCTCTTCTACTGTCATCTGAGAAAAAAATATGACGCCCTTCCGGCACATGTGCCAGCTTTAAATTGATGATCTTACTTGGTTCTGTTTTAATCAAATCGGCTCCGTCAAAGTTTATTTCTCCCTTGTCAGCCTTTTTAAGACCTGAAATAGTTCTTAAGATGGTGGTCTTTCCCGCTCCGTTGGCCCCGATGAGGGAAACGATTTCTCCGTCATGAACTTCTAAGGATACGCCGTGAATGGCTTCAATGGCTCCGTAAGATACTGCCAGATCCTTTACCTTAAGCATCTTCCTCTACCTCCTCATCGTCTTTTCCCAAATAGGCTTCAATGACCTTTGGATGGTTGGCGATCTCCTCCGGAGTTCCGGCAGCAATGGTGGTGCCGAAATCCAGAACCTGAATCCTCTCACAGATCTTCATGACCAGGCTCATGTCATGTTCAATGAGAAGCACGGAAATCCTGAATTTATCCCGGATGTAGTTGATAATTTCCAAAAGCTCTTCCGTTTCCGTAGGGTTCATGCCTGCCGCAGGTTCATCAAGAAGAAAGGAGCTTCATATCCGTGGCCAAAGCCCTGGCTATCTCCAGACGCCTCTGTTCTCCATAGGGAAGATTTCCTGCTTCATATTCTTCTTTTCCCTTTAAATGCACGATCTCAAGCAGTTCCACGGCTCTTTTTGTCAGCTCTTCTTCCTGCTTCCAGTAAGCCGGTGTACGAAAAACAGCATGAAATAAATTATAGGAAAGCTTGGCGCTCATGGCCGCCTTTACATTATCAATTACTGTCATCTTCTTAAATAACCGGATATTCTGAAATGTTCTTGCAATTCCTGCTTCAACGATCTGATATGTCTTTTTTCCATTCATACGCTGACCGTTTAAGTAAAAAGATCCTTCCGTAGGTTTATAAACGCCGGTGATCAGATTGAACACCGTAGTTTTTCCCGCACCGTTTGGCCCGATCAGCCCTACCAGCTCCGATTCTCCGATTTCCATATTAAAGCTGTCCACCGCTTTTAAACCACCGAACTGGATTCCTAAATTCTGTGCCTTTAATACCGGCATAGTTCCTTCTGCCCCTGTCATATTTATACACCTCCTTCCGTTTTTTTCCGGTTCTTTTTCCATCCGTCTTTTTTTCCTGTAAGCCGTTCATATACACGAATAAGGGAAAACTCCCATGCCCCAAAGATACCTCCCGGTTTAAAGATCATAACCAGTACCAATACTACAGAGTATGCCAGCATGCGGTACTGGGAGAACTGGCGCATCATTTCCGGTAAGGAAGAAAGAAAAGCCGCGCCGATAATGGAGCCGGTAATGGAGCCGATTCCTCCGATGATCACTTCTGAAAGAAGCTCTGCAGAATACATGAAGTTAAAATTCGTAGGAATCATGGCCGTCATGTAATGGGCATAAACTCCTCCGCCGATTCCTGCAAAGAATGCGGCTACGGTAAAGGTAAGTACTTTATAATAAGTCACATTGATTCCTGATGCAGACGCCGCTATGTAATCTTCCCGAATGGCTTTCACCGTTCTTCCAAAACGGCTGCGCACGTACATGTACATGATTGTGATGCAGATCACCATAATCCAGAAGCTCCAGTAGAAATTGGAAAGCTTTAAAATACCGCTCATGGTTTTTCCGCCGCCGGTAATAGAAAGATTGCAGAAAAGAACCCGGATAATCTCAGCAAACGCAATGGTCACAATTGCAAGATAATCCCCTTTTAAGCGAAGGGCCGGAATTCCAACCAGAACTCCTGTCATACCGGCTGCAATTCCTCCCGCAAGAAGAGCGATCAGGAATAGGGCAATATCCGGCAGTCCCTTTCCGGCAAGCCCATTGGACACAATGGCTGAGGCATATGCCCCTACTGATACAAATCCTGCATGGCCAAGGGAAAATTCACCCATACAGCCCACTACCAGATTTAAGGAGGCCACCATAATGATCGTATAGCAGGCGGTGGTGCTGATTCCCTTGATATACTGAGTGGACATGCCAAAAACATTGTTCTCAAAAAGCAGGACGAACAGAAGAAAAACTGCCAAAACACCAAGGAAATTAAAGAAATAAGAAACCTTAAACCGTTTTTCCATAGTTCACCCCCTTACACTTTCTCGCCCACATTCTTACCAAGAATGCCGGACGGTTTCACCAAAAGAATCACAATGAGAATGGCATAGGTAATCGCCTCATACCAGCCTGGTGCAAAAAGCTTTACAAAAATCTCAATCAGTCCAACCAGGATCCCTCCAAGCATTGCTCCAGGAATGATTCCGATTCCGCCAAGGACAGCGGCAATAAAGGCCTTAAGTCCCATCATGGCGCCCATGTCATTGGTGACACGGGGATATTTGGCACAGTACATAAGGGCTGCAACTGCCGCCAGTGCGGAACCGATGGCAAAGGTCATGGTAATTACCTTATTGACATTGATTCCCGCAAGAATGGAGGCATCCCGGTCCTGGGGCACTGCCCGCATGGCTTTTCCCATCTTGGTACTCTTTATAAATATCTGAAGACCTGCCATCATAACCACTCCGATACCGATGGTTAAAATAACATTCAGCGGAACGGCCACTCCCAGCACATTTACGGAGGGCAGATCAAATATCTTCTGGACATTATGAGACATCGCCTCGCGCTGCGGACGCGGCAGGATGCGCATCGCGGCGTAGAACGAAC
>JASGGP010000324.1:0-5204 GCA_047604985.1 Lacrimispora sp.
CTGCTTCCGGAGAATGCGTGTGTGGCTGCGGAGGCGGAATTCTGGCAGCAAGCAGAGCGGATCATGTGATTACGGCAACCTGTTCTGACTGGGGCTGCTACGGTTTGATCGCGGCACTGGCCTATTTAAAGCGGGATATGGAAATTCTCCACAGGGAAGAAATGGAAGCGGAGCTGATGAGAGTTGCGTCAAGAACCGGGTTGATTGATATGACCGGATCTCTCATTCCTGGAATTGATGGGTTCAACACCCGGCTGAATACCGGAATAGTCAGTCTGATGCGCCAATGTACGGCTTATGCGGTGCGGTATTCCCATAATTCTGATCACTGGTTTGGCCCTGTGCTGAAAAAAGGTTTTTTTGAAGAAGGAGACAGGTCATGGTTCAAATAAAGGCTGTAGGCGACTGCGGTGTTCTGGTAAAGCTGGGTGATTCCATAAGTGAGACAGTAAATTCAAAGGTAATGGAATTAAACCGGAAAATCAATGAGCTTTCGACCAAAGGGCTTCTTGAGACAGTACCTGCTTTTTGTTCAGTCCTTGTTTTTTATGATCCTCTGAAAACGGATTTTGACGCAGTATCAAAGGTTCTTTTTCAATTGTCAGAATCCTTGGAAGGCAAAACAGGGACAGAGGGAAAGCTTGTGGAAATTCCGGTCTGCTACGGAGGCAGCTACGGACCGGATCTTTCCTTTGTCGCAGCCCATGGAAACATCACTGAGGAAGAGGTGATCCGGATCCACTCCGGAAGGGATTACCGTATTTATATGCTGGGCTTTCTGCCGGGCTTCCCCTATCTTGGAGGAATGGATGAACGCATTGTTACTCCCCGGCTAAAGACACCCAGAACCAGGATTCCGGCGGGAAGCGTAGGAATCGGAGGAGAGCAGACGGGAATCTATCCCCTGGATTCTCCGGGAGGCTGGCAATTGATCGGACGTACACCTTACCGTCTTTTTAAACCGGAGCAGGCGGGAAGTCCTCTTTATGAAACCGGGGATTCCATTCGCTTTGTGCCCATCAGCCAGGAAGAATTCGAAGAAATAAGCAGAAAACCAGAAAAGGGGTGACGGAATGGGATTAGAGATCTTGCGTCCGGGAGCCTTATCTACGGTTCAGGATAAAGGGAGAAGAGGCTTTTTAAGCCAGGGGTTTCAGGAAAGCGGAGCCTGTGATAAGTATTCCATGAAGCTTGCCAACCTTCTGGCCGGAAACCTTGAGGAACCGGAAACCGCGGCAGTTATCGAATTTACATTAAAGGGCGGTGAAATCCGTTTCACCTCTGATGAGATCATTGCAATTGTCGGCGGGGATATGAAACCATGTGTAAACGGAATCCCGGTTCCCATGTTTTCCCCGATTTTAGCGCGGACAGGAGATATTTTAACTATGGACTTTGCGGTCTCCGGTCTTAGGACTTACCTGGCAGTCTATGGAGGAATCCGGGTTCCTTCCGTTATGGGAAGCCGTTCCACCAATTTAAAATGCCGCATGGGAGGCTTAAAGGGAAGGGCTCTCCTGGAAGGGGACCGTCTGGAGTCAGGAAAAAGCCACGGAAACTTCAAAAAAATAAGTAAGAAATTAAAAGGAAATGAGAAGCTGTCATCCATGGGAGAAGATGAACCATGGCTGCGCCGTTCATCAACACCTTACCGCTTTTACGGAAATGACCGTATGGTTCTTTTACGTGCAGTAATAGGCCCACAGGAAGACGCCTTTACAAAGCAGGGACTTGACACCCTGATCCGTAGTCCTTTCCGCCTAAGCACGGACTGCGACCGCATGGCCTGCAGGCTGGAGGGAGAATTCATAGAAATGAAGAATGGGGCGGATATCATATCCGATGGGATTGCAGAAGGCTCGGTCCAGATTTCATCTGACCGGCTTCCCATGGTTTTAATGGCAGACCATCAGACAACCGGAGGATATGCAAAAATCGCCACGGTGATCAGCACGGATATTCCCGCACTGGCTCAGTTAAAGCCAGGGGAATGGGTAGCATTCCAATATGTAACCCCGGGTGAGGCCGTTGCAATCTGCCGGAGGGAAAATGAAAAACTGAGTAAAATAAAGGAAGGGCTTATGAATGCTGTTTACCGGTAAGCTGCCATAAGACAGGAAAGAAGGAAATAACATGGGACTTGAGTACATGGACAGGGAACCAAAAGAAGTCCGCCGTCTGATCAGGCAGGGCGTGATCCAGGAGCCAACTACCGGAATGTGCGGCGGCTACGCCCAGGGAAATCTTGTGATTCTTCCTGAAGAACTGGCCTGGGATTTTCTTTTGTTCTGCCAGAGGAATCCGAAAGCCTGTCCTCTCCTGGAAGTATCGGATGCAGGAAGCAGAAGCTTTCCACTGACAGCAGAAGAAAGTGATATCACAAGGGATATCCCCAGATACCGGCTGTATGAATACGGGGTGTGCACCGGTGAATACACCGATGTATCAGAATTGTTTGAGGAGTATCAAAGAACCAGGGGAAGACTGGTGAGCTTTCTCATTGGCTGCAGTTTTTCTTTTGAAACAGCACTTTTAGAGGCGGGAATACCGGTGAGACAGATTGAAGAGGGAGTCAATGTTCCCATGTTCCATACCAACATTCCCTGCACACCGGCAGGAGTGTTTTCCGGCACCATGGTAGTGAGCATGAGGCCCATTCCCCACCGACAGGTCCCCGGAGCTGTTGCCATTACAGCCTCCATGCCAAGAGTCCATGGGGCGCCTGTTCACATCGGTTATCCGGAAGTCCTCGGTATAAAGGATATTAACAAACCGGATTTCGGCGACCCGGTAACCATATATGACGGGGAGGTGCCTGTTTTCTGGCCCTGCGGTGTGACGCCGCAGGCAGTGGTCATGAACTGCAGGCCGTCTTTTGCTATTACCCATTCTCCGGGGCACATGTTTATTACGGATTTAAAAAATGCGGAATTAAAAAATTAGAGGTGAGAATATGCCGGTTATTGATTTGAATTGCGATTTGGGAGAAAGCTTTGGTGCGTATAAAATGGGGCTGGATGAAGAGGTTCTGCCCTATGTGACATCAGCCAACATTGCCTGCGGCTTCCATGGAGGAGATCCGCTGGTAATGGAAAAGACGGTGGCTTTATGTAAAAAGTACGGAGTGAGGGCAGGTGCCCACCCGGGATTTCCCGATCTGGTGGGATTCGGAAGAAGAAACATGAACCTTTCCCCAAAGGAAGTAAAGGCCAGTGTCATGTATCAGATCGGCGCCTTAAAGGCCTTTTGCAGCGGAGCAGGAATCAGGCTCTGCCATTTAAAGCCTCACGGAGCCCTGTACAATATGGCCGCAAAGGATTATAAGCTGGCAGAGGCCATTTGCCAGGCAGTAAAAGAAGCGGATGACAGCCTGATCCTTCTGGCCCTCAGCGGCAGTGAAATGCTCCGGGCTGCAAAAGATACAGGGTTGTCTGCCGCCAGTGAGGTATTTGCAGACCGTGCCTATCAAAGTGACGGAAGTCTGGTTCCGCGAAGCCGGGAAGGTGCCCTAATTGAAGATGAGGATCTGGCGGTGAGACGGGTGATCCGGATGGCAAAGGAAGGTGTTGTGGAAGCTATTGACGGAAGTACTGTTTCCATTGAGGCCGATTCTGTCTGCGTTCACGGAGATGGAGCAAAGGCTCTGGAATTCGTGAAAAAGATAAGAGAAGGTCTTTTGGAAGCAGGAGTTGAAGTGAAAGGTTTTTAGAGTTATAATGGGGCTCAATGATGAGCAGAAAACAGCACCTCTAAATCAGGGTAAGGCAGAATTATCTGGTTTGAAGGTGCTTTTCATGCCATTTTAGTTAAAAACGCTTGCTGAAATAGTCCACCGGCATGGAAGCAGAATTTTTATACGGATGTATCATCCGGGACCCGAAACGGTATCTAAAACCAGATTTATTTTAATAAGGAGGATTTATCATCGTGGAAAATTTATTTGATTTATCAGGAAAGGCAGCAGTTGTAACAGGAGCGAGTTCAGGCCTGGGAGCCGATGCAGCTCGCGCTTATGCCCAGGCAGGGGCTGATGTAGCCTTACTGGCAAGACGCGTTGAAAAACTCAACGAAGTGAAAACAGAGATCGAGAAGCTGGGGCGCAAGGCAATGGTCGTGGTCTGCGATGTTACACAGGAAGACAGCGTAAAAGAAGCGATGGGGAATGTATTAGCTGCTTTTGGCCATATTGACATTTTACTGAACAATGCAGGAATTGCCGTTCGCGGCGGTGTTGACAGCATGACAACCGAGGAATGGGATAAGTCTTTTGATACCAATGTAAAGGGAACCTTTTTAGCAAGCAAATATGTGATTCCCCAAATGAAAGAAAGAGGATATGGAAAAATCGTAAATATCGCTTCTGTCAATGCTGTTATTGCTGATAAAAATGATATGTTTATCAGACATTCCTACAACGCTTCAAAGTCAGCAGTGCTGGGATTGACGAAAGGAATGGCATGCTCTTATGCAAGATATGGAATTACGGTGAATGCCATCGGGCCTGCGCTTTTTGAATCAGAGATGACTTCCGGAACCTTATTTAAGTCAGATCAGTTCTTGAATGCATACAATGCGGTAAATCCGGCAGGACGTCCCGGACGAAGAGGAGAGTTAAACGGCACCATTCTCTATCTCTCTTCCGATGCATCCAGTTATGTACAAGGACAGTTCATCATTGTTGACGGCGGCGGATCAATTGTATAAAGTCCGGCAGATTGCCCGATTGCAGCATACAATACAGGAAGTCTGCCCTGCATCCGGTTTGATTTTCGAATGAATCTGCATAATAATCCAAAGAACCAATGGAACGGCATTGACACAGAGGGGACTCATGGCTATAATATGACCAATACAAAGGCGTGGCAAGAAACTGCCGCGCCTTTTTCTTCATATATCAGAAAACAGAAAGCTGTCATGTAAAAAAAGATATATGGAATGATATTTGTACATTATGCATATGAAAATGGGGAGAAGAAATAAAAATTAATATATATTGACATATAACCTTTCCTATGGTAAGTTAAACGTAAATAAAGAAATATGAGATAACAGATTGCTAATTTAATAGCGGATGATGAATGCGAGAGAGAGCACAAATCTGTGCCGCCGAAGGGGAAAGCAGAAACTCTCAGGCAAAAGGATCGGATTCGGACGTAACTCTGGAGAACATTTATGTACCGAAGAAGTCAATCTTTCAGGTAAAA
>JASGGP010000325.1:0-5187 GCA_047604985.1 Lacrimispora sp.
CTCCTTATACCTTTCGGAATTACCCGGACCTTATCATTGGCTCCGATGTTGCCAAGTGGCTGTTTAACTCCGTTATGGTTGCGGTAATCGTTACGGTTTTAACAATTATTTTTTCCGCTATGGCTGCCTATGCCCTGGCAAAGATTAAATTTGTGGGAAGAAACAAGCTTTACTTTTACTTTTTGCTGGGCCTTATGGTTCCGGGGGAAGCCACCATCGTTCCCCTGTTTATCACGGCCAACGGGCTGCACCTCATCGATTCCTACGCAGGTCTGCTTCTGCCGTCTGTGGCGGTATCCATGAATCTGATCATCATGGTCACTTTTTTCAAGGGCATACCCGATTCCCTCATTGAAGCCGCAAGGATCGACGGCGCAGGAGAGCTTATCATATTTGCCCGGATCATGATGCCTCTGTCAAAGGCGGTGATTTCCACCATCAGCATTTTTGCATTTATCGGAAGCTGGAATAATTACCTATGGCCCCTGCTCTGCGCCATGGACAGCAGCAAATTCACATTGCCCGTGGGCATTCCCATTTTTGCAGGAACCTATACGGTGGATTACGTAAAGCCCATGACGGCTAATATGATCGCATCCATACCTGCCATTATCATTTATTTCATATTTGAAAAGCAGATTGTCCAGGGAATCACCATGTCCGGCGTCAAGGGCTGACTTAAAACAGAAAAACAAACATCTTACAGGTATACCTTAACGCCCAATAAAAGGGGCGGCCCCTGCGAAAATACAGGCAGGGAGGAGGAAAGGAGAACTATTACATGTTGTGCTATCAGAAAGACTATCCAAGACCCCAGTTTGTCCGCAGGGACTGGATCAATTTAAACGGTACCTGGGACTTCGATTTCGATGATAATAATAAAGGAGAGACCGAAAGCTGGTACGAGGGCTTACACACGGAAAAGGAAATCTGCGTGCCCTTTACTTACGAAACAAAGAAAAGCAATATCCATGACGAAAGGGTACATCATTTTGTGTGGTATGGCCGCACCTTCCGGGCGGAGAAAGAAAAATTACCGGGAAATAAGCTGTTTCTGCATTTTGAAGGAAGTGATTTTCTCACAAAGGTCTGGATTAACGGACAGTTTGCAGGCATGCACGAAGGGGGATATTCCCGTTTCTCCTTTGATATCACCGGCCTTGTAAAGGACGGGGAGAACCTTGTGGTGGTAAAAGCCGAGGACAGCTTAGACCCTCAGCAGCCCAGAGGAAAGCAGCGGTGGATTGCCGATAATTTCGGCTGCTGGTACGTCCAGACCACGGGAATCTGGAAGACTGTATGGATGGAGTATGTGCCGGAAATCAGCTTAAAATCCGTGAAAATGACCCCTGATTTGCCAAAAGGCAGGCTGGAGCTTGAATATACCGTGGACTGCACCGCGAACCTTGACAAGGGCGGCCTTGAAGTGGAGGCGGTTGTAAGCTTTAACGGAAAGTTTATTACAAAGACTGTTACAGCTGTCAGGAAAAATCCCACAAGGGCTTTTATTGACCTGGAGGTTGCAGAGGCGGATAATCCCTGGGGAATACACGCCTGGACTCCGGCAGAGCCTCAGCTTTACGACATCAGCTTCCGCACTGTATATGAGGGAGCTGTTCAGGATGAAGTGGGCTCCTACTTTGGAATGAGGGAAATCCGGATTGACGGGTCCAACATTCTGCTCAATGGAGCGCCGCTGTACCAGAGGCTGATCCTGGATCAGGGTTACTGGGAGGACTCCCATTTAACTCCTCCCGATGAGGAAGCGCTGATTGAGGATATCGACAAGATCCATGCCCTTGGCTACAATGGGCTGAGAAAGCATCAGAAGACAGAGGATGAGAGATTCCTTTACTGGTGTGATGTGAAGGGGATGCTGGTATGGAGCGAGGCCCCCGCGGCCTATGTCTATTCTGACCGGGCGGTGGAGCTCTTTACAAGAGAGTGGCTGGATATGGTGAAGCAGAATTACAACCATCCATCCATTATCACATGGACCCCCTTAAATGAATCCTGGGGAATTTCCCAGGTGAAGACAAACAGGCAGCAGCAGCATTTTTCCGAGGCAATCTATCACCTGACAAAAAGTGTTGATTCTTACCGGCCTGTAATTGTAAATGACGGCTGGGAGCATACGGTTTCAGACATTATCACTCTTCACGACTATGAGGAAAAGGGTGAAGTCCTTAAGAAGCGCTATACGGAGTTTAAGGATGAGATTCTAAGGGGAGAGGTTTACCACTCCACCTCCAAATCAGCTCTTGCCGACGGCTTCTCTTACAGGGGCCAGCCGGTGATCATCAGCGAATTCGGCGGCATTGCCTTTGACGGCGACGAGGCAGGCTGGGGATATGGTAACAAGGTCACTACAAAGGAAGACTTTTTAAAGAGGTTTGAGGAGATTACCATAGCCATTAAGGAACTTCCCTATGTGTGCGGTTACTGCTATACCCAGGTGACGGATGTGCAGCAGGAGGTCAACGGACTGATGGACATCAGGCGCAGCTTTAAGGTGGATCCGGAGAAGATAAAGGAAATTAATGAAAAGAAAGGGGCTTTCTGGAAGATGAGCTCCGGTAAGACGGATATCAGTGAGCTTTGATTTTAGAAGATTTAGAAGGGACTGTTGCTTTTTTGCAGCAGTCCCTTATTTTTCATCAGAAGTGCCCGGGCGGTGGAATCAGTGCACTTTTTCTGATGATGCGAAAGAATGGACATAAGCCAGCATTTCCTCTGTGGAATACAGAGTATGGGCGAGGACAATCATCTGCTGCTGTGTTTGGGCCGGCAGGGAAAAAAAGTAATTCATGGCCTTATATTCTTCAAGGGCTAAACCAAAACCTATGGGTAATTCCGAACCACTGGTGTATTTTTCCATTTTTAAACCTCTTTTGATCCTGTGATTTGTTTTTCCTGTGCTTCAATCATTTTCTTGACCATGTATCCATATTGATAAGAGGTCATTCCTGCATAATCATTGTTTTTGACAGGAATGCCGGTTTCTTCAGCAATTTCAAATTTAAAGCGGTCAAGAGCTGCCTTTGCTTCCGGAATAACATTTCTGTTTGGCATATATAATCACCTCAATTCGTTTTATGGATATTATTCAGTTTTTTTAATGAAAATATTCAGAAGCAGGAATATAAGCCGTTTTACCCGAACATATCATTTAATACTTTCCGGCTGTCGTCGTCGGTTAAAAGAAGTATTTCATCCCCTGCCATAATCTTGGTATCACCTTTGGGAATGATGGTTTTGCTTTGCCTGTTGATGGCTATGAGTACGGTTTTCTGGGGGATCGCCAGATTCTTAACCAGCTTTTCCTCAGCCGGGGCATTCTCCGATACATTGATCTGGACAATGGAATAATCGCCCCGGTTCAGCTTAAAGAGGGTGAACATGCTCTTTAAATCCATTTCTTCCATAACGAAATGTCCCATAATATCCGCTTGGTTAACTCCTACATCAACTCCCATGGTTGGGTTGAAAAGCCATTTATTTTTCGGATTATTGACTCTTGCAATCACTCTCGGTACGGCAAATTCCATTTTGGCAAGGGTGGAAACCACCAGGTTGACCTCATCGGCTCCTGTGACGGCTGCCGCTGCCTGGGCTTCGTTAATTCCCGCTTTTTCCAGAACAGCCGGGTCAGAGCCGTTTCCGAATAAAAGCATTTCCTTTGGAAATTCCTTTTCCAGCTTGGCAAAGACCTTTTCCCTGTGTTCAACCACCTTTACCTCATGGCCGTTGGAGATTAAAAGACTGGCAAGATAAGAGCCTACCTGTCCGCCTCCGATTACTATAACCTTCATACCGTTTCCTCCTTTCAGTCAATTCCAAGCATTGACTTTAGTTTACTGGTGGCCGAGCTTATTATGGAAAGATACAAAATATCCTCGGATTCCAGTTTTGTTCCCAGGGTCGGTATAAAGGTCCTGCTTCCCCGGTTAATGGAAACCACCTGTATTTCTCCGAGAGCTGAGATTTCTTTTACCTGATGGCCGATTAAAAGCGCCGGCACTTCAATGCGCACGATATTCACGCTGCCGTTGCCCATCTCACACACACTGTCCAAATGATTGTAAGTGATAAATTCCGTTGCGCGTTCAATTCCCCAGGTTGTGGTGGATATGGTCTGAATGCCGATTCTGTGATAGATTTCCGCTTTTCTGGCGTCATAAAGCCTTGCCACCACCCTGGGCACATGATAAATATTTTTTGAAATTCTGGCAATTACCGCATTTGCCTCATCGCTGGCAGTACAGGACACCACGGCATCCACTTTACCAATCCCCGCCTTTTCCAGCACCTCCTTGTCAAATCCAATTCCTATGACTTTTTTTCCGCTGAAATTCTTTCCTAAATCTTCAAACGCTTCCGGATCTGAGTCGATTGCGGTAACGGTATGCCCTTTCTTTAACAGGTTCAGAGTCAGTCCAATACCCATCCGTCCAAGTCCCACAACAATAACCTTCATGTTCTTCACCTCTCTTACTATTTTTTACGGAGAAATACCTTTCTGCATTCCTCTATGAAGAGGATCACAGGCGGCCAGATACACAGGAATAACCAGTCGGCTGCATTTAAGGGAGCCGTATGGAATACTCTCTGGAGGGGCGGTAAATATACAAGAAGAAAAATGAGCATAATTTCCACCACAATTCCTATATTAATCCGTTTATTGCTGAACAGACCGACTTTAAATACTGATTGCTTTTCCGTCCGGCAGTTAAAAACTGCTCCTATCTGGCAAAATACAATGGCGGCAAGGGTCATGGTCGTAGCCTTAATATAGATTTGGCTGTCCTCTCCTGCCAGGGGAATGCCGGGCCAGCCATTCTGCATATTGACAAACAGGTAGGAGGCTATAGATGCCAGGGAAGCCAGCAGTCCGTACCATAAAAATCCTTTTATCAACAGCTTCCGGCTTAACAGGGGTTCTTTCAAATTCCTTGGAGGATTGTCCATGACCCCCTCTTCAGGGCTTTCTGTTCCAAGGCCCAGGGCTGGAAGCATGTCCGTTCCCAAATCAATGGTTAAAATCTGCATTACCGTCAGGGGCAGAGGAATTGCACCTCTTGAAAACAGGAACAGGGCAGAGGGAACTGCCTCCGGCATATTGGAGTTTAAAATATACAAAGGGAATTTCCTGATGTTGCTGTAAACCGCACGCCCTTCTTCAATGGC
>JASGGP010000326.1:0-5164 GCA_047604985.1 Lacrimispora sp.
AAAGACGCCTATATCCTGTCAGATCCCTTTGGCTCGGAAATGGGCGGCTCCGGCCTTATGGCCCGTTCCATGGACTTATTAAAGCTTGGACGGTATTGTATGGATACGGTCCGGAAAGGGGATGGGAAATTTGCGGATTATTTAAGGGAAGCCGTCTCTTTCCAGGTTCCCACCATTCACTCCGGCAATACCCTTGATGAACAACAGGGATATGGATACCAGTTCTGGCGGATACGGAAAGGCTTTGCCATGTACGGCATGGGAGGGCAGTATGTTCTGTTTTATCCGGATGAAGACCTGGTTTTTGTCATTACTGCGGATACCCAGAAGATCAAGGGAGGGAACCAGAAGATACTGGATCTTGTTTATGAGGCTGTGGAACGGGCCGGTCATGGACTGGATAGCCTGGCTGGACCGGAGGAGACGGATGCGCCGGATAAGCTGATTGGCCCGGACCCAAAGGCCTGGGCCGCCTCCTACCGGCTTTATCAGAATCCGGCAGGCTTTTCCCGGCTTACCCTCTCTTTAGGACCTGTGGAGGGATTACTGGTCCTTTCGGGAAAGGATACTGATTTCCCTTTTCCCTTTTCCTTTGAAGAAGCCAGGATAAGCGTTCTGCCCAAATATGAACAGAGAATTGCCCTTCGTGGAATGTGGGCTCATGACCGGACCTTATATCTGCCGGTCCAGATCGTCGGTGAATGTGTTGGTTCCATTCATCTGCTGCTTCGGCTGTCAGAGGATAAGATTACTGTCTGGATGCAAAAAATTGAAGAGACGTACTTCAATGAATTCCAGGGATTTTTAGAAGGGGAAAGGGAGTAATCCGGTTATTCAAAAAGACAGGCGCGGGCGACTGGTTTTTCCAGCCCGCGGCCTGTCTTTTACTTGTTTTCCCATTTCTTATTAAATGTTATCTTAACTTAAATGTTATCTTAACCCATCATACAGCGCCTTTAAAAGCTCTCCCTCCGGGTCCTGGCTCAGCTCCCAGATCATTGCTCCCCCTAATTTCTTCGATTTTATGTAATCCGTTTTATGGGCAATGGATTCCGGGTCTTCATAGCTTATGAATATGGTACCGTTAAACAGCCACGGAACCAGAGACTGGGAATGAACGTATCTGGTATATCCCGCTTTCGTTAAGTAATTTGCCTTTATGGCCTCATAACTGATGGAATTGGACCCGCCAAAGGTCTGATAAAGGCCCCGGTTGGAGTCATTTACGGAAGAATATATGTATCCGTAAAACGGAACTCCCATTACCAGCTTTTCCGCCGGAAAGGAAGCCTCCAGCCAGGAATTCACAGCCTTATCCACGCTGGTCTTATATTGAGGCGAAGAATCGTCGTTGTCATAAAGGGGGGCCAGCAAATCTGCCCGGGAATCCCAGTATCCATGCAAATCATAGGTCATAATATTAGCGTAGTCTAAATATTGGGCCAACTTTGACAGCTCCACATTGTTTACATAGGAACTGTCTGCTCCTCCGGCAATGGTAAGAAGATAATGCTTTTCATCCTGACTGCCCTGGGCATCCAGCTTTTCCCGTATTTTCTGAATCAGCAATGTAAAATTCTGCTTGTCCTCCGGACGTCTGCCGTTCTCTGTCAGGCCGCCGCTCACCGGGTATTCCCAGTCAAGATCCACTCCGTCAAATCCATATTTCAGAATGAAAGCAACACAGCTGTCCGCAAATGCGGTTCTGGACGCCTCAGTAAGCGCTGCGTCGGAAAATTTTCCGGACCAGTTCCAGCCGCCTACGGAAATCAGGGTTTTTAAACCGGGATTTTTTTCTTTCAGGGAATTTAAACGCTTAATGTTATCGTGATCCACATCAGGAAATCCAAGAGTGAGCCTTAAGTCCGAATCAATATTGGCAAATGCGTAGTTTATATGGGTCAGCTTTCCGGCATCGATCTGATCGGGAAAATAACCGGAATATGCCGCCCAGGCTGCATAATATCCGACGACCTTTTCTGCCCCGGATTCCTGTACCGCCTGACTGGTTTCCTCTGTCTTTGTGTTTTCCGGCTTTGCTTCCTCTGACTTTGCAGCAAAGGCTTTCTGTCCCCAAAGGCTTCCGACAAGCGCCAGCACAAATATGGAAACAGCAAAGGCCGTTGTTTTCATAACCTTATTTTTCATCATGTTATCCTTTTCCTTCCATAATTTCCTCAAGTATAACATGATGGTTTTTCCTTGAACAACGCGCAATAACTGGATGAACTGTATATAACTGGTAAAACAAAGCATTAAATTTCAAAAAATACAGGTCTACGCTCCGTCGATTGAAACATACTTCTATGTATGGTAGGATTGTATAATGTGAGCAAAATGAAAGGAGTGCATGTGATGAATGAAACCTTAAATGTGATAGCAAAGCGGTATTCCTGCCGTGATTTCAAAAGTGAAATGCCGTCAGATGAAATTCTCCAGGCCATAGCAGAAGCCGCAATACAGGCTCCAAGCGGAATGAACCGTCAGGCATGGAGAGTTATTGTTGTAAAAGATAAAGATTTAATAAAAGATATGGAATCGGAGGGCATGTCCTATCTGGCCGGCATGGAAGATAAATCCTCATATACCAGAATTATGGAGCGTGGCGGAAGGCTGTTCTATGGCGCTCCATGCATGATCGTAGTCCCTGTTGACCCTGCCCAATATGCTCCCGCTCTTATCGACTGCGGTATTCTGTGCCAGAATATCACCCTGGCCGCAACATCCCTGGGCATTGCCAACATTATGTGTGGATTTACCGGGCTGGCTTTCGCCAGCGGGCTTCGCTCAGAAGAATTCAGCAAACGTCTGGGCTTTCCTGAAGGTTATGCCTTTGGCTGCTCAGTATTGCTGGGATACGCTGAAACAGAAAAACCGCCTCATGTTCCGGATAAGGAAAAAATTACCTTTATAGAATAAAATGGCATAAGGGGGAAACTGTACCATTAATCAAGGACAAAAAAGAAACCGGTTGCAATTTCATTCAATGCCGGCAGCTTTATAAAGCAAAAAGACGATAGCAAATAATCTATCGTCTTTTTATTTGTATTGAAACAGTTCCTGGGCATCTGATATTACTAAACAAAAACACATGATTGCTTAGTCACCCCCACAAGCCTTTCTATGTAATATTGAGTATTAAAAATAAACCACATTTGTGCATCAAATCTCATAATAGTCCAAAGAGATATTCCATGGAAGTTGTATTCTGCAACCAGCCTGGCACGTGCGTCAAAGCTTCTTGCATCTTTACTCCATACGATATGCATATTTCCCTCACTGTCCATATAGTAGAAATAAGGTGACTGTGCCGGTTCATTAAATTGTATTGGTACTCCGTTTTCCGCTGCAATTTGTACTGCACGATTATAGGTTAATGCGATAGCATCTGTGGCACCGGGAACATATGGAAGTGTCCAATCATAGCCTAAGGAAGTGATTCCCAAATAATTTTTTTCTGGGGGGATAGTATCAATCATGTAATCCAATAACCCTCTTAAGATATTAACCGGATAAATTGCGCTTGGATAACTGTAAGTCCTTGCCCAATCATATGAAGCAAATATGACCCCATCTACATATTCAGACAATTTTGAATAGTCTATTCTTTCAAAACCAATACTGAAATCACCTATAATCGGTGTTATGGTAATCATTATTTTGTAACCTTCTGAACGAAACATCGCAGAGGCTCTTTTCAAATATTCTACGATGCTATCTGTGTTGTCACCAGTGATATTCTCTACATATATGTTAATACCATAAAAGCCTTTCGTTTTCATTATATGAAGGATGGTGTCAATAAGGCGGTCCTGCACAGAAGGATTGTTCAAAATATTATTGGTCACTTCACGGCTGGCTACTCCTTCTTCCGACATAGTGGAAACAAGCATCAGGGGTACAACACCATAACTTTTAGCCAGATTGACAAGTTCCGTGTCGTCAGATCTGAAGACAATTTCTCCGTCACTTGTAGCCCTATAATTGAATATAGTCAGATACGTTAAAAAAGGAAGTGTTTTTATTAAAACAGATCTGTCTATATATGAGAAAGTATAACCAATGGTGGCGATTGTTTTTATTTTATTCGTTTGATAGCTTATAACTATGGTTTCACCGACGTACAGAAAATCTCTGTCGGAAAGATATGGATTATTTCTTAGTAATTCCATTAGCGAAACGCGGTACTGCTGCGCAATACTCTCCAACGTATCGCCGGGTTGGACAACGTATAGTATTTCAGGTTGTACAATTACAATGGTTTGACCTATTGCTAAATTGCCAGGGTTTGTTATTCCGTTTTCCAATATTAATCTGTCAGCAGGGATGTTGTAATAGTCTGATATCGAATCGATTGTTTCGCCAGGTTGGACAACATGTATAATCATGACTTCCCTCAAGTAACCTTATTTATTCTATTATATGATAATCCCACCTGTTCATAACAATACGTTACAAACAATTACATGTTTTCTTGATAACACACTTAATAACAGGACCAGGCAATCCTTAATCAATTGAAAATATCATTCATGTATTGTAAATAGTTATTTCATTCACCGTCAGCTTCCACATTCTTCATCTGCTGATTAACCCGTTCATCCATCGTTGGAAGCCTCCGGTTACTATCTCTATAATAGCTTGAAAAAATAACACCTGCAAACAACAACGTATTGACCACCAGTGATACGATTATATCATTCCACGTTACATCTTGATTTTGAAGAACCGCTTCCGTATAATTTCCGGTAATAATCGGAACCAAATTATTGTTGATAAAATGCAAAATGACAACCGTCCATATATTATCTGTTTTTAAATAAGCCCAACCATAAAATATTCCCAATGTAACACATATAATCAATTGTCCTGTTACGCTTATAATCCCTAAGGAAGGAGATGTATAATAAAAGAAATTAATGGGTAAATGCCACACTCCCCATGCAATTCCCAGAACTAAAACACCCCGCACCATTCCAAGCTTCTTTTGAAGAATAGGCTGAAGATAGTATCTCCAACCGTACTCCTCTCCTAAAAACGCAATAAATATCAAAAAAAAGTTTACTGGCAATGTGCATAACATCAGCCAAGAAACAGGATTTTGCACAAGTTCAACCATATTCTGTATCTGGCCACTTAAGATATACATGATAGCGGCTCTGCC
>JASGGP010000327.1:0-5156 GCA_047604985.1 Lacrimispora sp.
TGGGGAATTTGATTTCTTTCGGATATTCCCATCTCTGCAGTTCTTCCTGGGCAAAGCCTTCCGGCTCTTTTCCCCCGTTTGCCGTCAGCGCCAGATAATATAATTCCGCCAGCTCCTCAATATAAGCGGCCTTTAAAAACGCTTCATAGCTGTCCCGCTCATCCACCGCAACGGCTCCGTGCTTTTCCATTAAAAAGCAGTCGGCCTCCAGGCAGCTTTCGATGACACTTTCCGCCAGCTCCGGAGTTCCCGGACGTCCGTAAGGGGCCACCGGAACACGGGCTTTGGTAAGGCCTAAATTAGCCACCTCATAAACTACTGCCGGAAGCGGTTTGTTTAATAAGGCAAAGGCAGTCGCATAGGCGGAATGGGTATGAGCCACTGCCACTGCCTTTGGCCTCTGGCGGTAGATCATCAAGTGCATCAGGGATTCACTGGTGGGCCTTAAGCCGGACAGGTTCTCAATGACATTGGCATCCAAATCCATCACCACCATATCCCTTGGGGTCAGCAGCTCCCTGTCCACGCTGGTGGGCGTAATGACCACATAGCCTGTTTCTAAATCCCGGGCGCTGAAGTTTCCCGATTTATGCTTGCACAACCCGTCTCTCTGAGCCCGCTTTGCCACTTCACAAACTTCCTTTTTTAATGTTTCAAGCATTGTTTTCTCCTCTTTTCTATTCTTTTTCCTGTCCTCTGCTACAGCAGTTTTAAAATATCGTCCTCTGTTTTGGCTTCCTTCATTGCCGCCAGCTTCTCTTCATCCTCTAAAATGAGAATGAGCTGGTTTAAGGCCACCAGATGGCTTTCATAGTCAGGAGTCGCCAGCACAAAGACTACCTTTACTTCCATATAATCATTTACCATAATGGTCTGGGGAAGCAGAAGCATGGACAGGCCCACATCGTATACACCCGCGTCAATTCCCGCATGAGCGATCATGACATGCTCCGCAATGAGCATCACCTGACGGTGCTCAAGGATATTGGAAATGATAGTTTCCACATATTGATATTTGATAATATTTTTATAGAGCAGAGGAACTGCCGCAAATTCTATGGCTTCCTTCCATCCCATGCTTTCCTTAATAATCCGTATGTTGGACTTAATGAGCAGCTCTCTCAGCTCCGGCTTTCGCCGTTCTGTCCTCATCCCCGTTTCCCGCTCCGACTGTATCATATAGGAGTCGATTTCCATGCGAAGCTTCTGAAACACGCTTTCATTGGTGTGCTTTTTGATGATTTGAAGGATGGTTTCTATCTGAGGAAAGATTTCTCCCGTCTTTTTTAAGCTTTCCATCACATTTTTGCGGAGCTTCTTTCTCTTTTCTTCATCTAACAGGGGATCGATAACAAATTGTTTCCTGGAGGTCCGTAAGGGCACCGAGGTGAACACCAGGTCATAGTCTTCCTTATACTGATAAAACTGGCGGGCCGACATATAGGTGAGAAAGTCGATCTCCGGAAACGTGCGCTTTAAGGAGGTCAGGACAAAATAGGATATGGTGATCCCGTTCTGGCAAACCACCAGGCCCTGGGGCGCCTGTCAGGCTTTTCCTCCTCCTCTTCCCTTGTGGTCCTGGCAATAAAAATCAGGGTGATGTAAACCAGCTCGTTTTCCGGAAAGGTCATTCCGATCAGCTCCTCCAAGGGAACCACAGCCTTTTTCACAACGTCGTGTATTTCCTGGTAAGCAGGCAGCACATACTCTGATATGTCAGGACCGATATGGAAATTATACCGGATCCGGTACAGGGCGGGGATGCTGTGATTCATCAGCAGACGAAACATGTTTTCCTTGTTCTCGAAGCTGATACAGGCGATCCGCTCAAAATTGCGGATAGTCTCCTCCACCGCCCTGCGGACCTCCTCCTGCCCTGCAACGGCTTCCAAATGGGAATTGATTTTCATCCCCTGAATGTGGGCGGTGAAATACATGGTTTCATGGACGTTGTTTACGCCCTCTGCCATCAGGCAGGATTTAATCACCATGTATTCCTTTGTTCCCGCCACATGATGAAAAGCTTCCGGAACCGTCTCCAGGGCCAGGCCGTCCCTGATCCTCCTGAGAAGGAGGGTGAAAAAGCAGCTGTTCACCTCTATCACCTCATCGGTAAAACGGGTTCTTAACTCCCCTTCAATGGTTTCCGTCACGCTCCGCATGTGCTCCAGCTGTTTTTTCGTGATCCCTCCGATCCGGAAGACCATGGCCTGCTGCCCGTAGCCGGACAAAATATTGCGCAGCACGGCAAACAGCCTCTGCCTCAAATCATATTCTTCGCCCTCCAGCCGGTAACCCATCTCCCGGCTGTAAGTCAGCCGGAGGTCTGAATAACACAGTTCCTCCTTTAAGCGCTTTAAATCTGACAGCACCGTATTTTTGCTGGCTTTCAGTTCCACTATAAAATGCTGCAGAGACAATTCCTGCTGCTTTGTCAATAACATCAGCTGAATGATGTCAAAGCGTTCCTCCTTCGACAGCCAGATATCCCGATTTTCCTGCTCCAGCTGCTCTAAATCCAGCTGCTTTGCCGATTCCTCCGGCACGATGATCCGCCCGTTACCCAGCCGCCCCAGAACCGGCAGCTGCTGTTCTTCCAGATATTCATTAATTTTAGCAATCCCGTATTCCAGCTGTTTTCTGGACAAACGCAATTTTGTCTCCAGACCCTTTCCGGTGACAGACGTACTATTATTAATAATTTCTTTCAAAATCAAGAAATTCCGCTGGCCGATTTTCATGATTTACGCTCTTTTCTCTGCCAAATCTTCCTTTTTCTCCCTGATAAGACTTTTCGAATAAAATACAAAGCTTACGATCCACAAAATAAGCACGATCAGCGGGAAGAAATCTCCCTGCAGCGCCTTTGCCGCGTGTGAAAATGCATAGGTAAAGATAGGACCGTCAATGCTGGAATTGGAAATCATCTGTCCCGGAGCAAGCTCCACAGCCTTTGTGGTATTGGCAAGCTCTGTCATAAACGGGGCAAATGCGGTTCCAACCCATAAGAATACCGGTGTAAAAATGGTACACTGAATCAGCATCCGCAGAATATTTCCCTGGCACACCAGGTAAGCAGGAACTGCAATGGCAATATTGATGATGCCTGCAAAAGGCAGGATCTTGTTGCCGGGAAGGATAAAGGACATGACCAGTGTTACCGGTACGGTCCAGATAACCGCCAGCCAGATTTCATTGGAACCGCCTAAAAACGGCCAGTCCAGTCCCACGTACATCTCCCTGTCTGCAAATTTCTTCTGCATGTATTCGGAAACCGCATTGGAAATGGGCTCCAAAGCCTGCATAAAGTACTTTGAAATGACCGGGAATAAGGTGAGTGCTGTGGCGCACTGCACGCCGAGAATCAGGATTCCCGCCACGTCATAACGAGCCAGAAGTCCAAAGATAATTCCCAGCAGAAAGCCTAAAATGTGATTCTCCGCAAAGATACCAAGCTTATCCTTTAAATCCTGAGCGTTAAAGGGTTTATTGAGTGCAGGAATCTTCCGCAGCACGCTGTCCACCACATACATGGGGGCCGCAAGGAATACCATCTTATGGGTACAGGTAACCCCCGGAATTCCGGAAAGCTTCTCGATGCGGTGCTGGTGGAAATCCGCCGTCTTCAGCTCGAAAACGATCTGTATCGCAGCAACCGCAAATGCCGCTATAACGTTTCCGGTTATGTAATATACGGCAACTGCCGTAAAGATCTTCCCCCATACGTTCCAAAGGTCCGCATTGAAGGTATCTGTCTTGTTTAAAACCAGCATTATAATATTGATTACGATTAAAAGGGGAAACATTAAAAACGCATAAGGCCAGGACCAGGAAATGGTGGACATGGTGGTCCAGCCTCCGTCTGTGATGGGAAGGTCGATGCCGGTGGATTTTAACATCGCTGTCGCTGCCGGCGTAATAACCCCTGTCATGTAATTAATCAGCATGCTCATTCCGGAAAAAGCAACGCCCAGCGTAATGCCTGACGAAACAGCATCCTTCACCTTCATCCTGACAATCAATCCGGCTATAATGATTATGATCGGTACAAATACAGCCGCCCCAAGCCCCAAAAAGAAATTAACGATATTCGCTAACATCTGCATACTCATATACCTCCTCAATTATAGATTTTTCTTATTGTAGTCATCTATGGCCTTTACCAGCTTTTCAAACTCCTTATCCTTTCCCACTCCTGTCAAAAAAGCAATGCCGTTGATTACAGGAATCGGGTATTCCTTTACATTTTTTACGATGGTGATATAGGCGGCGCTGCCGTCCATGTAACGGTCCACGGACTTTAAATCCACGGCCTCCACCACGGCATCTACCTTCTTTTCTTTTAACATGCGGTTCACTTTGCTCGCCACTGTCTGTGAAGTGGCCACGCCGCTTCCGCAGGCTACGATAACTCTGATCGCCATAATAATCCCCTCCTTATTATTCCATACCGTTCATTCCGCAGACCAGCCGGAAATATTCATCCGCTGTCTCTGCATTTTTTAAGTGCTCCATTAATTCCTCATTCTGGAAATTCTCAACCAGCACCTGCAGAAGCTCCACATGTTCGTCTGATTTTAAAAATCCCAGCATAAAAATGAATCTGACCTGATGGATCACATCATTATTGGCCATTTCCCTCCACTCCACAGGCTTTTTCAGCCGGATGGGGGCTATGAACGGCCGGATGATGTGACCGATATCCGTATGCGGGATGGCAACCGGGTAGGGCTCAATGGGAAGTGCGGTGGGATAATTAGCCTCCCTCACTTTCAATGATTCCAGATAGGTGTCCTTTACAAATCCATTTTTAAACAGGATATCCGCAATCCGTTCAAATACTTCGGTCTGATCCGCCGCTTCCCAGTCAAGCTGGACCAGTTCCCGAAATAACATATCCTTTTTCAAATTTTTCCTCCTTCCATGCCTGTTCCTTACCGGTAAGTATTAAAGCAATTATTTATGTACAAATTATACTATTGAACCATCCTATTATCCACAACCATTGTGTACAATTGTCAGGTTCCGGGCTGCGCAAAATTGGGCTCATCCAAAAAAGCAGTCGAAATGACAGAGCATCATTTCGGCTGCTTTTTTATCGTATAGACTAACTATGTCAAGTAGTTATTTTATATTAGTTTTCCTGTTATATAATT
>JASGGP010000328.1:0-5154 GCA_047604985.1 Lacrimispora sp.
ATACACGGCTTTTACCAGCTGCACACAAATCAGGTAGCCCGCCAGAATCAGGATCAGCCATGGAATGAACTGAAAGGGAAGGCGGTGCATATCCAGACCAACGGAAAGGTCCGTAAATCCGGTAAACAGAGCCACCGCTGCAACAATAAACGTGGATAAAAAGAGGGGCATGGAGGACCGGCTCTGGGCAAAGGGCAGCTTTGCGGTACGGATCATATGGATGACCAGCACCTGTGAAACAGTTCCGAACACAAACCAGCCGCATTGGAACAGGGGGGACAGCTCTGGCCGGTTGGCTCCGATGGCCCACCACATAACTGCATAGCACAGGATATCAAAAACAGAGCTTAAGGGGCCGAAGAAAGCCATAAAGGACTTTATGGACCCTGTTTCCCACTTGCGGGGCTTCTTTAAATACTCCTTATCCACACTGTCAAAGGGAATTCCCATCTGGGAGAAATCACAGAGCAGGTTCTGGGTCAGTATCTGGACCGGCAGCATGGGAAGGAACGGAAGGAAAATGCTGGCAGCGATAACGGATATCATGTTTCCGAAATTGCCGCTGGCGGCCATCTTGATATATTTAATGATGTTTCCGAATGTCCGGCGGCCTTCGATTACCCCTTCCTCCAGCACCATCAAGTCCTTTTCCAGAAGAATAATGTCAGCAGTTTCCTTTGCAATGTCCACCGCGCTGTCGATGGAGATTCCCACATCGGCCTGATGGAGCGGCGGCGCATCGTTGATGCCGTCACCCATATAGCCTACGGTATGGCCTGCCGTCTGGAATGCCTTTACCACTCGCTCCTTCTGGGACGGCGATAATTTTGCAAAAAGATTGCAGATGCCCACGGCCTCCAAAAGCGCCTTGTCATCCATCTGCTCCACATCCCTGCCCGTAAGCAGCACCGAGGCATCCACGCCCACCTTGCCGCAGACCTTTGCAGCCACTCCCTCGCTGTCTCCGGTCAGGACAACCGTTCTCACTCCATGGTCACGAAGGGCGGCAATGGCGGCCCCTGCGCTCTCCTTAGGCGGATCCAGGAATCCCACAAAGCCGATCAAAACCATATCCTGCTCATCTGCAACGCTGAAGGAGCCTACACCGGAAACCTCGTTCTTCTGTGCCACCGCAATCATGCGCAGGCCGTCGTCATTGTACTTTTCATAAGTCGCCATGGCAATGCGGCGGGTTTCCTCATCTATGGGAAGAACCTTTCCGTTCATTTCAACGAAAGAGGATATGGTGAGAATTTCTTCTACCGCCCCCTTTGTGATGAGCTGGAGCTTACCGCTCTGGTCGGATAAAACCACGCTCATTCTCCGGCGGGTGAAATCAAAGGGGATCTCATCCACGCGGCTGTAGGTACTTACAAAGTTCTCAAGGCCGTTCTGGACGGCGCGGTTTATGATGGCCAGGTCAATGAGATTTTTAAGGCCTGTTTGAAAATAGCTGTTCAAATAAGCATGGCGGAGAATCCGGGTGTCATCCTCACCATTAAGGTTCATGTACTTTTCCAGCACCACCTTGTCTTCGGTGAGGGTTCCCGTCTTATCCGTACAGAGCACATCCATTTCCCCAAAGGTCTGGATTGCTCCCAGGGTGCGGACGATTACCTTATGCTTGGACATGGAAACTGCTCCCTTAGCCAGGGTGGAGGTCATAATCATGGGAAGCATCTCCGGGGTAAGGCCAACGGCAATGCTGATGGCAAATAAGAGAGCCGCTGCCCAGTCGCCTTTGGACAGACCGTTTATAAGGAAAACCACGGGGACCATGACGAACATCATCCGGACCAGAAGGCCGCTGACAGAGTCCACGCCCCGTTCAAAGCTGGTCTTGGCCCTGTCTCCCGAAAGGGATTTTGCCATGGAGCCGAAATAGGTGCTGTTGCCCGTTGCCAGGACCACTGCTGTGGCGCTTCCGCTTACAACGTTGGAGCCCATGAAGCCGATTCTTCCAAGATCCGTTAAGGCGTCGCCGGGCTCATTGGCGGCATTGGCGAATTTCTCCACCGGAGCGGATTCTCCGGTCAGGGCAGCCTGGGCCACGAAAGTGTCCTTTGTTGTCAGGAAGCGCACATCCGCCGGAAGCATGTGGCCTGCAGAAAGCTTTACCATGTCCCCGGGAACCACCTCGTCCATGGGAATCTCCGTCAGCTTTCCATCCCGCCAGATATCGGCTTTGTTGGAGATCATCTCCGACAGCCTTTCCGCTGCTGCATTGGAACGCTGATTCTGGACAAATGCAACAAGGCTTGATAATAGCACCAGGAAGACAATAATGCCCACCGTAAGATAATCAGGCCTTGAGGAGGCGATTACATCTGTAAAATAGGTTACGACGGCAATAAGGAGCAGGATAACGTTAAAGGGGTTGATGACCGCCTCCCGGAGCCGGTGAAGCACCGTGTCCTTGTTTCCGACGGTGATGACATTTGCTCCGTATTCCTCCTGCCTTTCTTCAGCTTCTTCGCTTGTAAGACCTACCGCTGTGACAGCCAGGTCATCAAGTAACTTCTCCTCCGTCCAGAACGCATAGGTTCTGAGTTTTTCTTCTGTATTCTGTTTGTTTTTTTGAATCTGGGCGTAAATGGGTTTCTTTCTCATAAAATTCATTGGAATCATTCCTTTCTTTATTAGGATTCCCCAATGAAAATAAAAAAAGCCGTCCCAACAGACGGCGTTATGAGCACAGGCTAAGAAAGCCCACCTTTATTGATACAAAATGGACAACTGCCGGTAAAAGCGCCGATATATTGGGTTATATTTTCATGTTTGGGGTTAAAGCCGCGTATCTGGCTTTCAGGGCTTGCGTCCATTACTTCACTTCCTTTTTCTTAAATTTCGAATTGCATGTTTAGTGTAACGGATAACCGGGGAAATGTCAAACCCAAGTTATTTTTTTTGCTGTTTTCTTTCGTCTGGCTTCTTCTTGAATTTGTTATCCGGCGGGATTGTAATTTAGAATTAAAAGACATATAATGTGACCATCAGTACCACAATATAGTAAAAGAAACGGCTTAAGAGAGAAAAGAGGGATCGATACGTCGAGTGAAATATTAGAAGTGCAGGAAAAAAAGGATCATTTATCCAGGCTGTCCGTAGAGGAGGTCTATAAGCAGCTCGGCTCAGGTGCAGACGGCCTTTCAAGCGGGCAGGCGGCAGAGTATCAGAAAAAACAAGGGAAAAACCTGATTGAAGAGAAAAAGAAAGAATCGGTTATTTTAATCTTCTTAGGGAACTTCACCCATTTGATGGCGATTTTGCTGTGGATCGGAGGCGCGGTGGCATTTTTCGCCGGAATGCCCCAGCTTGGCATTGCCATCTGGCTGGTTAATGTAATTAACGGCATATTCAGCTTTATGCAGGAATACCGTGCGGGAAAGGCCACAGAAGCGCTTAAAAACATGCTTCCGTCCTACGCAAGGGTAATCCGGGACGGACAGGAAATTAAAATCCTGGCGGAGGATCTTGTAATCGGGGATATTATGCTTTTGGAGGAGGGCGATAAAATTTCTGCCGATGCAAGGCTGATCAAATGCAGCGATCTTCAGGTAAACCAATCCACCTTAACAGGTGAATCCAATCCCGTCAGAAAAACTGCTGATCCGATTTTCCGGGAGGACTTAACAAAAGCAGAAATACCCAATCTTATTTTTGCCGGTACTAATGTGTCGGAAGGAAACGGAAAAGCCATTGTTACGCAAATCGGCATGAAAACAGAATTCGGCAAAATAGCACATCTTACTCAGAACATGGTAACAGACGAAAGCCCACTGCAAAAAGAACTGAACCGTCTTACCAGACAGATATCCATTATTGCCGTAAGCTTCGGTGCATTCTTTTTTGCGGCGGCGATCCTCTTTGTAAAGGAAAAGGTGGCTGCCTCCTTTATCTTTGCACTTGGCATGATTGTAGCCTTTATTCCGGAGGGACTTCTGCCCACCGTAACTCTGGCCCTTGCCATGGCGGTACAGAGAATGTCGAAACGGAATGCCCTGGTAAAAAAGCTCTCCTCCGTGGAAACCCTGGGAAGCACCTCTGTAATCTGTACGGACAAGACAGGAACCCTGACCCAGAATGAAATGACGGTCAGCCATTTATGGCTTGCAGACCAGGAATACCGGGTGACAGGCGTAGGCTACGGGCCCGAAGGAGAGATTCTGGCGGATGAGAAAAAGATAGCCGCGGGAAAAAATAAAGATGTTACACTTCTTCTGACAGCGGCGGCCCTTTGCAGCAATGCAAGGCTTCTTCCGCCCAACAAAGAAAATCCAAAATATACGGTGCTGGGAGATCCTACGGAAGCCTGCCTCGGCGTTGCAGCAAAAAAAGCCGGGATTGATATGGAGGAGGCGGCGGCAAAAACTCCAAGGCTGAGGGAGCTGCCCTTTGAATCCAGACGAAAGCGGATGACTACCATTCACCAGCTGGATAAGCCCATGGACGGCACTGTGAGAATTGCCTATACAAAGGGCGCCCCCAAGGAAGTCATGAAGTTAAGCCAGTGGATACGCATAGGCGGCGAGGCAAAGCCCATGACAGAAGAAATGCGCACCCGCATTATGGATGCCAATGACAAATATGCCAGGGATGGGCTCAGGGTTTTAGCGGTGGCATACCGTCTTCTTCACAGGGAGGATGATATCCCAAAAGCCATGAGTTCCTATACCCCGGAAATCATTGAACAGAGCCTGGTTTTTGTAGGGCTTGTAGTAATGGCTGACCCGCCAAGGCCGGAGGTATCCTCCGCTGTGGAAGAATGCCGGAAGGCAGGAATCCGGATCATCATGATTACCGGTGATTACGGCCTTACTGCCGAAAGCATTGCGAAACGGATCGGCATTGTTACAAACGCCAGCCCCAGAGTGGTATCCGGCCTTGAGCTGGAGGCACTTTCCGATGATACTTTAAAAGAGTATTTAAAAGACGAAATCATATTTGCCAGAGTTGCGCCGGAGCAGAAGCTCAGGGTTGTGTCAAACCTTCAGGAAATGGGAGAAATCGTAGCGGTTACCGGTGACGGGGTCAATGATTCTCCTGCTCTTAAAAAGGCAAATATCGGAGTTGCCATGGGAATTGCAGGCACTGATGTGGCAAAGGAAGCTGCCGATATGATACTTACGGATGATAATTTTGCTTCCATTGTTC
>JASGGP010000329.1:0-5145 GCA_047604985.1 Lacrimispora sp.
GTGGGAATCCCCAGGTTCTCAGGTCCGAATCCAACATCCTCTTCCACAATATTTCCGATGATCTGGTTGTCCGGATTCTGGAAAACCATTCCCGTCTTTTTGCGCACTTCCCACAGATTCTCTTCCTTGGAAGTGTCAAGCCCCTGAACCCATACGGTTCCCTCTGTGGGAAGCAAAATGGCATCCAGCTGTTTGGCAAAGGTGGATTTACCGGAACCGTTGTGGCCTAAAACCGCAATAAACTGTCCCGCTTCTATTTCCAGGCTGATCCCGTCAATGGCCCGTTTTATTTCTTCAATATTTTCTTCTTCATCTTTTCTGATATAATCAAAGATCAGTTTCGAGGTTTTTATTATTCCCATAATAGGCCTTTCTTCCATAAGTTCAAACATCCATATGCCACATCATTTTAGTTGAATATTCGGCAACAGTCAAGCATCGGTGCGGATTTTTTGCAAATACCGGCAATTGATTAATAAAATTTAATCAAACACCGGTATATTCGTCTGGCTCGCCGCTCACGCAAAAAATGGTACGGATGCTTCCACCCGTACCACCTTATTTTCTATTGCTGTACCCAAAGTCCGGTACTGTCTACCTGATAACCGCCGTCCACCTTTGTATTCTCCGCCATGGTGCCGTCGCTGTAAAGGTAATACCACTTTCCGGGCTGGGGCTGTATCCAGCCGATCATCATCTCTCCGTCATCATTGAGATAATACCATTTTCCGTCTAACTGCTGCCAGCCGGTCACCATATGGGCATCCGCTTCCATGTAATACCACTTTCCGTCCAGATACTTCCAGCCCGTAGCCGCATATCCGTCGGCGTTAAAATAGTACCATTTTCCGCTTATCATCTTCCAGCTGCCTGTGACGTAATTTCCGTCCTCCCCTCGGTATTTCTTCCCGGTGGTGTATTCTGCCCAGGTACCGGAGGTATCTCCCAGCTCCTGAACCACGGAATCATCGGATTCAATGGCTTCTCCATCCTTTAAATAATCCTCTTCCGAGGAATCCTTTAAGATTGCCTTTACAGTATAATAATATTTAGAGCCATTTTCCATGTACTGTAAAAGGTCTACGGAGATGGAAGCGGTGGTCAGGCTCTTGGCCCAGATTCCGCCTTCCTTGTAGAGAACCACCTGATATCTGGATGCAAAAGGAACCTTCTTCCATGAAGCCTTTGTCTTTGTGTTATCGCTCCAGCCCGCTTTTTCCGGAACTCCCAGCTTTGCCACAGGAACATAGGAGAACTTTATCACGGTTTCGTCATCCTCCGGACTTACGGAAACAAGGGTTCCGCCGGTAATGGTACACTCTGATCTGGTGAAAACGCCGGGTACACGGACTGTGCCGGTAACCTTTTTTCCCGGCTCCCATTTATCAACAGATTTGCTCCATTCCGGGCTTTCTTCCGAAAAATTGACTGTAACCGCCGGAGCCTGTATTTCCTCCGTCCAATCACTTTTGCTCCCGCTGTCCAGCGTAATCTTCAGACTTCCTGAAGCAGACGCCGTCATACTCAGCCCCCAAACCATGACTGCACACAAAAGAACCAGCCAATTTCTTTTCCCTTGCATCCATTTCATCTGCATTTACTTCCTTTCTCATCGCTTCCTGCCGGCTTGCCGCCCGGGGCCCCGGGTCTTCCGGTTCTCTGCTTCCGGCCTTACCTTCTGTTTCCTATTTTTTCCATACGCCGTTCCCGTCTACCGGGAATCCGTTAATGGTAGTATTCACAGCCTTGGAACCGTCACCTGGGTAGAAATAATACCAGTTTCCGCCAACCTGCTGCCAGCCTTCCAGCATGGCTCCGTTGGAATCTGCATAATACCATTTATTATTGTAATTGATCCAGCCGGTAATCATGGCTCCCTCCACCCCGCTTGTGGCAGATGGATTCATGTAATACCATTTGCTGTTTGACATAATCCAGCCGGTAACCATGGTCCCGTCGTTGTTTAAGTAGTACCATAAATTACTTCTCTGCTGCCAGCCGATGGACATGGCCCCGTTGTTGTCAAATAAATACCATTTGTTGTTGATCTTTGCCCAGCTGTTTTTCTGGTAGCTGCCATCGGGATAGCGGTAATACCAGGAATTCCCATTCTTGATCCAGCCAACCTGGTTGTTTGATGCAGGAGTACCATTATCCTGGCCGCTTCCGTCGGAAACCTTTTCCTCCGGCAGATATACCTCGTCAGACTCGGTCCAGTCGCTGCTCTTTCCATATTTCTTTTCACTGTCCGTATAGGGAACCGTGCGGACCTTAAAGCTGTAGGTCCCGGCCTTTGTCATATAGGGATAGAAGTTATAATTGGTTGCCTTAAGCCCTTCCACCTTTTTCACAATGGTGCTTCCTTTGTATAAATAAACGTCATAGGCATCAGAACTGTCATCCACAGAACTCCACTTGGCGCTGCCGTAACCGGAGTCTCTCCAGTAGGCATCCTCAGGAGCCTCATAGGTGCCCTTTACCGGCTTAAAGGTAAAGGTGACATAAAGGGTATCTGTTCCAGACCGGCTGGCGGATACAAAGGTTCCGCCCTTGATGGAAACGTTGCTGGACTGGTAGCCTCCCTTAAAGGCATATTCATCAGAATCGGTGGCCCTTAATGTCACTTTTATCTTGGGCTCAGAGCCTATCTTCATTTCCTTGCTGTCGGAGGTGACCCAGTCAAGGTCCGACACCTCATACTTATCGTTATTGGTATAAACGTAATTCCCTGTGGATCCCGTGGTGCTGAAAGAAGTCTCAGACGGCAGGGTCTCCCCTGATTCAATATCTTCCAGTCCCGCATATATGGTAACCGACGAAATGGTTTTTACTGTAGCTCCCAATGCTGCAAATGGAATGCTGACCCCCAGCAGTGCAATAGCAGAGGCCAGTACAGCCAACTTTTTCAAATGCTTCATAAAAATTACCTCCCCTTTTTCTAATTTAGAGTATTATGGCAAATAAGTCATCTTCTTCTATTTCTTACATTATATCCTGAGGAGGCCTTGACCGTCAACTTACGATATTCTTTCTTTATTCTTGCGTAATAATAATGGCTCCCCCGTCTTCCCCTCATTTCCGGGTGACAGGTTTATTACAGCCACCGGAAATGTCTTGGAAAAGATGAGAGAGCCTGGAATTTCTATGGGATTTCTTCTATATATAATAGAGTTTTCTTCTGATTTGAACAATAGATTCTTTTACACGTGATCTGCGGAAAAGTTACGGGCCCACTTTCCAGAGCCCAAGGGCCGGATTCTTCACTACGTAGATTTCTTCTCCATCCTCCATCACCTGAAATCCTTCCTTAAGCCGGTCCATGGGATAACGGGCCAGGGCTTCTCTGACGTCCATGTACTCATAGCCCACCTGCCTCATCTCCTCCGGGGAGATGTGCTCCGGGTCTACGGCATAGGTAATGGTAAAACGGCCTTCGGAAGAACTGTGGATCATGTGGGCGGGAGCCATACCGGTCCGTTCAAAGACGCCCTTTTGGACTAAGTCCATGGTGTACTCTGTTCCCCGGTAGCCGTATTTGCGCAGCAGCCCGTCTACCTCTTCATTTTCTCCAAAGCCCCGAAGCCCGGGAGCAATGACCAGAAGCTCTCCCTCGTCTTCGATCATCATGCGGGTCCTGTAGATGGACTTATTTCCCACCCAGGCGGTGGAAAATTCCCCCGGCTCCAGATAGGCCACCACCTTTTTCATGGGCTTTGGCACATAGATGATATTCCGCTTCATTGCAAGCTTTCCCGCTTCCTCGAACACATGTCTTGAGGTCCCGGCAAATATACCATATACAGCGGTTTTTTCTTTCTCCTGCCCGGTCACTGTCAGAAGATACAACAGGGGAACGTTCTTTAGAAAATGGTCCTGTGCATAGTCAAATACCGCCCGGACCGGGGAATCAATATTGCCTATGATGCGTTCCATGCCGCAGACGGCTCCCATTAAATGACTGTCATTGATCATCTCCCGGCCGCCTAATCCCACCAGGATGTTCTTCGTGTAGTTGGCCATGCCTATGACCTCATGAGGCACCACCTGCCCTAAGGAAATCACCAGATCATAGGTGCCGTCCATTAAGCGGCGGTCCGTCTCCGCTTCCATTGCCTTGGTCCACCGGCCGCCGGACACCTGGCTGATAAATTCCGCAGGAACGGTGCCGATCTTCACCGTGTCCCGCCTCCAGTCGTGGTAAAGATATGCCTCCTCCGGAATATCCGGTCCAAAGAGCAGTATCTGCTCCTCTCTGGTCATGGCCCGGTGAGTCCCCAGAGCGGGCATGATCTCCACCCTGGCTCCCCGGCTCAGCTCACGGTAGAAGTATGATGTCGCCGGGCCGGCGTAAGAGTAGCGCCGGGTGATGTCCGGCGGCACCAGAAGGATGCGTTTTGCCTTGGGAAGTTCCTTAACCACTCCCTCAAGAACATTCATAATCTCTTTCTCATCCAGAACGCCGTATTCCGTTCCTGCGCCGTATTCTTTTAAGTTCTTAAACCCATCCTTCATCTCACCCGCACCTCCACGCTTTTATTTTTTATGCTTCTCCCTGCTGTAGAGCAGCACCAAGAGCACGATAATCACGCCCTGCATGATCTGGCGGCCCGCTTCCGGGATGCTGACTATGGTGAGGAAATCCTCCAGGATGGTCATGATTACCGCCCCTGCGATGGTTCCCACATAGCCGCCCTTGCCGCCTGTAATGGCTGTCCCGCCTATGATGACGGCCGCAATTGTCTTTGTATTATAGCTGGTTCCCACATCCAGAAAGCTGGTTCCCGTATAGCCCACCAAGAGAAATCCCGATATAGCCGCGATCACTGCTGAAATTAAGTAAACGGAGAATGTGACCCGTCCGGTATGGATGCCGGAGAACCTGGCCGCCTGCTCATTGATTCCCACGGAATAGAGCTTCCTCCCATAAGGGGTCTTCTTCAGCACAAGGATGGCGACGGCGGCCATAAGAGCCCAGATCAGGACGATTCCTGATACAATGCCCACCAGGCTTTGCCCGCAGATTGCTTTCAGCAAGGGGGCTGCATTTCCCTTCGGGGCACCTTTCGTATAAATCAGAAAGATTCCCTGAATCACAGTTCCCACTCCCAGGGTCATGATAAAGGGCGGAATCTTCAGCCAATGGAT
>JASGGP010000330.1:0-5100 GCA_047604985.1 Lacrimispora sp.
AATTATCCTGTTGACGGAAAGCGCCATTACTTTACAAAAGCGCTTTAAATGTATTTTCAATTCCATTTTCAATAAGCTTTTAGGGATTCATTAAAAATTACGCAGGAGTTATCCAAATGAGTATGAGAACTATCATGATTTTCACGGAATTTGAAAATATTGATGTAATAAATGATATTCGCAGGAAATATGATCCCCTGGCAGATTTGGTATTGCCCCATATTACGTTAGTTTTTCCCTTTGATAGCGAATTGACTGATGAAGAACTCCATGGGCACTTGGAGAAATGTCTGAATGGCGTTGCACCATTTGGAATTGAATTAGAGGGATTCAGCAAGAAGCAGGATAAATATGGAAACTTTCTGTTTTTTAATGTGGTGCAGGGCATGAGGGAAATAAAAAGAATCCACGAATTGTTATATGATTATAAGCTGAAACAATTCGATTCAGGCTGTGATTACATTCCGCACATGACCGTTGGAAACCTGTCTTCCGCCGTACTTCTTGATAAAGCCTTTGATGATATTAATCAATGCCGCGATAAATTTAAGACTGTGGTAAAAAGGATATCCGTGGAAAGGATCGGTAAAAATGAGGAATCAATCATTGTTATAGAGCATGAACTTAACGGATAAACTGCAGGTTTATAATTGATGGGGAAAAGCTGGACGGCAAAGTTAAGGCTGCAGAGCTGTCATTGAAGCGATGAATTTTCCTCCATTGTTGGAATGAATTGTGATTTTGCTGAATGAAAGCATAATGAGAAACCAGAAATTGACAAGGAGAACCTATGAAATATTTTGGGGATGGGCTAAGTGAAAAACATAAGGAGTTAAATAAGATTATTCGCAGAGCAGAGGAAATCGAGCAAGCCAAATCATTATTTCTGGAAATTCATGCAAAATTACATTTGTCTGAAATTTCACATACGGAAAAGAATGAAGTGGATAATCTTTTATGGGATTTAGACGGAAATGAATATGCCATTATGCCGACGGGCAAGGACGAAACCATTACCTGGGTTCTATGGCATATTGCAAGAATTGAAGATTTGACAATGAATCTTTTAGTCGCCCGGCAAGATCAGATATTTGATGAAACATGGCAAAAACGATTGAATGTTTCCATCAGAGATACAGGAAATGCACTTTCTGATGATGAGATAATGGATCTAAGTAAAAATATTAATATTGATGAACTGATTCGTTATCGGAATGAAACAGCCAAAAGAACAAGAGAGATTGTCAGGAATTTAAAAGCCGGGGATATGAAACGAAAGGTTGCACCTGCTGACTTGGAAAGAATATGGTCAGCCGGCGGAGTGACAAAGCGGGAAGATTCCATATGGCTCCTCGATTTCTGGGGCAAAAAAGATGTTGCCGGTATTTTACTCATGCCGCCCACCCGCCATGTCATGCTTCATTTAAATGACTGCTTTAAATGGAAAGAACATTTCCGTACAAAAAAGAATTTTTACAGGAGCTAAATTCCAGTATATCCGGCAGACAGCAAGGCCGGGCCGTCAACGATTAAAGTAAATGATGATACACACTTTCGCTGAAAGTCCCGCCCGGCTTTGCTCATCTGCTGCCAATGCATTACGCTTCCATATCAAGCCCCACGTCCATGCTGCCAGACCGGAATCCCTCTAAATCCATAGTAATATAGGTAAATCCTAGCTCTTTCAGCTGCGAAATGATTTCTCCGCTCCGTTCAAGCAATTCTTCCATGGACTCTCTGTCAACCTCAATCCGGACAATATCCTTATGAAGCCTTAACCGCACATTTCCTTTTATCAGAGAGCTTATATATTCCTCTCCTTTTCCTATCCGTTCCAGGACGTTGTAATCGATTTCCGTATGATAGGGAAGCCGGGTTGCCATACAGGGAGATGATGGCCTGGAAGCCACAGATATTCCATACCCGGCGGCAATCGCTTTCACCTGGGCCTTCGTGATGTGAAGCTCAGCCAGCGGGCTTATGATTTCAAGCTCCCTTAAAGCCTTGATTCCGGGGCGGTAGACATGAAGATCGTCTTCATTGGTTCCGTCCATAATATAACGGATATTCATTTCCCCTGCAAAATCTTTAAGAGACTGGAAAAGCTTTTTCTTGCACAAATAGCACCGGTTCACAGGATTATAACGGATTTCCTCCTGTTCCAGCTCATCCACGGAGACCACCTTGTGAATGCCTCCCAGCTCCTTTGCCACCCTGGCCGCTATGGCCAGGTCACAGGACGGATGAAGACGGCTGTCAAAGGTCACTGCATAAACCTTTTTCCCTGTCTTCCCCACCGCATCTGATGCCGCCTTTAATAACAGACTGGAATCCACTCCCCCGGAAAAGGCCAGGCAGATATCCTCTTTTGCATACTTTGCCATGGCTTCCTCCAGACGGGCCTTTGCTGAATTTATTTCCTGTTCCATGACTTTTCCGCCTCTTCTCTTATTTTGCAGTATACAGTCTGATAATCCAGCCCTTTCTGTCTGCAAATGCTTCTTATGCTTTCATATTCCGGGTAGAAAAACTGCCGGCCCTTATAGGTGCAGACTTTTACCTCTGCCTCGCCCAGGTCTGTTTCAATTTTCCTTTTTTCCCTGCTTAAAATGGTTCTGGACACCGGATGCTTTCTCACACCGATTGTGGTCGTCTGAATGAACAGAATATCTTCCATCCGTTCCACTTCTTCTTTCCGGCAGATAAGGGAAATCATATAGGCGGGACGGTTCTTTTTCATATAAATAGGGGTATTCCACACATCGGCGGCCCCTGCCTCCAATAATGATTCCATGGTGAATCCCAGGGCTTCTCCACTGCAGTCGTCAATATTGGCTTCCAAAACCCACATCTCTTCTCCCGGCTCCTCGGTTTCCTCAAGGATCATCGCCCGCAGGATATTGGCCTGCTTAAAATCTTTCTTTCCGGCTCCAAGTCCTTTTTTTAATATCCGGCAGGAAGAGGGAAGCGAATCCCTTGTGCGGAGTGTTGCCGCAATGGCCGCCCCTGTGGGCGTTACCATCTCCCCCTCATTGTCCGTAAAGCGAAGCTTTAATCCCCAGGCAGCCGCAATGTTGGCTGTTGCGGGAACAGGGACAGGAATTACTCCATGGCGGCAGCGGACAGTTCCAAAACCTTCCGCCAGGGGAGATACCACGATATCCTTCAGCCCGAGGTTGTGGATGCAGACAGCCACACTGATAATATCCACAATGGAATCAATGGCTCCTACTTCATGAAAATGTACTTCCTCCACCGGAATCCCATGAGCCTTTGACTCGGCCTCCGCTACCACATCAAACATCTGCTTTGCCATGTCTTTCACTTGAATATCTGAATCCAGCCTGTCAATAATGGCATAAATATCGGAGAGGTTGCGGTGATCGTGGGTGTGATTATTTACGGAACCATGGCCGGTATTATGTTCATGATTATGACCACGATCTTCCCCATGGATATGCTCATGTCCTGGCTCGTGCTCATGACTATGCTCTGCCCTGTGCTCATGGATATTCTCAAATCCATGGGCCGCAGCATGTTCATGACCATTCTCATGATTGTGCTCATGTCCATGACCATCCTCATGGCTATGCTCATGGCTATGCTCATGCTCATGTCCATCCCCATGGCTGTGTTCATGACTATACCCATCCTCATGACCGTGCTCATGACCATGACCATCCTCATGACTGTGCCCTTGTTCATCCTCATGATTGTGCTCATGTCCATGGCCATCCTCATGGCTGTGCTCATGTCCATGACCATCTTCATGACTATGCTCATGCTCTTCTTCCAGCAAAACATCAAAATCATAAGCATCCAGCCCGCACTTTTTCGTCCTTCCAAAGTGGAGACGATACCCATCCACTCCCAGGCTGTCAAGAGCTTTTATCAGAACATCCCTGTCTGCCCCCAGGTCCAGCAGGGCTCCTACGGTCATATCGCCGCTGATTCCTGAATTACATTCCAAATACAGTATTTTTCCCATATTATTTTACCGCCAATCGATTGATTTGTGTCGCCAGATACCCTGCGCCATAGCCGTTGTCAATATTAACTACTGAAATCCCATTTGCACAGGAATTGAGCATTGTGAGCAAAGCTGATAATCCGTGGAAGCTGGCTCCGTATCCCACTGAAGTGGGCACTGCAATAACCGGGACCTCTGCCAGACCTGCGATTACGGTCCCCAAAGCTCCCTCCATTCCGGCCACGGCCACAATGCAGTTAGCATGGCTGATCCTGTCCCGCTGGGACAGAAGACGGTGAATGCCCGCAACCCCCACATCAAAAATCCGGTCCACCTTGCAGCCGAAAAATTCTGCGGTCTGGGCCGCTTCCTCGGCCACAGGGATATCGGCTGTTCCCCCTGTGCATACCGACACACAGCCCTTTTTCTCTTTTCCCAGGCGCTCCGCTTTCAGTATCCTGGATATGGGATCATAGGTGACCTGGGGGACAGCTTTCTTCACCAGGTCAAATTGTTCCTTAGAGGCCCTTGTTCCAAACACTTCTCCGTCTCTTTCATAAAACTTTTTATATATTTCTGCCAGATACTCATCCGGCTTCCCCTGGCAGAAAACCGTTTCTCCAAACCCGGAACGAAGGGCCCTGTGATGGTCCAGCTTTGCATATCCCAGATCTTCATAAGGAAGATCCTTCAAAAGCCCTTCTGCATCCTCTATTTCCATTTCTCCTGACTTCACCAGTTGAAGCATTTCTCTTATATCCATATTTTTCTCCATTCTGTGCGCATTTCACAGTACAAGCAGGCATAAATGACAGCCGGTGCATACGCACTTTAAAAGTCATTCTGAATGGCCCGCCGCCCAAAGACCTGTATCCCGTTCTTCCGCTTCCGATATAAGGACGCTCCAAAGCTGATTCCGGAACTTCCCCTTACAGAACGATTGCATAAAAAATACCAGAAACAGTCATACGTATTCCTGAGGAATACCCATACCTTCCTGGCATCTGTTCTTATCAGTTACTTTCATACATTGAATAGGCGTTGCTGCGGCGGCTTCTGTCACCCGTTAAAAAAATTATACGTAAAAACCGCCTCTTCGTCAACACCTTTTTAGGCAAAGGTTTGGGGAG
>JASGGP010000331.1:0-5079 GCA_047604985.1 Lacrimispora sp.
AATAGAAATTGCTTTAAAATACGGATATGAAACTCCTGAAAGCTTTACAAAAGCATTTTCACGTTTTCATGGTATTACTCCGTCTGAGGTGATCTCATTCCATAAATGTGTCAAGTGTTTCAGCCCTCTCACAATACAAATTAATGTTAAGGGAGGATTCACCATGTCCAGAAGACTAATTCCAAATGTATCAAAATTGTACGAGAACCCGGCCGAAAATTATATGTTTCCCAGTTGTATGGGATCTGTGATGGGAGCGCTTACTGAAAAAAACGAAATGGATTTTCTTTTTTTCGCCGGCGTTACGGGTGATCTGTTTTCACAGATATGGATTGAGCCAAAATGGCAATATAACGATTCATATTCAAATGTATGTAAGGATACTCAATTGCCTGTTAGAGCAGCATTTGATTCTTGCGGATATTCATATGAATATTTTTATAAAGACGATATAATAAGAATGAAACGCGAATGTATACAAAAAATAGTTGATTCTATAGATAAAGGCTTGCCTGTTTTAACATTTGGCATTGTTGGCCCCCCTATTTGTTCGATAATCTGCGGTTATGATGAAAACGGTGAGGTATTAATTGGGTGGTCGCAATTCACAGATGAGCCCAAAGAAGATATTCCAACGGATTTGGTAATATCGGAAAATTATTTTTCGAAGAAAAACGGTCTTGATCGTTCGGAAGCTTTGATTTTTTTGAAAAGGAAAGAAAAGGTACCGGATATTGCAGAAAGTATACGATTATCAATTCTAAACATACCTGTTTGGGCTTCGTTGGCACCCAATGATAATATATATTTCGGAAAAAATGCTTTTGAACAATGGGCTGAGTCGTTATTGTGTGACGAGTATTTTAAAAATGAAGATATGTTGGCTGGCCCTTTGGATACCTATGGCAGTTGCATGGTTTCTGTCGGTACCAATATGCATTACATTCAAGAATATCTTAACCGTGCTTTAGAGTATTGTCCTGATATGCAAATTATGATTGAAAGTCTTAAACAGGCTTATAAAAAAGAAGATGAAGCACTTCAAAGACTTGTTGAATTTCAGGGGGGCTATTTCTTTGATGTAAGCCGAAAAGCCCTTTTAAACAAAGATTTCCGTGTTGAACTGGCCGCTCTTGTCAGAAAAGTTGGGCAATGTTATGATGCTGCTGCTTGTGTTCTTAGTTCCGCGTTTTGAAGTAAAAGAGTGAATGTGTCAGTGGTACTTGATATGGTCTCTTGGAACACGTCAAAGTAAGATTCACATTGTTACTATCTTTTATTATTCGACGAAATAAGAACATGTCATGAGGCCGTTCATTTTTATGCTGATTGAGAATGTGAACAAAGGCAGCTATATAGAAAGCGCACAGGTATTTCAGGCAGGACAGTCGAATTATTTAACCGAAAGGAGGATATACAAAAACATGCTTCAGCTTCACCGCATCGTAAAGCAAAAAAAGGATAGACATGAATACATCCCTCTCCATAGCCACGAGTATTTCCACTGCATCTACGGACTGAGCGGTGAGGCTATGGTCCGCATAGCGGACACTTCCATTTCGGTCGGAAAAGGTATGTTTGTACGCATACCTCCCGGCACGCTCCACGAAATCCGCGGAATCAACAGCTTCCAGAGCTTTGACATCAAGTTTTCCTGTTCTGAGGATCTCGCTCTTCTGCTGGATCGGATTCCAGCAGTTTCCATGCTGAATCTGTTTGAGGACAATATTTTGAAGGACATTTTCCATGAGGCGATCCGTGATGACTTCTTCGCCGAGCAGATCATCAATTCCCGGATGACAGAACTCATCTACCGGATTCTCAGAAAAAACAAGGAAAGCAACCGTACTGCCTATGATATCCTGCCTCCCACAATCACCACGGATGATAAGACAGTCCCGTCTTTCCGCCTGCAGCCTGCAATTCAATACATCGAGGCCCACTTGGGTGACGGGCCCTCAGTCTCTGCACTGGCATCCTTTTGCGGATATAATGTTTCCTATTTTTCCACGGTCTTTAAAAACACTTACGGCATGTCGCCCTGCAGCTATGTTAATTCCCGCAGGATTGACAGGGCGAAAGAACTTCTTTTAACGACCGACAGCTCCATAACTCAAATTGCAGGTTTGCTTGGCATACAGCTCCATACCTTAAGCCGCATGTTCAAAAATGCGGTCGGTATGTCCCCGCTGCAGTATTATAACCGGGCAAATTCAGACATCGGCATTAATGTCTCTAAGGACAGCCCCTATGCAATCGACTCCCAGTTTGAAATCCCCAAAAGAACATTTATCCAAGATTTAGACAAATAGAGTCAACCCGCTGCTAAAGACTTTTATCCCTCCCCGTAATATACTCGTATTACAAGGAGGGATTTTTTTATGGAACAGACGCTTTTCAAAGATTACAGTGTTATTGAGGGACTTTTAAAAGACACGGTCATACCCGATATGTTCCGGGTAAGGCAGACATTTTCCCACGACTGCATCGGGGACGTGGCGGCAGAGACAAGAAAGCAGTTAAAGTCCGGGCAGTTGGAGGGACTTATCCGACCCGGAATGACCATCGCCGTGACAGGAAGCAGCCGTGGCATCGCCAACATGAATGTGATACTGCGTGAGACTGTCCGCTTTCTAAAGGAGGCCGGAGCAAAGCCTTTCATCATCCCCGCCATGGGAAGCCATGGCGGAGCCACAGCAGCGGGCCAGACTGGAATCCTCACAGGATACGGGATTACGGAGGAATTCTGCGGATGCCCGATCATCTCCTCCATGGAGACCGTCCAGATTGGCACAGTGGAAGATGAGGGGAAAATACTTCCCGTCTATATCGACAGGCATGCGGCTGAAGCAGACGGAATCGTAGCAGTGAACCGCATAAAGCCCCATAGCGCTTTCCGGGGGCCTTGTGAATCAGGCATTACCAAGATGCTGTGTATTGGGCTCGGCAAGCAGAAGGGTGCCGACTGCATGCACAATGACGGCTTTAAATACTTCAAGACCATAATTCCGCTCTTTGGCAATTATGTGCGCACCCACACAAACGTCCTATTCGGTGTAGCAACAATCGAAAATGCCTTTGACGAAACCAACCGGATCACAGTCATGAAAAACGAAGAGATTCCCATTCAGGAACCGGAACTTCTGAAATACGCCTTTTCTCTGATGCCCCGGATTCTGGTGGATGAGACGGATGTATTGATCGTCAGAGAAATCGGAAAAAATTTCTCTGGCAGCGGTATGGATCCGAACATCACAGGCACCTGGTCTACCCCGTATGGCTCGGGAGGTATAATAAAACAGCGGACCGTAGTTCTGGACCTTTCTGAGGAATCCCACGGAAACGGCCTCGGAATCGGTCAGGCTGACACTACTACTCTTCGTTTTTTTAACAAAATGGATTTTTTGGCAACCTATCCGAACGCCCTTACCGCAACGGTCTTCCTGCCGGCCAAACTGGCGATGGTCCTGAAGAACGATGAAATGGCTATAAAAGGAGCTATAAAGACCTGCAATGAAATTGATAACAGTAATCCCAAAATAGTGCTGATCAAAAATACACTTACCATGGAGGAAATCTACCTGTCAAAAGCTTATCTGGATGAAATCAAGGATATTCCAGGAATCGTCATCGACAGCAGCTGCCAGCCCCTGTCATTTGACGGGGACGGAAATCTTCTCTTATGGAATGATTAAATTGTTATACATATAACTGAGATAGATGAAGCTCTGAATAAGCCGCACTCTGATTGATTTTGAGAAATTGAGAAAGGAGTAAAAATGAAACATATTGTTATGACACAGCCGTTATGCAAAGAGGGATACGAAATAATGGAGAAGGAGGGAAGCATCTATGTAGCAGACAATCCCAATCCCAGCGAATATATGGAGGAGATAGAAAAAGCCAACTGCGTAATCGTGCGCATTGCCCATATGAATCGCGAAGAAATCGAGGGGGCTGCCAATCTGGAAGTAATAGGCCGGACTGGTGTGGGGTATGACAGCGTAGACATAAAGGCTGCAACGGAACGGGGCATCCCTGTTGTCATCACCCCAAGCGCCAATGCAGACGCAGTGGCGGAGCATACCATCGCTATGCTGTTCGCCCTGGCAAGCAACCTTGTTGAAGGCCATAACGAGACCGTAAAAGGCAATTTCGCGGTGCGTAATTCCGGAAAAGCTTTTGAACTTCACGGAAAGACCTTGGGTATTCTGGGAATCGGCGATATCGGTAGACGGGTGGCAAAACTGGGACAGGCACTTCGAATGGATGTATGTGCTTATGACCCTGTTTATACGCAGGAGGAAATGACTTCACTGGGAATCCGCTTCTGCGGCACCATGGAGGAACTGCTCTCCGGATCGGATGCCGTTACCATCCACACTCCGCTGACTCCCGAAACAAAAGGCATGATCCAAATGGAGCACTTAAAACAGATGAAGCCTGCTTCCGTCATCATCAACTGCGCCCGTGGCGGAATCATCAATGAGGAAGATCTGGTACAGGCTTTGAACCAGGGTATCATAGCAGGAGCAGCAACGGATGTATTTGACAAGGAACCGCCGACAGAAGACCATATCTTCATGAAAGCAAAGAATCTCATCCTTTCTCCACACAGCGCTGCTCAGACGAAGGAAGCGGTCATCAATATGGCTGTCATGTGTGCAGAAGGGTGCGCCGCCATACTTAACGGGAAACGTTGGCCCCATGTGGCCAATCCCGCCGCCTATGACCACCCGAGATGGAATTAAGGGGTGAAAAATAAGGGTTGTTGCAAAATGATGAATATTCCGCTTAAAGTGGTTGACTTCATCTGCAATCATGGGGCTGGAAAGTGGTATGGGCTTCTGATGTAAACATTACCCTTGATCTCTCGATCGTCAGAGCTTCCGTGGAACACGGAACAGCCGTCGATTGAGCAGGACAGGGCGTTGCAAGCGAATTCAGCCGGGTAAATGTAATTGATTATGCCATCAGGCTGACAATCAGTAATAAGGAGGAGAAATAATGATTATAGACAAGTTTTCAAATCTTGCTTTTTATGCACCAATAATTCCTAATCTTGACAAAGGCCTCGAG
>JASGGP010000332.1:0-5077 GCA_047604985.1 Lacrimispora sp.
AATGTCCGCGGGATAAAAGACCGGACTGATTAAATCCTGAAAGGCGTTTAATTGAGTTCTGTTAATCTCCAGGTACTTTAACTCCAGATTGGTCTGAAGCCTGAATTTCTCCAGAATATCATCAATCCGGTAGCTTACACTCAATTCCTCTGCGATTTTTATTGCTTCCTCCCTGCTTTCACACACTCCGGTAATGAAGGAAATACATGCGGTTTCCCCCGGGCCTATGGAAAGCCGTGCCCGCAGGCTCATAATGGGATCATTGCAAAAGCCGGAATTGTTGAAAAAAGCAATGCTGTTGACCACGGAATCAGGGTTTTCCAAGGTGTTGTTTCTTCCGATAAAGCGTTTTCTGTCATTTTCATATTCTAACTTTTTGCACAGCTTGGCTCCTGTTCTTGCCATGTGCATCACATAAGGGTAATCCGCCTCTTTCTTCCGCCGCCTTTTCGCCAGGAAAATTTCCTGCTCCTCCAGATACTCACTTTCCAGAAAGAGCTTATTAAAGGCAGGATGGCTTAACTCCGCCATATGGGTATCATCCACCACCTCCAGATAGCTGGTCACCTCCAGCTGTTTTTCCTCATTGCTGTGATTGGTAAATGTGACCTTGCGTATCTCAAGGTTATGGTCTGCATCCGGGCTGACAATCATGTGTGATGAAATATCCCCGTCCTTTCGTTTAAATTCCGCCTGGTGGGGGGAGAAAATCACCTGGTAAGTCTCCGGCTCCGTCCTTGTGGGATGATAGGCGGCACTCCAGACCTTCCCCTGCTTCATGTCTTTGATATAGATATAATTACCTGTATTCGCATAAATATCCGACCGCCAGCGGTAAATCATCCGGTCCTCATATTTACTGAACCCGTCCCCGTCTGCCGTTATCATCAATGAATACTTTCCATTTGATAAATAATTCACAATTGGTGGATTCACGCCTGTGCGGCTGACATACCGGTTGCTGTAAACGTCCTCTTTAAAAAGGGGCTTTCCGATTTTTATTGTATATCCCTGCTTGGCAATGGAAACCAGATAGGACTGCCGCTTTTCTTCCAGCAGGACCTCGGAGGCCTTTATCATCATCTCCCCGTGAAATCTCTCCCGAAGAATGCCCTCATTGAGATAATTATTGATTGCGGCCAGATTCATCCCCTGATGATGGGCCATATAGGACTTTACAATACAGTAAGGCGTCAGAGCCACAGAGTTCGGTACGTTAAAATCAACAGATTCATAAAAGCCGTAAACACCAAAAGCGCCTAATTCTTTCAGCCGCTTTAAGTTCTCCATACATTCCTCTTCCGCAATATCCAGAGCCAGCATGGTTGCATAGGGAGCAACCACCAGGGAATTCCTGCGGACCGGCTGGAGCCTTATCTTTGGAACACCGAAGGCCTTGTACTGGTAATTTGAGTTTAAGTCAAAACGGTAATACTGGGATTCCGATATGCCCCAGGGTATCTCCGCCTCCTTTGCATACTTCATATGCTGAAGCACCGCCGCCCTGGAGGTCTCTGCGTAGACGGAGCCTTCATATTCCTTAAAAACAAGATTCGGCATCAGGTATTCAAACATTGTACCGCTCCAGGATACGAAGCAGGGAATGCCCTTAACCACAGTTAAAGGTCTTCCAAGCTTATACCAATGCTTCAGCGGCACTTCTCCCAGGGAGATGGCAAGAAGGCTTGTAAGTGCCGACTCCGAGGCCATCAGGTCATAGCAGCCCTCATCCAGGGTGTGGGAGGATACGTGATATCCGATATGAAACAGCATTCTCTTCTCGTTAAATAAAAAGCGGAAATCAGCATTTTCCAGCATCCGGTCAATCTTACTGCCCAGGGCCTTAATCCGGTCAATCATGCTGTTTGCAGACTTATTGTCCTCCGACGCAATATGGCTTAAGTCAGGATAAGAAGAAAAGCTTTCTTCATTCAGCTTTAAGGCCCCGGCCTCATTTACAATGTTGTGCATAAGGCCCATTAACCGTCTGGTACAGGGATAATTTGCCTGGGGTTTAAGCTCTCTTCCGTTTAAGTTTTCCCATATATCCACGGCGTCTTCCATCAGCTCGCCGATTCTTTGGTATCCGCCCCTGAGCTTATTTCCAGCCGCAGTGCCTGTCCTCAGCTGAATTTCTTCATTGCTCTTCTCAACCCAGAGTTTAAGCTCAGACAGAAAATTATCCGGATAAACCGGCTTGTGGATCTGCTCTAAAAGGCCGTTTTTTAAAGCGACCAGATGTCCCAGGAAATTTCCGCTGTCCACGGTTGATATATAGGCAGGGTTTAATACCTCCAGGGTTTGAATATGATACCAGTTATAGAGGTGGCCTTTAAATTTAGGCATTTTCTCAACTGTTTCAAACAGGTTTTCCGCGGCTTCAACCGTATCGCTTAAGGTTTCAAACCCAAGATCCCTGGCCGATAGGATTGCCAGAAACTGAAGCCCGATATTGGTCGGTGATGTTTTGTCACTGATCTTTTCAACCACTGAAATCTGGTAATTATCCGGGCAGAGCCAGTTATTTCCCTTTGTAGAAAACTCCTTAAAAAACTGCCAGGTTCTGCGCGCAGTATCCAGAAGCAGCTCCCGGTCCTCTGACCGGTCCTTTTCATGAGGGTCTTTTTCCGGCTGGCTGATCCAGTATGAGATGTTAAAGGCAAGACTCCAGTCTGCAATTACCATTGCGGTCAGAATTATTCCTGCCGGGTTCAAATACCCCATAAAGAGAATTATCACAAGCACAAATGCCGGAAGAAGCGAGCTCCACATGGTAAGAAAATAACCTTTTCTGGTATTGACAATGGAGGCATCCACCGCTTCCGCCGTATTCCAGCGGAGCAGATTCTTTTTGCTGATCAGGATCCGGTACAGGGTTCTGACAATTGCATCCGATGCGACATAAGCGCGGTAAGGAGTAATTGTAAACTCCAGGAATGCCCGGTGAAACATCGCAGCCAGCTCCTTTAAAAAGCCTTTATAAACAAGGGCCAGCTTGGGCCGGATCAGCTTCTGGGTTATTACCGCAAGCAGCAGGATCACCAGGGTAAATATATCATTGAAGAAAACAAAGGGCAGCCAAAGATAATATGCTTTCGGCATCCATGCCAGGGTCAGCAGTACAAGCAGAGTCTTGCTTAAGGGAACCAGGCTTCTTCTTAAATTGTCAAAGATTTTCCACTTTGACAGCGCACATAGGCTTTTCCCATCCGGGGTCTTCTTCATAAACAGCCAGGGGACCAGCTGCCAGTCTCCCCGCAGCCACCGGTGTTCCCTTTTGGTAAAGGATAAAACGCTGTTTGGGAAAGTGTCCATAATCTTGGCTGTGCTGGAAAAGGCTGTCCGCGCATAGCAGCTCTCAAAAAGGTCATGGCTGAGAATCCTGTTTTCCGGCACCTTATCCTGAAGTACCTTGTGAAAAACTCTTATATCATAGATGCCTTTCCCGGTGTAGATTCCCTGGTTGAAAATATCCTGGTAAATATCTGATATTACAGTTCCATAATGGGCAAGGCCTGACTCTCCCCCGAAGATTTTCGTAAACCTGCTGCCGTTCTTATCCACGATATGATTTCTTACAGAGGGCTGAATGATGGCATAGCCCTCTGTCACCCTTTGGCCTGTAGAATCAAGAACCGGCTGATTTAAGGGATGGTCAATCAGGCCCACCAGCTTTGCGGCATTGTCACGAAGCAGATTGGTATCTGCATCCAGTGTAATTACATACCGGAAAGTGGTAAGAAGATTCTCGTCACAGTAAATAGAGGAAAAGGTGGTATTCTCCTTTCTCACTCCATTTAAAAGGCTGTTAAACTCCTCCAGTTTTCCTCTCTTACGCTCCCATCCCATATAACAGTTTTCCGCCGGATTCCATTTCCGGCATCGGAAGAACAGGGAAAAGCGCTGGTTTTCCGACGGATAGAGCTCATTCAGTTCTTTCATGCGGCCGGCAAGAGCGTTTTCGATCACCTGATCCTTGGTCATGAACTGGTCCGGAGAGTCCTCAAAATCCAGCAGCAATGCAAAGAAAAGGTTGGGCTGCCGGTTTGCCAGATAATGCTTCTGAAGGCGCTCCATATATCCCAGCCCCTGTTCCTTTGAGGAGACGATAACCGGCATGACCACAAAGGTCTTTGCTTCCGGCCGTATTTCCTCCAGATAATTTAGGGATGGAATTTTCCTGACCATAATTCTTCTGGTAAATATAAAATTTGTAATCTCTGCGGAAATACCTGCCAACAAAGGCACTGCCGCCAGAAGGGTGATGACCTGCCGGCTGACAGACTGCAGCCCTCCAAGGTTTTGGAAAGCATAGATCAGACAGGCACCCAGCCCTAAAGTAATAAGAAACAGGGTGAAGAAATAGAGGAAGCCGCTTACATTCATCTTTTTCTTAATGCTTTGAGGAACCGGTTTCCCTAATGCCTTTGCTTTCAGAAGCGGATAACCCTTACCCAAAAGATAGGCTCCCACATGGTGAGAACAGTGTAAATCCTCCCTTCCCTGAACTGCCAGTTCCAGGCAGTCCTTTGCTATCTTTTCCTCCGGCAGCCCATAACGGAGTGATAATTTAACAACAATTCCCCGGTACATGCCCCTGGATTCTAAATCCATCTTTGAGTAGACCCCATCCGGATCCTGGGACAAAATCTGCTCCAGACAGGAATATTCCTCAAAGAACTTTTCCTCGTCCACTTCATTGATATCCCTCAGACTGACAATCAAAGTCCTTATATTTGTCTCGAGAAATGATTCAATCTTCCCCTCCTCCAAGAATATGCCGGAGGTCTTCACCTGGCTTTCATGAGATGCAAAATGATGCTCCAGGTATCTTTGAATGGAGGCTTCATTATAAGACATATTTTTCAGCAGATGTATTACATGGGCATGGAAAGAATAGTTAAGCCTTAAGTCATCCTCAATTTTGCAGAGCAATGCCCCTATACCGGCCGTCCCCTGCTTATCCTCCAGCTTTTCCCGGAGAAACTTTTCCGCTTTCGATTTCACCTCAATCATGTGAAGGATCTCATCAGCAATTACAATGATTTCTTCAAGAAGACAAAAGCCCAGCACCTCC
>JASGGP010000333.1:0-5075 GCA_047604985.1 Lacrimispora sp.
GTCCGTGTTCCTGATAGTATTTCACCTGCCTGCGGACAGCCTCCTGCTCTTCCTCTGAGATCTCATTTAAATCCAGCTCATAGCCAAAGGTTCCGAAATAGGCAAGGGCCGCTCTCGTATCAATGGAGACCGTTCTTCCCGTCTGCTGGTTAGGGCATTCGGACACATGGGCTCCCATGGCAAAGGGCGGATAAATCATGGAAGTTCCGTACTGGATGTGAAGCCTTTCCACTGCATCCGTATCATCGGAGCACCAGATCTGGGGCATGTAGTAGAGGACTCCCATATCAAACCTTCCCCCGCCTCCGCTGCAGCCTTCAAACCTCACATTTGGAAATGCCTTTGTCATCTTATCCATCAGCTTATAAAGGCCCAGCACATACCTGTGGCAGACCTCTCCCTGCCTGTGGGCAGGAAGGGCCCCGGAAAAACGGTCCGTCATACTCCGGTTCATATCCCATTTGATGTAATCAATCTGAGCATCCTTAAATTCCTCATAAAGCTGACAGAAAATGGCCTCCACCACCTCGTCCCTTCCAAAATCCAGGATCAGCTGATATCTCTGGCGGGTTGGCTTTCTTCCCGGAATACGGATGCACCAGTCGGGGTGCTCCTCATAAAGTTCGGAATCCTCATTGACCATTTCCGGCTCAATCCAGATGCCGAATTTTAACCCCATATTGTGAATCCTTGCGGAGAATCCGGGAATTCCGCTGGGCAGCTTATTTAAGTTGCACTGCCAGTCTCCAAGGCCTCTGTATTCATCGGTCCTTCTTCCAAACCAGCCGTCATCCATGACAAACATTTCAACGCCCAGTTCCTTTGCCTTTCCGGCAATGTTCACCAGCATTTCTTCGTCAAAGTCGATCATGGTGGCCTCCCAGTTGTTGATGAGGACCGGGCACCTCTCATTGATAAACTGGCTGGGAATTAAATGGTTTCTGACTGCTCCGTGGAAATTGCGGCTCATTTTGGAAAGGCCCTCATAGCTATAGGTCATGACCGCTTCCGGCGTCTCGAATACGCCGTCCTTTGAAAGCTCCCAGTACAAGGTCTCCGGATTGACTCCGGCCACCAGCCTGGTCTGCTTAAAATCGTTGACTTCCGTTGTGATTGCAAAATTTCCGCTGTAAACCAGGGCGATCCCATAGCAGTCTCCCCCATCCTCGGTTGCGCCAGGGCTGCAGAGAACGGCCGACGGGTTCTGATAATGACTGGAGATGCCTCTGGCGCTGTCCACGGTAATCTTTCCGTGTCTCACAGGAGTTCTTTCCACACACCGCTCATGGCCCCAGCTTCCGTAAAAGCTGATCATATCCATCTGATCCGTGGGGAAAGAAATACAGGTGGAATGGGCTGCATTGACAAATACGGTCTCTTCCCCCGCATTCCGGACCCTGGCGCATCTCGTAATGATGTCGTACTCTTCCAGCACGCCGTAGACAAGGGTCACCTCCACCTGGGTATAAGGGTCCCTCATCAGAACCTCCAGGGTCTGCCATGTACCCCCATTGTCCCGCAGGGACGGCATTCCGCTTAAGCCGTATTTTCCGTCCGTCACCTGATGGGATACATACCTTAAGTCCACGCAGTTGGAACCGTCCCCATTGATGACGCTGACTGCAGAAACCCGGAAATCCGAAACTCCGAATCCCTGATATTCCTGTTCCAGCACATCCAGGCAGATGGTCCTGTCCTTTTCCGACTCATAGGGATTAGCCTCAAACCCATGACGGATTCTCACAGGGAGATAATCCGCTGCATCGGAAATCTTTCTTCCATAATATAAGTGCTCTAAAAATCCGAACTCCGCCACCCGGAACTGATAGCTGGTGTTCCTCGTATTCAGCAGAAATACCTTTTTGTCTTCAATATATTGTACACTCATAATGAACCTCAATCTTTCAATAATTTTAGAAAGAAAGCGGAAGTCTGTCCGATTCCCGCTTTTCTTTTCTGATTCCTATTTAATTATTTTCCTGCTACTTGATGGCACTGTCCACCATGCCCTGGATAAAGTATTTCTGTAAGAACAGGAACACCACAACCATGGGAAGTATCCCGATAAAGGCAGCAGCCGCCGCTCCGTTGACATTGGCCGAGTCTGCGGAAAAGAAGCCTGCAATGGCCAGAGTGATGGTCTTGATCTTGGGGGACTGGAGTAAGTATAAGGCAAACTGGTAATTGTTCCAGCAGTTTACGCCGGTGATGATGATGACAGACGCGGTTACCGGCTTTAACTGAGGCATGATGATCCTGAAAAACGTCTGGAAAGGCCCGCAGCCGTCGATTGCCGCCGCTTCCTCAAGGGCAACCGGAATGCTGGTAATAAAGCTGGAAAACAAAAAGATGCTGGTGGGAAGCTGGAAGGTGATTAAGGTCACGATCATGCCCCAATAGGAATTGATTCCCTGTATCTTTGCCATAAAGGAATATAAAGGAACCAGAATGCTTAAAGGCGGAATCATCATAACGCCCATAATGAAGCCCTTCACCAGGTTGTTCAGCCTGCTTTTATTTCTCGCAAGAGGGGCTGCCATTGCCCCTACCACTACGATAAACAGGATCGCCACACCGCTGATGATCACGGTATTTTTAAGGGCCAGGAACATTCCTCCCCGCTCCAGGGCGGTGTAAATGTTTTTTAAGTATAGGTATCCCGGAAAGGCCCATCTGGAAGAATGGTCATAAGGGGATTTAAAAGCAATGGCAACCACCATATAAATGGGAACAAAGTGAATTACAATAATGATGAGGGCCAGGACATACTTCCAGGCATTGGAAACTTTTGATCCTTTCATTATGCATCCACCTCCTTCCTGTCAAAATACCCCATGACCACATTGCTGATAATCATAATCAGCAGGAATGTGAAAATTCCGATTGCAGAAGCGTATCCTGCGGACTGGGCTGAAAAATACTGGTTTGTAACAAGAGTGGACAGGGAATGGGTGCTGAAGCCCGGTCCTCCGCTTGTAAGTGCCATAACCAGGTCAAAGAGCTTTAAGCCTCCGATCAGGTTTAAGATGGTAGAGGAGGAAATGGCCGGCATCAGCAGGGGAATGGTAATGTGCTTAAAACGTTCCCAGAAAGTGGCTCCGTCAATCATGGCAGCCTCATAATACATAGCCGGCACATTCTGAAGCCCTGCCAGATAAATGACCATTGCCACGCCCACAAACTGTAAGGAGTTTACCAGGACGATGATATTGATGGCGGTTCCTGAATGGACCAGTAAATCCACCGGCTCCATGTGGAGAGCGGTCAGAATATCATTGACCGCGCCTCCGTCATACTGAAAGAAGAAATACATGATGTAACCCATAATCAGCGGAGCAATCATAACCGGCATGTAGATAATCGTTCTGACAAGGGAACGTCCCTTAAACTTTGTATTTAAAAATAACGCATAGCCAAGTCCCAGTATGTTCTGGATTACAGTACTCATGACGCCGTAAATAAGAGTATTGACAAGTGCTGTCTTTATATTTGCATCCTGAAACAATCTGATGTAATTCTTAATCCCAACATATTTCATTGTCTGAGAATATCCGTTCCAGTTGGTAAAGGACAGCCGGATACCCTGAACAAAGGGATAAATTACAAAAACGAGAAACAGTACCACTGCCGGAATATAAAACAGATTGATCGCTGATTTTTTTTGAATCTTCATGTTTACTCCTGTGCTTTCTTTTCCTCATAGCTTGTCTTCATCTGGTCTGCTGCAACGGTCAGGGCATCGGACTGTCCTGAAACAATGGCTGCTCCTGTTACGCAAAGGTCGTTCCACATGCCGCTTGGAAGATATTTTCTGTCAAAATAGGGAATGTTTAAAATGGAACTGTCATTTGCATATTTATCATAGAAGGGCGCCAGTCTTCCCGTATCACTTACTACGTTGTCAAGTCCGGACGGCATGCCGCATTTAGTTGCAAGGTAAGAGCTGATGTCTTCACGGGCAAGGAATTCCATAAACTGCTTTACTTCCTCCGGATGCTCTGTGGTCTTTGACATTCCCACTGCAAAGTGCTCACCTGTCATTAAGGATCTCTTTAACCCTGCTTCTCTTGCTGGAAGAGGCATAAAGCCCATTTTTGTATCAGGGTTCTGAACATAGGTTTCCGTGATACCGCTGGCTGCAGTAAACATGAACGCCGCCTTATCGGCTGCAAGGGCCTTAATACTGGTCATGAAATCTGCCGTAACGGCATCTGTGTTGAAGTAGCCCTTCTGTCTCCAGGAATCGATCTGGTTTACAACCACGTTCCACTTGCTCCAGTCAAAGCTGCCGTCTAAAAGAGCTGCCTGATTGGCATCATCCTCGTTTGTGATCAGGGTAGGCGCTACGAAATCCATCATATTTCCCATGGTGTAGCTGTCTTTTCCGCCAAGCTGGATGGGGGTAAGGCCTGCTGCCTTGATCTTCTCGCAGGCTGCTTCAAAATCAGCCCAGGTTTTGATGTCGTCTACATTCACACCGGCTTCTTCCAGAACATTTTCGTTGTAGATCATTCCGGTTAAATCCATGTCAATGGGAAGGGTGTAAAGATTTCCCTGGTCATCTGTTACCATTCCCTTAATGCTTGGGGAAATGTGGGATGCAAAGTCAAAATCATTTAACGGAGATAAGTATTCCGCATATCTTGCAACAGCCCAGCCATGGGTTGTCCACACATCAGGAAGCTGATTGGAAGCCATTCTGGTCTTCATGATATCAGAAAAATTGGCTCCCGGCATAACTGCTTCCACGCCGATTCCCGTTTCCTCTGTAAACTGCTTGCAGACATCCTGAATGGCGTCGCTGACAGACTCACCGTTTAAGTTATACAAAAATTCGATGGTAACACCTGTGGGGGCAGCTGCATTCCCTTTGGTTTCTGTTTCTTTTGCTGCTTCTGTCGCGGCCGCTGTGGTTGTCTCCACAGGCTCCTGAGGAGCCTTGGAGCAGCCGATTATGCTGACTGCAAGGAAACCTGCCAGTGAGGCAAGTGCTAACTTCTTCATAAAAATTCTCCCTTATGTTCATATTTTTTTAGCCGGCTATTTTGTATCCTTAGTTTAGCATAGTCCTTTTG
>JASGGP010000334.1:0-5036 GCA_047604985.1 Lacrimispora sp.
TCTTGCTATCATAAAAGAGCTGTTTATGTTCCAGATCATTCATGATGAAACGAAGAATAAACTCTTTTGCATTAGCAAAACCACCGTCAAGATAAATGGCCCCAATGAGCGCCTCCATGGCATCGGATACAACGGAGGCCCGTCCCCTTCCTCCGGTCGCTTCCTCGCCCCTTCCCAGAAGCAGATATTCTCCAAGACTGATGTCCTCGGCACAGTAGGCCAGAGTTGGCTCACAGACAATGCTGGCCCGGATCTTTGTCAGATCCCCCTCCGGCTTTTCAGGATATTTGTTGTACAGACAGTCACTGGAAACCACCTCCAGCACTGAATCTCCTAAGAATTCCAGCCTTTCGTTGCATTCCAGCTTATTTAGACGGTGTTCATTGGCGTAGGAGCTATGAGTCATAGCCTGTGTCATAAGATGCCTGTCTGAAAAACGGTAACCGATCCGCTCCTCCAGTTCCTTTAAATTCCTGCTCATTTTACACCTCTTTCTTCCTTATGAAAGAAGGTGCTGCGGACAGACAATCGCTTCCGGCAGCACCTACATCTATTAATTTACTATAGTTCAGCCATGCAGAAATATGGCAGCCTGAACAGTAACATTAATTCAGGGCATTCTTGACCTGTTCTACTGCGTCGCTGACGCTAACGATGTTTTCTGCCACTTCAGTTGGAATCTCAATGTCAAATTCCTCCTCAATGCCCATAATAATCTGGAACACGTCAAGGGAGTCAGCTCCAAGATCATCCACAAACGTGGAGTTTATGGTAACCTCATCCGGCTCAATATTTAATACCTCTGCAATAATGTTCTGTAATTTCTCAAATTCCATTTCTTTTCCTCTCTCCTATTCTTGATTTCTTTCTTTTTCAATTTTAAGACTTTCTCTTATCTTATCATTAATCCCCTGTTCTTTGAAAGCTACGCATTGAAGTATGGAGTTTTTCACTTCTAAAGCCTTTGAATTTCCGTGGGTTTTCACCACCAGACCGTTAAGTCCCAGAAGCGGCGCCCCGCCGTACTGGGATCCGTCAAATGACTTTAAGGTCTCTTTCAAAGCCGGCTTTACAAGCAAAGCGCCTATTTTGCTTCTTAGGCTCCCCATCATACCACTTTTCACCTTGCTTATCAAGGTCGCGCCCACCCCTTCATAAAGCTTCAGGATTACATTGCCTACAAATGCCTCACAAACGATGACATCTGCTCCGCCATGCGGAATCTCCCTGGCCTCAATACTTCCGGTAAAATTAATATCCCCGCATTCCTTTAGCAGCGGAAAGGTTTCTTTCACAAGTGCATTTCCCTTTTCTTCTTCTGCGCCGATGTTGACGATGGCCACTCTGGGATTCTTAATTCCCAGCACGTTCTCCATGTAAATAGATCCCATTCTGGCAAACTGCACCAGATGAGAGGGCCTCGCATCCACATTGGCTCCGCAGTCAATCAGCAGGGAAGCACCTTTCTCCGTAGGGATAAGCGGGGCTAAGGGAGGTCTCTCCACGCCCTTGATCCGTCCGACAATCACCTGTCCGCCAACCAGTATGGCACCTGTGCTCCCGGCAGATACAAACGCATCCGCTTCCTTTTGTTTTACCAGATTCATTCCCACAACAATGGAAGAATCTTTCTTCTTTCGTATGGCATTGACCGGAGGTTCTTCCGTCTCGATTACCTCTGTCGCATTCACAAGCTGTATCTGCTCTTTAAGGTACGTATGCTTTGCAAGCTCCCCAGATACTATATGCTCCTGCCCTACTAAGAGAACCTGAATCCCTTTATTCGCGTTCACCGCCGCTACGGCCCCGGCAACCATCTCCGCCGGCGCATAATCGCCGCCCATGGCATCTACCGCTACTTTTATCATCATGATTCCCCTTTCAATTATTGCCTAAGATAATCTATTACATAATATACTAAATATTATTCTATAAATCAATAATAATATTGAGAATTTTACAGCCTGCGGGAAGTCATGTTTTTTTCCACCTTTTTCATGACGAAAATATAGGAAATTCCCGTAAATAAGGCCGCACTGGCCCAGGCCGCAGGATCGCAGGCACAGGATAAGCGAAAGCTGAGCAAATGCATGGCTATAGCAGCTGTCACAAGTCTTGCCGTCAGCTCCGTTACGCCGCCCAGCATGGGAAGAAGGCCATAGCCGCAGCCCTGCATGGTGTTTCTGAATATGAAGATTGTTCCCAGAGGGATGTAAAAGGCGGCACATAAGTAAATGTAAGTTTTTGCCCAGGGCATCATGGTTGCAAGGTCCACCTCGCCGGAGAAAAACAGCCTCAAAGCAAAGGGAAGCGCTAAGCAGACGGCGGCAGAACAGATCAGGGAATAGACCACTCCTGTCCCCAGGGCAAGCCTGACACCCAGGCGGATTCTTTTAATATCTCCTTTTCCGTAATTCTGGCCGGAATAGGTGGCCATGGTCTGTCCCGTGGCAATCATTCCCTGGACCGCAAGGTTCTGGAACTTGTTGGCTGCCGTATAGGCTGCAACAGCCGTTGATCCGAATAGGTTAATGGCAGACTGCATGATCATGGTTCCTGAAGCAGTGATCCCAAACTGAAGAGCCATGGGAATCCCCACGGAAAGCTGATGTCTTGTATCCCACTTACTAAGCTTCCACTGGTCCTTATCAGGGGCCAGAGCCGGAACCTTTTTATAAATATACAAAATACAGAGCACCGCAGATATTCCCTGGGACACATTGGTGGCCCAGGCCGACCCTGAAACTCCCATTTGAAAAACGATGACGAAGAGAAGATTCAGCACCAGATTTAAGCCAGAGGAAAAGGCCAGAAACAAAAGAGGAACCCTGCTGTTTCCTACCGCTCTTAAAAAGGAAGAAAACAGGTTATAAAATACGTTGGCAACAATACCAATACATATGATGGAAATGTAGGTATGTGCATCCTGGAAAATATTTTCCGGCGTGTTCATCAGCCGGAGCAGCGGTTTCATAAAGAAAAGGCTTACGGCAGTCATGATTGCTATGACAAAGGCCGAAAGAATGGTGCCGTTAGCCACGGAGTGCTTTGCCCCTTTTGCATCGCCCGCCCCAAACCGCTGGCTGGTGAGGACCGTAAATCCGGTGCTCATTCCCTGGGAAAAACCAATGACCAAAAACATGATGGTTCCCGTGGAGCCTACCGCCGCCAGAGCGTCAGGTCCTACAAAACGTCCCACAACAATGGTATCGACCATATTATACAGCTGCTGGAAGATATTTCCAAGGAAAAGAGGGAACGTAAATTTTAAAATGACGGAAAGAGGATTTCCTTTTGTCATATCGGTTTCCATGATTTTCACCCTTTGTTCGCATATTCCGCCGTCCCTTTCCGGACGGCGCAAACGTTATTTTACCACGTTCTCCTCCTGTTGTCACCGTTCTTTTGAAAAAAAATGGAAATGGATGCCAGCCTCATTCATAAACCGCCGCCATGACGGCTCCATAATCTCCGATCCTCTCTCCCAGCCTGGCCGGCTCCACCCTGCAGGCAGCCGCCGACAGTTCAAGAGCTTCCCTGCGGATCTCTTCCATCATGGAGGCCTCTAAGAATTCCTTGCTTCTGGCATAGATGCTTCCGATCACGATCACTTCCGGATTTAAAATATCAATCAGCAGGGCCAATCCCTTTCCCAGATATTGTCCCGACTCCCCAAGCAGCTCCTGTGCATCCTCATGGCCTTCTTTTGCCGCTTCCGCCACAGCCTTTGCAGTAATGTCCAGGATCTCTCCGCTCTGAAAGGAAGCCCTTTTTCCAGCCTCATTCATCCTCTCCGCCTGTTTCATTGCCATCTGGCGGATTCCTCCTCCGCTGCAGAAGCCTTCCAGACTTCCTGCTTTCCCGTATCCCACCGGACCGTCCGGCTCCATCCTCATGTGCCCCACCTCCCCGGCAAGGCCGCAGGCCCCAGTGTATAAGCGGCCGTTTAAAATAAGGCCTGCGCCAAGTCCTGTGCCAAAGGTGAGAAATACCATATGGCGGCAGCCCTTTCCTGCCCCATACCTCCATTCAGCCAGGGCACAGGCGTCAGCGTCATTTAACATTTTTGCAGGCATATGAAGCCTTTCAGACAGATAAGAAACAACAGGAACCGACTCCCAGCCGGGTAAATTGGGCGGGGAACAGATGACCATGCGGTCCTGGCTTAAGGGCCCTCCGCAGGATATACCGATACGGCAGTCCGACGGATGGGCACCGGAAGCTTTCAGCATTTCACCGGCAAGTCCGCATAAATTGTCCAGAACTCCTCTCCAGTCCGGCGAGGTCTGTATTTCTTCCCTGTTTTCCCATATAACATCATCATGTTCCAGGCGGCAGAGCAAAACCGCACATTTTGTTCCGCCAATGTCAAAGCCCAATACGTACATTCCCATACACCTGCTCTTTCTGTTAATATTTTAACGCTCATTAAGATGAAATACCTTTGCAGGCTTCCCCCGTCACCAGCGTAAACAAAGGCAGGAACCGGCATTCCGTCCCTGCCTTTTACTATTATACAATTTGATAAAATGTCCGTCAAACGCCTATTTCAAGGTGTCCTTTGTGAGAACGGATACGCCGGTATCTACATTTTTGTCTCCGGTATCTTTTCCGTCCAGGGCATTGACTGCTGTCTTCATTCCCTCATATCCCATAACGTCAGGATTCTGAGCCATGGTTGCCAGAAGCTATCCGTCCTTAATCAGCTGAAGGATCATATCGGATTTATCAAAGCCAACACCGATTACTGTCTCGCCGGCTTCCTGAATGGCATTTCCCGCACCAACGGTAGAGCCTTCATTTGCTCCGAAAATGCCGACACAGCCCTGGGTGATGTAGTTTGCAGCGATGTCTTTTGATTTTGCAGCATCTCCCTCGCCGTACTGGGTTTCCAGAAGCTCAAAACCGGTTCCCTCAAATGCAGACCGGAAGCCTTCTTCTCTGGCTACGGTAGAGGCTGTTGCAGCGTTTACGTTTACAATGCCGATCTATCCGGATTCGATTCCCTTTTCCTTCAAAGCCTTTATCATCTCTAC
>JASGGP010000335.1:0-5003 GCA_047604985.1 Lacrimispora sp.
CTCTTCCAGCCTTAAATCCCGTTCTCCGTACATTCTTACCGCTTTTGTTTTCATGCTTTCGCCTTCCTTTCCAATTCTTTTATAATCACCTCTGTCTTTAAGCTTTCCACCAGATCCTTTGAGGGCGGCTTTGTTCCCACGGTGATCACCGCGCCTGCCGAGGCTGCGATGCAGGTCCGTACGGTTTCCTCATTGCTTAGACCTTTATCCCAGGCATAGGCCATGGCCGCCACCATTGCATCCCCTGCTCCTACCGTGGAGTGGGCCTTTACGCTTAAGCCCGGGCACATGACCTGATAATCCTCTTTTAAGAACATGGCTCCCTGCTTACCCATGGAAACGGCTACGGTTTCCATTCCCTGATCCAGCAATCCCCTGGCTATTTCCAACAGGGTCTCTTCCGGTGCACGGTAGTCAATGCCTGCATATTCTTCCAGCTCCGCCCGGTTGGGCTTAATCATGTCAGGAACCGCCTGAAGGGACTGGCGGAACAGCTCCCCGTCGGCATCCAGAAGCACCTTGGCGTTCTTCTCATGGACCAGCCGGATAATTCTCTGGTAAATGTTTTTGTCCACGCCGTTTGGAATACTTCCTGACAGGACAAATAAATGATCTTCCCCCGCATATCCGTCAAGCTTATGAAGCAGCTCTTCGATCTGTTTATTTAAAACCGTAGGACCCGGTTCATTGAGTTCTGTCACCATGCCATTTTCTTCTAATACCTTGGTATTGGTTCTGGTTTCACCTTCCACCCATATAAAATCGGTTCTGATGTTTCTTTCCCGCAATACCTTCTCGATAATAGCCCCGGCGTTTCCGCCCAGGAATCCTACGGCAATGCTTTCGCCTCCCAGCTCGCCGATGGTTTTGGAAACGTTGATTCCCTTTCCGCCGGCGTCAAATTCCACCCTTTTGATCCGGTTCAAACTTCCCGGATTCAGTTTCTGGACTTCCACGGTTTTGTCAATTGCCGGATTCATTGTTACTGTTATGATCATCTTAACCTCCACTCTGACTCTTTCAGACTTATTTTGAAAGAATCCGGTACACGGTTTCCCCATCTCCCCGCATTAATTCCTTCATTGTATCCTCATCCAGAATCTTTTCGGCGATTGAGGCAAGGATCTCAATGTGTTCGTCTCCTACCCCTGCCACTCCGATTACAATGTTCGCTTTCTCAGTACCCCAGTCCACCCCGTTGGGAAAGGTCATGACAGCGATTCCCGATGCCTTAACGTCTTTTTTGGCGGCTTCCACTCCGTGAGGCAGGGCCAGCCCGTTTCCCATATAGGTGGACACAACCTCTTCCCTCCGAAGCATGGCATCGATATAAGAAGACTCTACGTAACCGGAATCTACCAGCATCTGTCCTATCTTTTTAACGATGTTCTCTTTCGTATCCGGAATGCAGTTTACACATACGTTTTTACGGCAAAGCAGCTCCTGCATAATTATTGTCCTCCCTGATTCAAATATTTGTAAAAAAATTGCTTTAAATGTCTTGTCAGCATGCTTCTGATTTCTTCCTTGTTCCCTTTTCCTATGGTATCCAGAAAATCACAGTCTTCAATGATCATTCCGCTGATGGAACCCATGATTTCCCGGTTGATTCTGCTGTTTTCGTCATCCGGAATCAGCATGACTAAAACAATGGTGATTCCCTTAAAATAAGGATTGCAGAACGGCCCTAAATCCTTTGTCATAAATACGGTAAAGCTGGGACGGATGACTCCTTTTGTCTTTTCGTGAAGAAGGGCAAAGCCCATCTCTCCAAAGATCTGGGAGGCAATCTTTTCCCGGTTCATAATATCTTCCTGCACCATCTCCCTTCGGTCCGCGTAGGGCGACAGCTTTTCTCCGATTGCCAGAAGCAGCTCTTCAAAGGTTATATCATTGTCCACCTTGAAAAATCCCAGGTATTTGATGATTGCATTGATCTGGGCTGCCAGAATATTGATTTCCTCCAGCTGCAGGGTAAAGACGTCTTCCTCCCTGCTCTTTCCCGGAAGCCTTTCATACCGGTAAAGTGTTTTGCGGATGGCCTCCATATCATTTTCCCCCAGAAGGGGATTTACATAAATGACCGGAATCTCTGTGACATCAATAGGAATGCTGGAGACGAAAAAGTCGGCTTTGCTTACAATATAGGGCGTAACCTCATTTTTCCCATAGGCTGTCACCGCCATTCTTCCTTTAAACGCCTTTTCCAGCTTGGCGGACATGAGTCTGGAAATTCCGATTCCGCTGGAGCATACAACGCCTACATGCACCTGGCGGATGGATTCGTTTTTCTCTTCCAGACGGACAAGGGCCGCTCCGAAATGCACCGTTAAAAATCCGGTTTCTTCCTCCGGCACCTCCTTTTTCAGCCAATCCCTCAGTACCTCCGACACCCGTTTGCACCGTTCATAAATATCCGCATAATTTTCTTTTATATCCTCCAATACAGGATTATGAATCTGCATGTTATGGAGAATCCGGAAGATTGTGGGCTGTAAATGCACCAGCAGGCCCTGTATAAAATCATCATCCTGCTTTAAATACAAAGCCTTTTCCTTATCAAATGCGTCGATCATACGGTTTAAAAGCTGCTGAAATTCCCGGTTGTCAATCTTTAAGCTGCAGTCCTCCCCGTACTGTAGCTTTTCGTGCTTGGAGCCTTTGATATGAAGATAAATATAGGAAATTTCTATTTCCGGTATTTTACAGAAAATTCCTCGGACAGCCGGTTTACCAGCTCCTTTGCCAGAATATAATCCTCGTCTTCCTTATCAATCTCCTGCCATTTTCCTTCCGATTCAATGGTTTCACTCTGCAAAATACGGCCGATGGCAATGGTAATGTGGATGATCATTGCCGCATAAGAGGTTTCGGTCATATTTAAAATGCGCTCATGCTTCATATCTGCAATGCAGTCTTTCACCCTTTTTATGACCGCATCATCCAAAAGGCCGCCGATGTTTTTCACCCCTGCGTCCTTTAAGCTGTATTCCGCCTCTGCGCTGTCATCGTAGAAATCTTTCAATACCCTGGTGTCCACATTTTCCCGGATAAAATCCCGGATAGCCTTTCGGTAGTTCTCCTCTTTCCCATCAATATAAATGCCGCTTCCGGGCTTGCGGACCACAAAAAGGCTGTAGTGGGACAGCCACTGGCTGATTGATTCCAAATCCGCGCTGATGGTGGCTTCGCTGACCTGAAACTGGCTGCTGTAGTAGAAAAGCTTCTTTAATCCCTTTTCCTTTAGGATTTCCAGGGTCAGTCTTTTTCTTCTGTCCTCCCGGTTGCTGACATCATAGGAATCTCCCTGGTTAATGTCAAGGCTTAACCTCTTCATCTCCTGGTCCGGGCATTCCAGCCACACTCCTACCCCGGTTTTGGAACGGAAGCTGATCCGGTAATCTTTCAGACAGCTTTCCACTGACTCCAGCTCTCTCTGTACGGTCCGCTTGCTGATCCCGCACAGCTCTGCCAGAGCCTGCACAGACAATTCCCTGTTTTCCCGAAGCATGATATTTAAGATTTGTTTCAGTCTTGGTGTCATGTCTGATTTCCTTCTCTTCCTATGATGCGGCAGGGACAGCCCGCAGATACGCGGCTATCCCTGCAGTCAAACCTACTTCTTGTTTTTGATCTTAATATATTCTACCAGTTCGTCATATTCCGGCGCTGCCAGGAAATTGTCGATCAGCACCAGTTTGGCACTTGCATTGCTGTGGGCGGCACGTTCCTTTAATCCCTTATGGGTCACTATCACCTGTACATCGTCTGGAATAGAGGATACGGGCGTATGGATTACCTCGACACCTTCCAGCCCGGCTGCCGCGATTTTCTTCTTTAATACGGAGGCTCCCATAGCGCTGGAACCCATACCTGCATCGCAGGCAAAAGCAATTTTGCTGATTGTGCCCTGAACTTCCCTTGGCTGCTCTTCTACTATTTTGACCGATTCATCTGCTTTGATTCCTTTGCCTGACGCTTCATCTCATTTTTCTTTTCTTCAGCGTCTTTTAAATCCGTGTCCTTACCCATGAATTTTAAAAGAGGAAGCGCTACTGCCATGGACACTGCCGCTGCTACGGCGATTCCCAATATCAGGCCTACATAGCTGTTTCTCTCTGCCATTAACAGAACTGCAAAAATACTTCCCGGAATGCCGGCGCTGTCAGACCAACGTGCATTACGTTGAAAACGAAGCCGCTGCGCTCGCCGCGATTGCAGCGATAAGAAGCAATGGGTTCATCAGGATATGGGAAGTAAATCTCATGGATACCGCCCAGGAAATGGATGATGATGGCGCCCGGTGCAGAGCTCTTTGCAGAACCCTTTCCTGCGATACAGTAAGCCAAAAGAATACCGAGTCCTGGTCCCGGGTTTGCCTCAAGCAGGAAGAAAATAGATTTTCCGGCTTCCTGTACCTGCTGAATTCCCAATGGGGAAAGAATCCCGTGATTGACTGCATTATTTAGGAACAATACCTTTGCCGGTTCAATCGATGCCAGCGGAAGTAAGTTGTGATCCACAAAGAATCCTACGCCTGCTCCCATAACGTGATTGAGGGCTTCAACAATCGGCTGGATACCCAACCTTGCGAGCAATGCCAAAATCATACCGATGATGCCGATGGAAAAGTTGTTTACCAGCATCTCAAATCCTGTTTTTATTTTGCTTCTTATAAAATTATCAAACTTTTTAAGAATCCATGCAGCCAGAGGACCTACGATCATGGCTCCCATGAACATGGGTACATCGGAACCAACAATAACTCCCATGGAAGCAATGGCGCCGATAACGGCTCCTCTCTGTCCGGCTACTGCCGATCCGCCCGTATATGCGATGAGCAATGGCAACAGGATGGAGGCCATAGGACCTACTAATTCAGAAAAGGCTTTATTGGGAACCCAGCCCGTATCAATGAAAAACGCTGTAATTAAACCCCACGCGATAAATGCGCCGATGTTCGGCATAACCATGCCGCTTAACGCTCTACCAAAAACTTGAAT
>JASGGP010000336.1:0-4926 GCA_047604985.1 Lacrimispora sp.
TAACATCTCATAGGCAAATAACTTTTTCTGGCCTGGGAGCGCCATAGCAAAAGCTCCACGGTTATAAGGCTGATTATCCCATACCACTGTCTTATGGTCTTCCACAATGGAATCTAAGAATCCCCTTGGCAATCCGTGGACTTCTTCCACATTTTCTTTTATCAGTTCATACCGGAGTGATTCTTCCATATTTCCCACTCTTGTTGCATTTAGATGATAATTATATGTGGCTACCAGCACACCGGGTTCATTTGGCGAGCAGGAAGAAATAGTGGGGCAAAGAAGATGATCTCCAGGATAGAAGATGGACTGAATAGGCAGATCTGTCTGAGAAAATCCTCCCACCATTCTTCCGTAATCGGTATCCTGCTCCCAAAAGCGCTCATTACACATAAAAAGCGTTTTTTGCGAATTCGTATAATTAAATTCTAAAATGGCCTGCATCTTAGGATTGCTAAACAATGGTTTGATTTCAACTTCCCTCAGAGTGGAATAGGGAATTGCACATATAACGTAATCAAAAGCATCGGCAGACATCTCTAAATCCCGCACATTGCGATGGGCCAGGACTATTTGATTGCTGTTTGGCAGCTGATAAATGCCTGTAACCGTCTGGCCGGGCCGATAAGTAACTGTGCCAAGCTGGGAAGCCGGAATATTTTGATACTGGGGCGGATTTTCTGTGAAGAAGGATTGGACAAAAGCATATGGCAGGTTTACGATTCCGCCCTGGATGGTATAGGTGTTGCGGTAGTCGAGGGTATATTCCTCATGGACGATTTAATCGTAACTGGCATTTATCAGAGCTCCGGTCCCTGGATCGACCCCTGAGATCAAGCTGATCGCTCCCTGGCTTAATCCCAGATTTTCAAGAGTCTGCCGGACGGAATGGGTTGTAAGAGGCAGGTATTCCGGGGAATATTCCGGTAAAATTCGTATTAGCTCTGACCGGATATCAGGCGGAAGCTGCATCATCAGATACAAAAAGGCATAATCGTCAAGCTCTGCCCAGGGAGTGCTTCTTTCCTGGGGAGTCAAATCGTATAAGGGGTAAAGCATCTGCTCGATGGAATCTGTTGTTCTCAAACGGGTATTATGTACGTATAAAAAATTGTTGCGCTGCCTCACTGACAGAGGGCGGGTGTTAAGGCCAAGCAAATTAATATAGTACCAGGTGGTTTCGTGGGTTACCGGTATTCTGTGAGCGCCGAATTCATTATAGTATCTGCCTTCGGGATCAAAATAGTAGGTGTAAACTCTTCCCCCGATTCTGTTTTCATTGGCTTCCAGGATGGTAATATCGGCTCCCAGCTTGCGAAGCTCGAATGCAGCGGATAAACCGGCAAGGCCTCCTCCTATAACGCCGATTTTTACACCGTTCAGTTCTCCCGGCAATGCATAATTTGTAATATCCGGCGGAGGACTCAGTAAATGAACAATATATTCGTAATCTTCCAGCCGGCCGGCCGCTTCTAATGAACTTCTGATCATTTCCCGCCGCTGTTCATTCGTGGGATTCATTACCTGATTTAATGGAATATTCATTGATTATACCTCATAATGTCACTACAGTAGCAATATATTGGAAATCTTTCCCTAATATAACAAACAGGAATACTTTTCCGGGAGCTGGCAGAGATCATCACTTTCCCATCCATTAGAGAACAGAGGACAAAATACCACCTGTCATGCCGAAACAATTGTTGGAATATGATATAGGAAAGAGGATACGGGGAGAAAGTCATGCCCGATTCTAATGTAAATTTCCGGATAAATGAAAGGGCTGAAGAAAAGGGTCTGTATTTGCAGAAAAAAAGTATATTCAGTCAAATCGGCAAGTTTCTTTTTCAGCAGGGGTTAATTGATTTAAGAGAAAAGAAACGGTTTGATGAACTGGTGAAGAAAGAATAACGATTTAAGAGGGGACAATTGCTGGCGCAATGTCCCCTTTCCTGAAAATATTGTAAGGAGGGAATACAGATGCAGCGCAAGCTTCGGGCCGTCATTTACTGCCGTGTTTCTACAAACAGTGACGCACAGGTTGATTCACTGGATAAACAGGTTGCGGAGGCAATCGAATCGGTGGAGCAGCTTGGCTTTGATCTGGTGGATCGTTTAGTAGACGAGGGCAGGACAGGTACGACCAGTACGAGAAAAGAATATTCGCGTATGCTTGGTCAAATTGAGAAGCACAGCTTTGATGTGATAGTTACAAAATCTCTGGACAGAATGAACCGTAATATTCTGGACTTTTATCTGTTTCTGGATCTTATTATAAGGAATGACATAAAACTGTATTTTTATCTGGACAGAACATACTATAAGCCTGATGACAAAATAGTGATTGGAATCAAGGCGATTTTGGCAGAAGAGTATTCCAGAGAATTATCCAAAAAGCTGTCAAATGCCCATGCGAAGCGCCAGGAGCGGGGAGAGGTGATGATGCTTGGCAGCCTGACTTATGGATATAAGAAAGAAATTCAGCCGGATGGGAAAAAGAAGATTGTGGTGGTGGAAGAAGAGGCGGAAATGATACGTCTTATATTTGACTATTACAAAGAGGGATATGGCGTAAGATCTATTGGAAAAATGCTGTATTCCCACGGTTACCGGAATAGAAACGGCAACGAAATAGGGGAAGCTACCATCAGACGTATCATTCGCAATCCATTGGTTAAGGGAACAATGATTATGAATAAAATGAAATTTGACTTTAATACCAAGACTGCTGTACATGTAAATCCTGATCAGTGGATCATGAAAGAGGATGCAGTGCCGGCAATTATTTCCAGGGAAGACTGGGAAGCCGCCAATGCCCTTATGGACAGCCGTGCTCAGGTGAAAAAGGCAGATAAAACGGTTAACAGGCAAGGGCAAAATAAAGGAAAATATAATTTTTCCGGGAAGCTGATATGCGGAATGTGCGGGAAACCATATTACAAATCCAGAAGAAACAATAAATCCTCTCAGGTCATTCAGTGGAAATGCAGTACATACTTAAAATTTGGACGTAAAAATGCGGAATGTTTTAAAACAAACCTTGCTTCTAACGATGATGACATGGGGAAAGGCTGTGACGGTCCGTCTATTGATGAGACTTTATTAATAGATATCCTGGGAATTGTGGCCCAGGAACCCCTTGAACAGATGGCTGATAAACAGACCCTTATTGAGGAAACAATGAGTATGCTGGAGAAAATCCTGGAGGAAGCCAAGGGCAAGGAAGATGAACTGGATTTACAGAAAAAAATACAGGTGATTTCTCAGAGACAGGAAATCCTGCTGGAAAAATATCTGGACGGTAAGGTCTCTGATGATAACTATGAGCAGATGGAAAACAAATTGAAAGAAGAAAAAAATCATTTGGAAGTACAACTGAAAGAAATGGAAGATAAAGGAACCATGGCTTATAAGATGAGGCAGAGGCTTAGGAAAATTGAAGAATCCTTAAAAAATGGCGGGATAGAACAGGCTGCGGCCTTTGCATTGATGGATTCAATAAAAAGCATTGTAGTTTATGAAGATCACTTAAAACTTATTTTTGACCGGTTAAAGATTCCGGGAATTAAAGAATATGGGAAAATGCAGGGTGGCAATAATGAGTATACCATGAGGATTCCGCTAAATCCGTATCAGTTAAAAAATACGAATGGGGCAATTGAACAGTCCAAGGAAATGATTTGCCTCATGATTGCTGAAAATCCAAGAATCAGTTTAAAGCAGATGGCCGAAAAGCTGGGGCTGGGGGAGCGGACTGTGTCTGAAAGAGTGGCGGCTCTTAAGAAAGACGGAAAGATAGAAATAAAAGGACGAGGGCCGGGACGCAGCTGGTTTGTGAGAGCCTGAAACCGCATTTCCCTGTCATTTTGCAGCCCCGGTTCTTAAACTGGGGCTGAATCACTTTTGCAATCTCTTCCGAAGAATGGGAATTCACATATTCCAGTCCCTTCTGGATTGCATTGGTAAACTTCTGAATCGTCTCAGGATTTTTCTCCATATAGCTTTTCTTTGCGCTGTAAGCCGTATAGGGCACATAACCGGAATCCACACCAAGGGAAGCTACCACGTATCCGCTGCCCTCTTCTTCCAGCTTTGTTGCAAAGGGCTCAAACTCTACGGTGTAATCCGCATCGTTGCTTGTAAATGCAGCGGCGGTCAGGCCGAAGCTGATGCTCTGGTCAATGGTTAAGTCTGTGGCCGGATCAATGCCGTTCTTTTTTAAGATATATTCGAATACCATTTCCGGCATTCCCCCGGCTCTTCCTCCCAGAACCTTTTTCCCCTTTAAATCCGTCCAGGTGAAATTGGGCTGGTTTTCTCTGCCTACAAGAAAGTTACCGGCCCGCTGGGTCAGCTGGGCGAAGTTGACGGCATGATCTGCAGCGCCGTTGGCGTAAGTATAAATGCTGGCCTCTGAACCCAAAAATCCAATATCCGCATCTCCTGAAATCAAGGCTGTCATTACCTTGTCGGCACCGGCGCCGTTAACGAGGGTTAAGTCAATGCCTTCGTCCTTAAAATACCCCAGTTCAATGGCAGCATACTGAGGCGCATAAAAAATGGAATGGGCGACTTCATTTAAAGTGACCGGTTTTAAATCAGCCGCTTTTGCTTTCGGACCGCAGCCCGCAAGGCCTAAGCAGGCTGAGACCATAAGCATGGCCGCCAAAAGAAAGTGTTTGGCTTTTCTCATAAAATCCTCCTTTAGGAAATCTTAGTACTACATTTTATTATGAGAATGTGGGAAGGTACTTTGTCTTAATAATTTTTTACGATTCCATGGAAATGGCGGATACATAAAAGAAGAGGGGCCGGATATGTTTTCTGGCTGTGATCCTGCAGCTTGTAAGGGCGGCGGCCAGCATGAGTATGGCAAGAAATATGGCAACCGCATTTTTCATAGGATTCTCCCTTTATTCTTTCTCC
>JASGGP010000337.1:0-4924 GCA_047604985.1 Lacrimispora sp.
GCGGATGGAGTCAATCAGATTGAGCCCCAAGGTCTTCCGGTCCTCAGGCACATAGGCTATGCCCTGTTTAATGGCGGAGGCAACAGAAGTCACGCGAACCTGTTTGCCCCTGATTTTAATGGTTCCGCCAAGGTGGATGCCATAGTTGCGTCCGAAGATGGAACGCATAAGCTCCGTTCTTCCTGCGCCCATGAGTCCGGCAAAGCCAACGATCTCACCGGCTCTCACATAGAAGCTGGAGTTTTTGCACACCATCCGGCCTGCAATGTAGGGATCCTCAACTCGCCAGTCGGACACTTCGAAAATAACATCGCCGGGATGTGATTCATGGTCCGGATAACGGTTTTCGATGGAACGGCCCACCATGGAACGAATGATGCGGTCCTCATCCACACGGCCTGCTTCCACAGGGTAGGTGTCGACCGTGCGGCCGTCGCGGATTACTGTGACAGCGTCGGATATAGCCGCGATCTCATTGAGCTTGTGGGAAATCATGATGCAGGTGATGTCCCGTGTTTTTAAGCCCCGCATGAGATTCAGCAGGTTTGCGGAGTCAGCCTCGTTAAGAGTAGAGGTCGGCTCGTCGAGAATCAGCAGCCTGACGTTTTTGGACAGGGCTTTGGCGATCTCCACCAATTGCTGCTGGCCTACGCCCAGATGTTTGATTAAGGTACTGGGATCAATGGTCAGTCCCACCCGTGCAAGCAAATCCACCGTGCGCTGTCTGGCAGTGTCCCAGTCAATCAGTCCGTGCTTAACCACCTCATTTCCCATAAAGATGTTTTCGGTAATGGACAGCTCCGGAATCATTGTCAGCTCCTGGTGAATGATTACGATGCCGGCGTTCTCCGACTCCTTGATATTCTTAAAGGTCATTTCGCTGCCCATGTAAATAATCCGGCCTTCATAGGTACCGTGAGGGTGAACACCGGACAAAACTTTCATCAAGGTTGATTTTCCGGCGCCGTTCTCGCCACAGATTGCGTGAATGTCACCCTGGCGCACCTCCAGCGTCACGTTGTCCAGTGCGCGCACTCCCGGAAAGACCTTGGTAATGCCCTGCATTTGAAGGATTAAAGGATGTTCCATAACCTACCTCCCTATATGCTTGCATTCTGGCAAGCAAGTATTATTGTGTGTGTTCCATCAATATCACAAAAGACCATGTTACACTGTATTGTTTCCGGGCTGGTCAAACAGGTCCCACCTCCCCCTCCTTTACCGCCAGAAATGCACTGGGCATTTGCAGCACCTTATCTGTGGCTATGGCGGCCGCGCCATACAGGGTGGGATCAACCTTGAGGCTGGAAATTTTAATTTGCACCCTGGCGTGCAGTTCAGAAATCGCCCGCTGTTTTACCACCTTCTGAATCGTGGGCATCAGCAAATCCCCTCCCTGGGATACAATATCGCCGATGACGATAATATCGGGGTTATAGGCATTGATTAAGGTCACGCAGCCGTAGCCAATGTATTCCGCCACCTCTTTCACCACCTTTAAGGCCTTTTGATTGCCTCCCCGGGCCGCTTCAAAAATGGCATTGCAGGCATCCGCACTTTTATGGTGCCCCTTGGGAAGACATTCCGGCACATGCTTCTGCGCCAGCTTCACCATTGCCAGAGCGGAGCAATACAGCTCCAGGCAGCCATGGTTGCCGCATTCGCAGCGGGGACCGTGGACATCTACGCTGATGTGGCCGATTTCGCTGGCCGCACCCTGTATGCCCAGCAGCAGGCTGCCGTGTTCGATAATGCCGGATCCCACGCCTTCGCCTACTAAAAAATAGGCTAATGTGTGCAGCGGCCGCGGATGGTCACCAAACCACCATTCCGCAAGCGCTCCGGCGTTGCCGTCATGTACTATAAAAAAGGGTTTGCTGAACTCATCTTTAAATTCTTCAACAAAATTGATGTTGCACCATGTGGGCATTTGGGTTACCACCGCAATGCGCCCTTCGTCCTGAAGGTAGGGACCCGGTACGGCAAGACCGATGGCTACTACATTTTTATAGTTTTCCAGCGTATCGTGTATCTGCTTTTTCATAGCCGAAAGCACTGATTTCTGATCTTCCTCAACCGAGTATTCTGTTTCGGTCTGGGTGTATATTTTACCTGAGATATCAAATACGCCCACTGCAAACATATGTCTTGAAAACTTTACGCCGATGATCTGATGCCTGTCGGCGTTCAGCTTCAGCCCAATGGAACGGCGGTTGCCGCTGCCCTTTATGCTGCCAACCTCGGATACGATACCCATTTCCATCAGGGCTGCCACTATTTTTGTAATGGACGCCTGGGTAAGACCCATTTGTTTGGCAATGTCCGCCCGGGAACAGACTTCCCGCTGCTGTAATATTTTTACAACGGCGGAGCGGTTCATCTCAGTCCAATCGCTGTTGTTGCTGCCTATTGTGTCTCGCATTTTTATGACCGACCTCTTCTCCTGTTTTGAAGCAAGCATTCTTGCGTTAATTCATTAACTCTGTTTATAGATTAATATAAAAGCGTCAATTTGTCAATTATTTTTTAAAATATGTGATAGTTTTTTGTGCGTTATTACATAACCTATATGCAGTTGTGTAGTAAATATGCCATAATTTTTTGGAATAAAGGTGTATGGATACAGCATATAAGTCAATTGTGTGTGGAACGCAATATTTGCAGGAAATGCGGTCAATCTTTTACTTTTATATTGTTTTTATGGTATGAAACCAGATGAAAATTCCTTGCATTTTTTCGGAAACAGGAGAATGGAGGTCTGGTTAATGGCAGGAAAACGGTTCAGGCTTTTTTGCGTGTTCTGGACATATAGGTGAAATCCGGGGAAAATCGTGGTATAATATGAATTGCTGCATATACATAGGATGCTGCCCGTCAGCAAAGTCTGTCAGAACCGTCATCGGAGGTAATAATGAATAAAAAATTTCTGTTTACAATTGTCACAGTCTCTCTTCTTATTGCAGGCTGCGGGAAAGCTGACTCAACGAACCGCTTAAAGCAAAGTGAGGCGCCGCCTTTGGAAACGGCAAAGCCTTCGGAGGAGAGTATCCCCTCAATCACAACAGCAGAGAGTACCATTGATTATAGCCAATTTATTAAGAAGACCTGGATAAGAAATACAGATGCCGGTTTTCCTGATAATGGCGGTTTATCTATTTTAATCTCCAGGCTTGGGGATGGAAAAATTCAGGGAGACATCGGTGTGGTGGGCAATCCTCCGGCTTACAATATGGACAGCGCGGAATTTGAGGGAACTGTTGATGGTGATACTGCACAGTGCCAGCTTGTAAATGATTCCAGAGGAAATAAGGGAACGGTTAAGCTTTTGTTTAAACAAGACGGTGCTCTTGAGGCAACGGTTACAATAACTGAGAAATCGGAAGATACAGTGATGACACTTCCCGAGGGGACTTTCGAAATCACTCCGTATAATCTTAAAAATATAAATGGCTTTGCCCCTGTTGAGGATCAGACCTTTATGGTGGATTTAAATTCATGGGGCAATGTTAAATTCGTATCAGGAAAATTAACAGAAGGCAGCCATGTGCCCGTAGTATTTTATTTGACCAATGAAGATGGGGATATTCTTTATAATTTCAATGCAGTCCTTCCTTATAGTGTGGATGTTAAAGCTGTTTCATTTAAGGATGTGGATAAGGATGGATTAAAGGATATCATCATTATTGTTGAGGATAATTATGATGGCGCTTCCGGAGGGACCATAGCAACCGTTTACTTTCAAAAGGCGGATGGATCATTCCTTAACGACACTGAGCTGGATCAGGAAATTAATGGCTCCGGGAATAATAAGGATGTAAATGGCGTGACGAGTTACCTTTTAAGTAAGTTCTAGCAGTTTTCTTGGGCCTGGTTTTACTCAGAATAGTCGGTGAGGTAAGTTAAAGTAAGGGCTGATGAATAGTGCAGTTTATAGAATGGCAATGAATTTAAGTTTAAGGACAAAAACAATAAATGGCAGAAAGAGCATCCCATGCAATTCGGGGATGCTCTTTCTGCTGTTATCAGCGATTGATGGTTGAAACCATTCGTTCATTGAAATTTTATAAATCTTACAAGAAATTAATAAAAAACATAAAAAATGCTACAATATAATATTGTGCTGTTTTTTATGGAAAAACAGACAAACTATCTGTAAAAGAATTCCGTCACATCTGAAGGATTTCTTATAATAAGGAGGAGCTTCAATTGCAGAGCTTGTTGGAAAGAATTAATTTTTATATAAATTCCCCGTTTCCGCTTGTTATTTTATTGATACTGATTGCATTGTTCTGTTTTGTTTTATTAATCCTGTATTACCGGTTTAACTATTTTTTTAAAAAGGTGAAATTTCCGGCCTGCTTCCCGGAAAACGGGGATAAACCGGGACCCGGCGAGTGGGAGAGGCAGATGGTTGATCTGGCGGAAAGCCACAGCCAGGTCCGGCTGGTGGGCCACAGCTTTGTTCTTAACGATTATAATCAGGCTGCCTATAAGAAACTGAATAAAATCAGAGACAGCATCTCTGCCGTATCCACCGATATTATCTCTCTGATACCGGCAGCGCGCTGGCTCTTTGACAATTTCCAGATGCTGTACCGGGAAATTAAAAAGGTGCGGACCTCGGGAACCAGCTATGCCGTACTGCCGGTTTTGAAGGAAAGGGAATACCGCAACTTTCCCCGTATTTATGTTGTGGCAAAAAAGATGGTGGCTCTTTCCGGCGGCCACTTAAGTGAAGAAAACATTTCCCTGATGCTGAAGGCATATCAGCAGAAGATATCGCTTACAGACAAGGAAATATGGGTCCTGCCGGAGGTGCTGGGCTTTTGTCTTCTTGAAGAAATCATTGTAATTGCTGATGAGATTCTTCATATGATTGAGGTGAAATCAAAAGCGGAAAAGTTTCTCCGGGAAAAGCTGGAGG
>JASGGP010000338.1:0-4904 GCA_047604985.1 Lacrimispora sp.
TTCTTCCGTAAATTCGACAGTACGCAGGTCATCAATTTCCAGAATACCATCATATATATTCTGGTCCCCATCCAGGTTCTGACCCAAAGATCCCGGCCGAACTGATCCGTTCCAAACAGATGTGTGATGGAAGGAATCTGATATATAATATCATAATTGGTTTCTTTATAGGAGTAACCGGAAAACACCGGAGCCAGTATTGCCAGAAGTCCGATTGCAATCAAAGTAAACAAACTGGCAACCGCCGCCTTATTTTTCTTCAAGCGAAGCCATCCCTCCTGGAAAGCGGTCAAATTGGGATGGGCAATATGTTCTTTTTCGGATTCATCCACATGAACCCTCACAAATAATTCGTCCATGCTCACTCCTCCTTACCGGCCGCCAGACGGATTCTTGGATCAATCAGGGAATAGGCGATATCCACGACCAGCACCACAAAAATATAGAAAGCGCTGTAAAAAATCGTGATTCCCATGATTGTAGAATAGTCATTGGCCTTGATGCTGTCCACAAATAAGCTGCCGATTCCCGGAATGGTGTAAATATTCTCTACTGCCAGGGACCCGGTAAGAAGATTTACAACAATAGGGCCCAGAATCGTTACAACAGGGATAATGGAGTTTCTCACTGCATGCCGCATAAGCACTTTCATGGGGCTGAGGCCCTTTGCTTTGGCTGTAATAATATAATCCTGCTCCAATACCTCCAGCATCTCAGTCCTGATAAACCGGGCGACCATGGCTGTGGCAGAAAAGGACAAGGCAATGGACGGAAGGACAGAACACTTCCATTCAGTCCAGAAGCCCACAGGAAGAATCCCCCATTTCAAAGCCACATAGTACTGCAGCAGCGCTGCAGCCACAAAGTTGGGCACAGAAACTCCAAGCACGGCCACGATCATTGTAAAATAGTCGATTCCGCTGTTATGTTTCCACGCCGCAATAATTCCCAATATCAGGCCCAGGGCCAGACCGATCAATACTGCCTGAAGACCGATCAGGGCGGACGGGCCGATTCTTCCTCCGATTACGGTGGATACCTTTTGTCCGGTGTAGGTAAAGGAGGTTCCAAAATCTCCGTGGAGAATATTTCCCATATACTTTACATACTGCCTGGGCAGAGATTCATTTAATCCATACTGCTCTAAAATGACATTCTGCTGCTGTGCAGACATCAAATTAAAACGTTCCGCATCAAAAGGAGAGCCGGGCAGCTTTTTCATCAGAAAAAAAGTCGCTGTTACAATGACCCATAATGTCAGCACCAGATAAACCAGTCGCTTGCAGATATATTTTATCATGCTGCGTCCTCCTTTGCATTCCTATTTTCATAAGATTCCAAAAAGAGCCGTCCTTCTCCAATTTTGAAAAGGAAAGGACAGCTCTTCTCATTTCCCGCTTTCTATTTGTCAGGGCAAACCTCCGCCCGCCGCGGATTACTCAAAGTAAGCGTATTTAAATTCCACATCCGGTCCGAAAGGATGGTTGATCAATCCTTTCACATTGGATTTTGTAAGCGTCGCAGATCCTCTGTGGTACAAAGGAGCAACGATTACATCCTCGTCAACCAGAAGCTTCTCCGCCTGCAGCAGCATATCCAGACGTTTTGCATCATCGGTTTCAACTCTTGCATCGTTAATCAGCTTATTGTAATTTTCGTTCACATAGGAGCCGCGATAAGGAGTTCCATTGGTCCATAAATCAAGATAGGTCATGGCATCGTCATAATCAGCGCCCCATGCAGTGGATGCGAACATGTAATTATCGTTATCCATTAATTCATTTCTCGCCTGAACCGTCTTGGTGTCGATCACAATATCAATGCCTAAATTCTTATTTAATTCGCTCTGTATGTAGGTTGCGACTGCCTTTGTTACGGAATCATCGCGGACCAGAAGCGTCAGGGTAGGCGTTTCTCCCAATTCCTTGCAGCCCTCTTCCCAGTACTTTTTAGCTTCTTCAGGATTGAATGGACATAAGTTTCCGTTTAATTCGCGGAAACTCTTGCTTCCATCTCCATACATGCCTTCCGCAACGAGACCGACGCTGGGAGAAGAACCATCGGCCAGGATTACCTTAGCCAAAGTATCACGGTCAATGGCCATGGAAACAGCCTGGCGAATATTTTTGTTGCTCATAACAGGATTGCTTAAGGAAAACTGCAGATATTCAGTTCTGAACTCGCTTTCAGAGCTGAATTCCGGATCATTCTGGTAAGCAGCCACATTGGAAGAATCAAGTGCCACCTGGCTCAGCTCATTCGCCAGATAAGCATTTAAAGCTGCGGAAGCGTCTTTCATAACTCTTACCTGTGCATTTTCAATCTTCACATTTGCCGCATCCCAGTACTTCTCATTCTTTTTCAGGGTAGCGCCAACTGCCGGATCATAACTGGTAATAACGTATGGGCCGCAGTAAATCATATTATCCGCACTTAAGCCATACTGGTCACCTTTTGAGGTAACATATGCCTCATTTAAGGGGAAGAACTGGCAAAGAACGGTTAAGCGTGCAAAATAAGGAGTAGGTGCTTTTAAGGTCACCTGGAAAGTCTTGTCGTCAAGAGCCTTTACTCCCACTTCTTCTGCACCGATTTTTCCTTCGTTATACTCGGCGCCGTTTACAATATAATCTGTCATAATGAAGCTATAGCCGTTGGTGGCCTCTGCGCTCATCTGCTTTAACCAGGCGAAAACAAAATCCTTTGCCGTTAATGGAGTTCCGTCACTCCACTGCAAACCGTCTCTTAAATGAAAAGTGTATGTAAGTTTGTCGTCTGAAACATCGTAGCTCTCCGCCAGTGCAGGCTGGGCCTCATTTTTTTCATCCAGGCGAAGCAGGCCCTCAAATGCGTTGTTGTTTACCATGGACGACTGGCTGTCAGAAGCAGCCCACTGTACCAGGGTCTTGATCTCGGCGTTGGCATATACACTGAGCACCTGGCCGCCTGCTGCAGGTGCAGTTGTTTTGTCAGGAGCAGACTCCCCTGCCGCTGAACTCTGGGAAGATTCTCCAGCCGTGGAACTGCCGGTTCCGCCGGTAAAGCCACAGCCTGCCAGAGCTCCTACAACAAGGCAGACAGCTGCGCCTAAAGCTAATACTCTTTTTTTCATTTTTCCTCTCCTTTTGATATTGTTTTTCTTGTTTCGTCTTAATTTATAGGCATTTCCCCTATGAAATTGTTTAAATTATACATAATCGTAGGATTCATGTCAATATATTTTTATTATTTTATCTTGTTTTAAATCGTTTCAATTCTTAGTTGAAATTCTTTAATAATCAAGAAAATCCATAATAATCTTAAGCAGAAACAGTAAAAGAGAATATCGGAAAAATATTTCAGCAGTAATTCCCCCAACACAGGGTTCTGTTTTCTTCCCCGGAAAAATCCAGAAATGATACGCTGTAGGAGGAATCCTCCTCTTCCGCCCTGATTGCGCGGTTATATATCTTCAGCGCATTCTCCACAGTGATTTCAACGCCGTGATAATAGTATAAGGTAGCTTGCGTATGTGAAACCACGCTTTCGATCAGCAGCCTTGCATCCTGATTTTCAAATAATATTTCGTTTAAGTTGTTTCTTGTAATCATCATACGCCAGTCTCCTTTCATATCGGAACATATGTTTGTTTCATAGTTAAAAATTAAAACCACATCATGGTGGCTGCAATTATTCTTTCTATTGATATTATAACACAGATAAACCGCAAATGCAAACATATGTTCTGTTTTGAATCATTATTTTTTCCGGGAGTTTTCATCTGCGCTGCATTCTTTCGGATAATTTCAACTGAAGAATTACAGAAAGCACAAAAAATCCGGCCTGCCTGCGTCCATCGCAAACAAGCCGGATTAAAAAGGGGAGGATAAGTATTCACTCATCTTTGGTATAATCCTATTATGACCTGAATCAGGCCTTTTATTCACGGGATTAAAAAATCTTTTTATTTTTTAAATCCTTATGTCCTTATGTTTCTCCCTTTTCCAGCCAAAACAAGACGGAATACGGTATGTCCCTTTTTTACCAAGACATACCGTATACAGAATTTCATCGTGAAAAATTTTTACTTTCTACGAATTAAATATTGGTTAGGTGCTCAAACAGGCTGTTCACTTCAATCTGACCATATCCCCATATATTATTGGGATAAATCATATCACTTCTGCGGGTTGCCCCGCGGATCAGCAGACGGTTTACGTCATTTCCCGTAATTGTGGTGTAATTTCCCCTGGGAACCGCCCACTCAAAAACCATAGCCATAATGCCCGCCGCCTGAGAAGCCGCAGAACCGCTTCCTGTTATGGTTCCGTACTGGTTGCCGGGGACAGCGCAGGGAATCTGGTATCCGGGTGCGGCGATATCCGGTTTTGGAAGCCCTGTTCTCGTATAGCCTCTTCCTGATTCCGGCATAACGCTGTCATTAAACTGGTTATAGGCGGTGACTGTTAAGGGGCTGGTTGCATTGCCCGGAGAAGTTATGGTAGTATCCGGGTTTGGGTTTAAGAAAAAGGTGTCCTCTGAAATCAAGTCTCCCGACGGCAGCCAGGTGTGAAAAGAGAGTTGTTCATTATCCATATTTTGGACCCGGAGCTTCCAGACGCCGGGGAGCGGATTCTGGAAGCGGATTAAAATAAGCTGATCTCCTGTTTCCTCTTCAAAAATATAATTGTTGACCCATATCACACTTTCCGTCAGCACAAAGGGAAATCTTCTGCACTCTCCCAGTGCAGGATAAACAGGACCCGTTGTCTCCTGGTTTGGCGCTGTAACTTCTATGGAAAGTCTTGACGGGGCAAAAGGCCACAGCTCTATGCCAAAAAGCTTATCCTGATCTCCCACCCTCAATTCAAACTCATTGTAAAAGGGCTCTACGGTAGTGTTGTTGAAATAGTGCCTGCGTTTAT
>JASGGP010000339.1:0-4870 GCA_047604985.1 Lacrimispora sp.
GTTTGTCCAGTTAAAAGCCAATTCTCCGCTTTCTTGATTTTTTTCGTTAGATGGCGATAGTTGAAAAGATGTATATTTGGATTCAGTATCAATCAAAAAGTTCAGCACTTGGATACGGAATGCCTGCACAGTTAAAAATCCAGTAGAAAATAGAATTATCATTGTCACTGTTATAACTGCTGCTGTGTTAACTATCTTATGTATGATATAACTCTTGCTTTTTGATTTTGATTTCTTTAAGCTTATATCCAATAGCTTTGTAAACTTATCGATTTCCTCTTGTGAAGGCTGAAATTCCGGATCATCTTTTAGTTGAATATTTTCTTTAAAAAGAAACTTTCCTTCTTCCTCAATCAAGTCATTCATTGCCAAGCGGAATAAAGCTTCTTCGTACTCTTCGTTTAATTTTTTAATTGAATCTGCACTGTTACTTGGCATGTTTATGCATCTCCTTTTCCATAAGTTTTTTTGCATCCCTCCGGGCTCTTGTCAGATATTCGCGTACGCTATTTGGTGATATGCAGAGAATATCTGCTATCTCAATATCTTTAAGATCAAGTATGTATTTAAAGTATAGCAAATCTTTTTCCTTATCCGGAAGCAAAGATATAGCATCCTTTAGCAGTTCCATTTCTTCCTGGTAAATAAGTCTGATATCAATATCATCTTCTTTATTATAAAGTTCTTTGATTATCTCCACATCATCACTGTAATACATATACTTGTTTTCAACCCTTTTGTGCTTAATATAATTAATCGTAACACTTCTTACTGTATAGACAACATAGGTAGTTATTTTGTACTGGTCAAGGGTACGAAGCAGAGATATTTTTTCAATTAGTTTAATAAAACTATCATTTATAAGATCTTCTATATCATTAAATTCATGCGTTATATTATAAACAGTTTTTCTGGCCAGGCCATAATAATTTTTATATAAATTAAGCATGAAGGTTCTATCATCATCATCAAGCTCTTTGATTGCAACAGCTAATTCTATCACTAAGAAACCTCCCATATAATTTTGTAAATAAACAACAAATGCTATAATATTAAACTAAACATTTTTTTAATTAATAAAATTATCCAATATGAGCTGTATACTTTTACGGCCCTTTTTTGATAATGTTCTATATTTGCTTATTATTTCAGCCTCCTCTGCATTCAGTTCATGTTTGTCAACTTTTTCAATTTTATTCGGGATATCAGTATTTCCGATCAGGTAATCTACTGAAGTATCAAAAAAAGCCGCAAACTGTTTCAATGTGGATATATCAGGCTCATAAATATTGTTTTCATAACTGTGAATGCTTTGTTGTGTTAAATCAAGCTGGCTGGCAAGTTTTTGTTGACTTAGACCGGCATTTTCCCGCAATTTTTTTAAGTTATCCATTTTGACACCTCCAATTTGATTTTAACAAGCTAAGATTGTAATTACTAAAAATCATTGCTTGTTAATTATAACAAGAAAAACAAGTTAATAGCTACAAGGAAAATGAGTTATTTTATGGTTATTTATATGCAAGGTTCCAAAAATCCATATACTGCACTTTACATTCCCGGCGTACATTGCACACCTTTCCAGGGCGGAGTCCATTGATTTTATTCATCTTTCTTAGAATTACATATTAAAAACACGATCAAACCATTTAAGTTTAATCGTGTCAATTTAGCTCATACTATTTTTCTACATATAGATAGCATTTAACGCCTTTGTAAAGGCATTGTCCAACACCAAATGATACCGCTTTCTCATATTGAGTCCGCTCACATAAGCCCGCTTCTACGCAACGGATTATGCGGTGAAAGCCGCACAACCGCTGGCGCCAACAGTTGTCCATCGAATGTCCTACCCAATCAGCTCAAAATGCCGGAATGCCTTTAGAATCCCATCATTTTCAACGCGCTCACAAACATAATCTGATATAATCTTCAAACGCGTATCCCCATTTCCCATGCACACGCCGATATCACAATGCCGGATCATCGGCTCGTCGTTCAAGCTGTCACCAAACCCGATGGTCTGGGATAAGGCCGCCCCGAAATGATTCAGGATAATATCAATTCCGGTAGCTTTTGTGGCTGAACGGTTGGAGATTTCCGCGTTGTAGATTTTATCCATTTCCATATAATTGACGGTAAAATTCATGGATAAAGGAAGCTTGCCCCGGATCTTTTCACAGATTTCAGGGGAATAGGTGAAAATGGAAATTTTATATATTTCCTGATCCTCAAGAAAAGAATATTCTTTAATAGATGTCATATTCCTATTTTTAAATCCCCTGTCAATTTCCTGATTCCCATCCCCGGCACACTCCTTTGAAAATGCAGCGCTAAAGAATGAAAGAGCATTTTCATTCAAATAGGAAAATGGATATCCCTCCAGGTTATAGGCAATGGGAAAGGAATCCAGCAGAGTGCAGATTCCCTGAAGCAGAGAAGGTGCAAGGGGCTGTGAAAACAGCAGCTTATCTCCCGCCTCCACGAAAGCTCCGCTGGAGCAGACTGCACCGTCAAAAAGTTTGAAAGAAATCTCACTCTCTGCTTCCATCTTAGAGCGGCCCGTGCACAGAAAAACCTTATGGCCTGCTTTTCTGGCGGCCGCCACAGCGGCTTTTGCAGATTCTGGAATCCCAGTGTGGTGTTCGCATAAGGTTCCGTCAATATCCAGAAATACATATTTGGCTGTATCCATAAATTTATCCTTTCTTTATTTTGCCTTATTCTTCCGGGGCTCTGAAAATGCTTTGGCAGATCAGGGCCTTGAAATCCTCAAAGCATCGGCAGTTCTTCAGCTGGCAGATGATATCCTCCTCATCAAACAACTCCACAAGAGATTCATAGAGCTCGTAAAACAGATTTTTTGTGCCAGGATTAATGGCGATCATGAGCACCAGGTTCACCTTTCTGCTGTCCCATAAAAGTCCGTTTCTGCAGATGGCAACAGCGATGCTTGTCTTTACCGCCTCCATTTCCATGGAATGAGGAATAGCAATGCTGCCAAATGCGGTGGAGGCTGCCAGCTCGCGCTTCATCACATTTGCCTCAAAACCGCCGTCCACAATATCCTGTTTTTGCAGCATCAGACAGAGCTGATGAATCATATCGTCCCGGGTCTGCTCCGGAGCGGCCGCCAGAAACAGCTCCGGTGAAAAGAAATTGTCAAAGTGTTTCTTTAGGATATAATGCTTGTTATTTTGATGTAACTTTGAAAAAACCTTATAAAATTCCATTTTATTGGCCTGCTGTAAAAATGGGGGAATCACCATGACCTGATAATTTCCCGAAGTCTCCCTGATTTTCACCGTGGTGATTAAAAGATCGAAATAGCAGTCTGGGAGCTCCTCCAGGGAGGAAATTGTTTTGATAATATTAATGTCCGTGCTAAATTCCAGCAGAAGCTGGTTGTAAAGCTGTTTTCCGATATTGGCATAGTCCGGACAGTAAAGTACACATTTAATTTTGGAGTTGTTTATATTGCGCCGCTCAATTTCTGCACCGATATGAAGGGCGATAAATGCCACCTCATCCTCGATGATCTGGATATTATACCGCTGCATCAGCTGAATGGAAATAAATACGGCAATGTCGTAGATCGTAGGATAGCTGGAGCGAATGGCCGGAACCATGGGATTGTGATTCTGGTGATTGCTTCTGACCCGCAGGAGAAGATTTTTAATATGCATAGCAAAAGGGGTAAAAAAGCTTTCGCTGTATAAGTCGATGTAATAGGCGTCCATTATTTTTTGTATCAGCGTTTCTGCCAGACGAAAGATGGAAGAGCCAATTACGGAAACAAGAGCTTCCTGGTTGGTCAGGGTATAATTCACGTTGACCTGGATCATCAGGCGGATCTCATTTTTCTCTGCCTCATTCAGATGGATATGAAAATTCTGTTCAAAGCTGTTGCAGATGTCCTCCATCAGCGGAAGACAGGAGTCGTCATCCCATTCAAAGCTGACGGAGGATTCCATCATGTAGTTTCCCGTCTGGATACGGTCGATAATGATGGAAAAATGAAGCAGAAGATTGATGGCTGCGAAATCATTTAAGTAATATTCATATTTTTTAAATGCAGTTCTGACAATGGCCTCAATTAAATCTACGTTCAGATTTTTAAACGTTGCCTTGATGATGGAGGCGTCCGTAAACTGGTTGTCCGTTTCCACATAGATTACGTGGCTTGCCAGCTTGCGCTTGCTGCGTTCGTCACTTGCCAGAATCAGGAAATCGCTCTTGATGATGAACTGTACATTAAAATCAGACAAGGTCCTATTCATCTTGCTGATATCCGCCTTTAACGTGGAATAGCTTACGTACAGCGTTTCACACAGTTCAAAAATATCCAACTGGGTCGTGTGTTCAATACACAGCTTTTTGACAATGTAGTTGATCCTCTCATCGCTGGTCTGCGGAATTTCCTCCGTGCGGTTTTGCAGTATTCTGGCCTGATCCACGTCAATGGAATAGCCGTCCTTTGATGAGAAAATCAGCTTTTTATCTGAAATCAAATTCAATTCACTGGCATACGTCTTGACAGAACGCATGGAAATCCCCAGCTCTTCTGACAGCTTCCGGGAGGTAACGGGATTTTTATGCTGGATCATATACTGAATTAACTGAGAGTGGCCTTTTTTCATGATTTCACGCCCTTTACGCTTTTGCTCAAATTTAGAAAAAGCAGCTTTGCTGTTTTGATTATATACTATTCTTCCAAACGCCACAAATATTTATTTTGCACACACCGGTGCAAATGTCTGGTTGAAAAGTTTGTAGATTTTTACCATAATGGGCTCATCAAACGATTTAATGTCAATCGTGAAAAAGGAGAAGTATGTATGGGAAAAATGAGGATTTTATTATGCTGCGG
>JASGGP010000340.1:0-4830 GCA_047604985.1 Lacrimispora sp.
GTATATTTATGAGAAATGAACTAATAGACAGGCTTGAGAAGATCCCCGGGAAAATCAGTTTCCTGTATGAAAATCTGGTGACAGGAGAGAAAATCTCCTATCAGGAAAGCGAGCCTTTGATGGCGGCCAGCGTTATTAAGCTGTTTGTTATGGCTGCAGCCTTTCAGAGAATGAAGGAGGGACGCCTGGACCCGGAAGAGATATTTCATGTGAAAAAGGCGGATCATGTGCCGTCCTGCGGCGCCCTTACCTATCTTCATGACGGGATAGGCGTAACTGCTATGGATCTGGTTACACTGATGATTATTTTCAGTGACAATACGGCTACCAATGTTCTGATTGATCTGTTGGGGTTCGAGGAGATCAATGGAACTATCCGGGAATTGGGATTTGAACAGACGGTTCTTCAAAGAAAGATGTATGATCTGGAAAAGTCAGGAAAAGGGATCCAGAATTACATAACTGCCGGGGAAACGGGGCGGCTTTTGAAGATGATGCATGAGGGAAGCCTTATCAGCAGGCAGGCAAGTGAACAGATGATTTCCATTCTTAAAAACCAGCAGCTTTGCAGCAAAATACCGTTTTATCTGCAAGCTTTGCCGGAAGAGCCGGAGATTGCCCATAAAACAGGAGAAGATGTGGGGATTACCCATGACGTGGGAATTGTTTATGGAAAGGAACCATTTCTGGTCTGTTTCTGTGGAAATGAGACGGATACACCCGCTTTTGAAAGGATCATGGCGGAGGTTTCACTGGAGTTATACCGCAGAATCAATTGAGATATTAAGGAAGAAGATAATAAAGAAATCAAGAAAAGATCAATAAGGAAATCAAGAAAAGATCAATAAGGGAATCAAGAAAAGATCAATAGGGAAATCAAGAAAAGATCAATAAGGAAATCAAGAAAAGATCAATAGGGAAATCAAGAAAAGATCAATAAGGAAATCAAGAAAAGATCAATAAGGAAATCAAGAAAAGATCAATAGAAAAATTAAGAGAAGATCAATAGAGAAATTAAGAGAAGATCAATAAAGAAATCAAGAAAAGACCATTAAAGAATTGAAGAAAGATCAATAAGGAAATCGTGAAAAGCCAGTAAAGAAATTACAAAAGACTTAATGAAAAGTCACAGGAAGCGGAGGGAGGACTTGGAATGAAGATCGTAAAAATAGAGACAGGGGAAGTCAATATTCCTCTGGTTACACCATTTAAAACGGCTTTGAGGACTGTGGATAAGGTAAGCGATATTGTGGTGAGGATCACGACAGATGACGGACAGACAGGATTTGGTGAGGCGCCTCCCACTGCGGTCATTACCGGAGATACAAAGGGATCCATTCTCTGCGCCATTGAGGAGTTTATTGGACCTAATCTCATTGGGATGGAGATTGAGGACCTGGACGGAATCATGAAGAGGCTTCATGGCTGTATCTTGAAAAACACCTCTGCAAAGGCGGCGGTGGATATGGCTGTTTACGATCTTTTTGCAAAATCCTGGGGGAAGCCGCTGTATAAGCTTCTGGGCGGCAGGCGGACAGAAATTGAGACGGATCTGACCATCAGCGTCAATGATGCAGAGGAAATGGTTCAGGACAGCTTAAGGGCTGTGGAACAGGGATTTAATATTCTGAAGATCAAGGTAGGGAAAGAGGGCATGAAAGATGTGGAACGGATTAAGGCCATCCGGAAAGCAGTTGGGCCGGATATTCTGCTCCGCATTGACGCCAACCAGGGGTGGTCGGCCAAAGAGGCGGTGCGCATTATACGGTCCATGGAGGATATGGGAATTGAAATGGACTTAGTGGAGCAGCCGGTCAGCGCCCATGATTTTGAGGGGATGAAGCTTGTTACCAGCCAGGTACATACGCCGATTCTGGCGGACGAGAGCGTGTTTTCTTCGGAAGATGCCATACGCATTATTAAGGAGCGGGCGGCGGATCTCATCAATATTAAGCTGATGAAAACTGGGGGGTTTATGAAGCTTTGAAACTGTCATTGCAGAAAGCTTTGGGGTGGAGTGTATGATCGGCTGTATGCTGGAGAGCAAAATTGCGGTCAGCGCGGCTGCTCATCTGGCGGCCGGAAAGGGGATCATTACCCGGGCGACTAGATGGTCCGTCTCTCTGCAAAACAGATCCTTATACTGGGGGGCCTGTTTTTGAGGGGCCTAAGATCAGGATGAATGAAACTCCTGGAATGGGAATCAGCGGTGTTCCGTTTTTTGGCGGCTGATGGGCAGGATCATATTTAAAGTTAAAATGAAATAAATGGAAACTGGTACTAATCCCATATGGGTTAGAAATATTAGGAAAATGGAGGATATTTATGAAGAAAAAAAGATTGATGGCTGCAATGCTATGTGCAGTTCTGGTTGCTTCTACGGCCCTCAGCGGCTGCAGCGGGGGAAAAAAGACGGCTGAAAGCGGTACACAGGCTGCCGGAAATGAAACGGCCGGGGAGCCGGCGGTGTATACAAGGTTGTATCCAAGAGAAGCTACGACCTTAAATTATTTGACTTCTTCATCAGTAGATGATCAGATGATAACAGCAAATCTTATTGATACTCTGATCGAATATGATAACAAGGGGCAGATAAAACCAGGACTTGCCACAGAATGGAGTTATGATGATGCTTCTTTGACCTGGACTTTAAAGCTGCGGGATGCGAAATGGGTCGATAATACTGGTGCGGAAGTAGCAGACGTAACAGCCCAGGATTTTGTTGATGCCATGAAATATGAGCTGACTCCGGAGTATGAAAGTGCAAATGTCCAGAATCTTTTTGGTATCATTGCAAATGCAGAAAAATATTATAACGGCCTGACATACCAAGGCGGTGCTGACGAAGATGGAAACGTCTGGGAGCCAATTGATTTTTCAGAGGTAGGAGTGAAGGCAGTAGATGACCATACCCTTACTTATACTCTTGAGAGAGAAGTTCCATATTTCCTTTCTTCTCTGGCATATGTTGTATATATGCCAGCCTATGGTCCGCAGCTTGAGGAGTTGGGCAAGGATTTCGGTACCGGTGTGGATAAGGCATACTATAATGGAGCGTTTTATCTGGAAGAATTTTCACCCCAGGAAAAGCATACTTATAAGAAAAATCTTCTGAATTATGATGCGGATATCGTTTACCTCGATGAGATCCATGAGATTTATAACGCGGAGGCTAATACGATCGGACCGGAGATGGTAAAACGCGGGGAAGTTGATTACGCAGAAATCACTTCTGATATCCTCAATGACTGGATGAATGGAGAAGATACCAAGAATTTAATCAGTCGTGAAAGGCCAAAGAACAGCTATTCCTATTTCTACACATTTAACTTTAATCCCCAGTTTGACGCTCAATATGAACCGGATAACTGGAAGAAAGCTGTGAATAATGAAAACTTCCGTAAGGCATTGTTTGCGGGCCTGAATAAGACAAAGGAAGTGGCGGTGCTGGAGCCGGATACGCCGGATGATTATGTGATCAATTCTATTACGCCTGCCGATTTTGCATTTAATGCAGATGGTACGGATTACACCACCGTAGGGGATATGGCTTCTCTTGGGCAGACCTTTGATGAGACGAAAGCAAAGGAATACCGGGATCTGGCTAAGGAAGAGCTGACGAAAGAGGGCGTTACGTTCCCTGTGAAAGTTCTGATGCCTTATAATCCATCGGAAATCAACTGGGATAAGGAGTGCCAGGTGGTGGAACAGCAGATGGAAAGTTTGCTGGGCACTGATTTTATTGATATTATCGTCGAGGCTGGTCCTGCTGATGGATTTTTGACGGAAGTCCGCAGAAACGGCAAGTTTGCACTTATGAAATGCAACTGGGGTGCTGATTATGCAGATCCGGAAACCTGGACTGATCCATTTTACCAGAAAAAGGGCGATGACGGATATGACCTGGGATACAAGTATGGAAATATAGCAGAGACCATTGTGGAGGGAACACCTTCGTCAGATGCGGCTTTGGAGTATTTTACTTTGGTAGAGGCAGCAAAGGATATTAAGGTGGACATCAATGCCCGGTACGAGGCATTTGCAAAAGCGGAGGCCAGTTTGATCAATCATGCCTTTGTTCTGCCTTACAGTATTTCTGTCAGCAAGTATATTGCTAACAAGCTGGATGTCTTTGAAGGACAGTATGCACCCTTTGGTGTATCAACCCTTCGGTATAAGGGACAGCATCTGAAAGATCATTTTGTATCCATGGATGAATTTAAGGCCAACAGGGAAGCAAATGCGAAATAAGCTTTAGAAATAATGTTTTTGAAGTTATGCCGGATCACCAGCTGTATTGTGGTCCGGCATATAAATCAGAGCAGCTAAAATACCGTCTAAAAAGGATGTGCCGGAATTTACGTCTTTTTTAGAGAGTATTTTAAAAAGAAAACACAAAGGAGCCATGAAACTGATGTTAAAGTATTTAGGTAAAAGGATTGCGCGCTCATTTCTTACTTTGATTATTATCCTGACCGTAGTATTCTGTCTGCTTCGTCTCATGCCCATTGAGGGGTATTTCCAGAATTTCGATAAGATGACGCCCCAGCAGATCCAGGTGGGGTTAAGGGAGATGGGATTATCTGACCCGCTTCCGGTTCAGCTTCTCCGGTTTTTCAAGAATCTTCTCCACGGGGATCTGGGAACGTCCAGAATATACCGGTCTAATGTTCCTGTGTCTGATATTCTGGCGGACAAGGTTCCGGTTTCCATCAAGCTTGGTGTCTGGTCCATGGTTGTGTCTCTTTTTGTAGGGCATCCTATGGGAGCTTTAAAGGCTAGATATAAGTATAGGTGGTTCGACAAGGTGGCAACCTTATTTATCGTCTG
>JASGGP010000341.1:0-4810 GCA_047604985.1 Lacrimispora sp.
CTACTCCAGGACCTGATCCGCATCCTGCCGGAGGAATACTGCATGTTTCACTTCTTCCATGATTCCGGATTCCCTAATCGCTGCATTGATCTGCATATATTTCACTTCCGCCTGGGGCCGTTCGATCTGCAGGCCGCTGAGAACTATGTCCTGAAAGATTTCTTTCGTCATGGACTGAATTCTATCCTTTAACTGATCATAAGACTTCTGGTACTTCGTTGTCAGGAGCTCAAGAGGAACATTTTCCTTGTTTCGCTTCAACTGCTCTAGCAAAGACCGATATTCATTTAATTTTGTATCCATCATAAAATCACCTCAGTAACCCAATTTTAGGTTACAGTAACCTATTTTTTACTTTCGTAGGTTACCGCTCAAACCCGCATAGAATAAAGGTTTCATGGCTATGGTAACCCAGTAACCCACTTTTTTGGGTTTCCCTACGCGCGAGACATTTTTATAAAACATTGTTAAATCTATCACACATATTTTAATTTTTAACGGGCCTATATGTACGTGCATTTTTTTAGGTTACTGGGTTACTCCCCTATAAAAACGCCCTTAACCCCTGATAAACACTGAGTTTCCTCGGTAACCTATCATAGGTTACTCTTTAGTTACTTCATAATTGATCAGTGCCTCGTAGATGCGTTCAGGAAGATAAAGCTTATATAGTTCCGCAGCTTCCCTAATATGCCTTTCCTTGTTAGTCTTATAATAATCAAACGCCTCATCAAGGGATTTGAATGATTTGGACAAATGACCGGCGCCCCGATGAATGGTCGCAATATAGCTTCCGCTGGCACCTCGGTTTACTCCCGCAGGAAGTCCGGATTTTTTACTTTTCTTGAATGAAATCAATAAGTTTATCCGTTTTGGCAGAAGACAACAAGTCCCAGGACTATATATCTTTTCTCCTTTAGAGAATAAATCCTTGTCAATCTCCAGCATCTCTCCATTGCAGTCATATAGGTTGTCCAAATACCAAATCTTAAATGCCTCAAAGTCCATTAACCACTGATCGCATATTGAACAATCTACATAAGCCGGGTTATTTGACGAATAGCATCGCCCTTTCATTGACAGCCATATTCCATAAATATCATACATAAGAATTCTCCTCTAATTAAAAGGCAGCCCCATTTGTTCTTCACTTTCATCTACCTTTATAAAACCGTCCTTATCTGAATCATCATTCAACTTAAGGAATACGCAGCGCACTTTGTTTCCTTTAAAACTCTTAATCTTATCCATCTTCTTTCCGCTGCTCTCCGCCTGAATAAGATCCTTGCGGTTCGCCCATGACAGGAAAGATGTTCGTGAAAATCCTCCCTCTTTGCACAAGGTTGTAAATGCTGTGGTATAAATAATGGCATACCCATTTTCTATTACGCCCCATTTCTCTACATTCTCATTTTGTATATCAAACCGGGCCGGATTCATGGCGATCTTGTCCAGGATGAATTGATAACAACGCTCATTGTCGGAAAGCTCATTGCGGTCTACCAGGACTTCTCTGGCCTCCTCCAGGCTAATATGCTCCCCGTCTTTGAAAAGGTAATCCGTGGCGATTTTATCAGCTGTCAGGACAATCGAAAGGGATAGGCTCTGCTTCTGCATCTTCTCATCATTAGCTAACTGCCTGGAAAATTCCTGCTGGATTTCCCTTATCTTATCTGCGCCAAGTTCTTTTATGACTTCAATAAATTCCCGGCCTGCATGACCGTAATTATGCTTGACCAGCTCCGCTGTACTGCCAGGGCTTTCAAAAACACGCTCTCCACACTCTATTTCCAGGATACGGTTAATGGCTCCGCCTTGCGTTACATAGGAGCTCAAAGGCCGCTCTCCGTTCGTCAGGATGCAGTTCTTCCAGTGGTTCTCCCGATTCAGTCCCAGCTCTTTGTTGGAACGGGTCTTTCCCTTTCCGGAACACAGGTCATATACCAGCCCCTCAAAATTGTCTTCGATTTTGCGGTTCTTTTTACTGGAATCGTCCAGGACCAGAGGAAGATTGTTTAACAGGTCGCAGATAGCCTCCAGACCTACCTCCGTACCTTTGTAGTCCTTTATGTAAGCACTCTCGTCCGGATCTGCCCAAACAGAGGCCGCCACCATCAGGGAAACGGTCTTACCTCCCTCCGTCTCTCCCCAAAGGTCCACAAAATATGGAAGGCCCCCAAGCGGCTGTACCAGCACACTGGAAAAGGCTGCGGCCAGCATGAACTTCACTTCTATCCGTCCGGCCCTGCGCAGATCTGACACATGGTCAAACCACTTTGTCCGGCTTCCGGCCTGTCCAATGCTTTCATATATTTGCCGGAAGCGTGCGTCTCCATCAAAAACAATCTCCGTATCATAGGGCAGGAATCCACCCCGGATCCATCCCAGTTTTGATGTGGAATACTGGACCGTGATATGCTCCTCATTGGCATTCTCTACATCTGCCAGGTATCTCACCAGGTACTTAGCATTTTCACTGGTAACGGCGATCCCACGGCCTGACAGAGATACAATCTTATTGGCAGAGGTTACCATGGTCTTAGGAACAATGATTTCATCCCACCGTCCATTTCTCTTATAGGCAAGTTTGATCTGCTCCTCCCCTGTTTCAAGGTTCTTCAGGCGCTCGATTGGGAGGATCGGATGATAGCAGGCCAGGATATCTGTATAGCCTGTTGACGGGTTTCTGAGGCAGATCCCACTTTCCGTGGCAAGCCATTCCTTACACTGCATATTGTCATAAGGGCCGATAAAATTCGTCCAGTTGTCCAGATAGCTGGGAGTGCTATTCCTCTCCCGCTCCTGACGCTTCATTTCCTTTTCCACCTTTTTGTAGGCGGCCACCATGTCCCTGAATTCTGTTTTTACTTTTAGCTCCGTAGCCCTTAAGCCAAGGGAAGCAAGAAGTTCCGCACGATACAGCTCGTTTCCTGGTCAAAAACTTCTGTCAATATCGCACTGGATAATATTGTTTCTGCCGTGAGCTCATTCAACGGCACCATGCTACCACCTCGCTTCTATATCATTTAATTCTGCCTGTACGTAGAGCTGGTACTGCAGGGCATTATAACAATCACACCAGATGTCACTAAAAGGCTCCGACCGGTCCATATATGCCCGGTAAATGCTTATGAGCATACAGTTAAGCCACTTCTTTCTATCAAGCCTGCCCCGCTCTTTCCGCAGCATGTTTCGCCGCCTTTGAGATTGGTAAATAGTCACCCTGGAAGAAAACGTGGGCTTTTCATAGGTCCCACCAAGAACCTGAAACGCCTCTTTAAAGGAAATATTTTCCATCTGTTCTACAAAAGAAAAGACATCCCCTTTGGCACCGCAGGCATGGCAGTAGAAATCTCGTTCGTATATTTTCAGGGAGGCCTGCCTGTCACCCGGATGAAAGGGACATGGAATAAATCCTCTCCTGCTTGGCTGAAAGCCGTACCGGGCCACAATGTCACTCATGCTGTACGTGGCCTTAATCTCCTCCATGGTCACTTCGGAACACCTCCCAGAAGTTCTATGATCCGTTTCCCAGTCTCTTCCTTTTGACAGAACTCAAACCGGCATCGATATTTCCGGGACATGGTGCATAGGACCTTGTAAAGCTTCTCTCCCGTGATAGCCTTTGTAGTGACGTCCTCCCACTTCCCTGTGTCCGGGTTCTTCCTGCGCTTGTGGCGTCGGGGATTGTCCCACCAGATCACGTCCTCCGGGCACTCCACGCCCTTTCCGTGCTCACATAATATAATCACATCAATACCGGCTTCATTCGCCCGGATCAGCACATTCCGGAAACGGTCATGATCCTGACAGACATTACTGCAGAGCTCCGTCAGATTCTGCTTTCGGTCAATAATCAGCCTAGGGTTGTCCAGGTTCATATAATCTCCAACATACAGTTTTGACACATAATAATCCACGCCTTGGCGGTCAAACTCTTCCAGAATCTTCTTGATTGCTTTAGCTTTCTCTCGGGAATCTATTTGTATATTCATCAATCACCGCCTAATTAAATGGCAGACCTTCGTCATCCACGCCATCGGGGATGTTCATGAATCCGTCGGCATCCGCACGAGAGGGATCCGGCCTGTCCACTGCCTGACTGCTGGAAGCACTCCTGCTTTCAACAAATTCAACGTTGTCAGCCACCACGTCTGTTGTGTAGACTTTCTGGTTGTCCTGGTTCGTGTAAGAACCGGTCTGGATGTGGCCTGCCAGCCCGATACGCTCTCCCTTGTGAAACCACTTCTCTACGAATTCCGCTGTCTTTCCAAAAGCCACACAGGAAATGAAATCTGCTTCCTGCTGACCCTCTTTACGAAAGCGCCGGTCCACTGCCACAGTAAACCGGGCAACGGTTGAGCCGCCGTCTGAATATCGGACCTCCGGATCCCGGGTAAATCTGCCTACCAGCTGCACGTTATTCATGCTTTGTATCCTCCTTTTCATAAAGCTTAAGCTTGTCCATACAGTCCTTATAATTTTCAAGGGTCATGTCTTCAATTTTCTTAATCTTGTACATGGCTAGAATCTTCTCCATCTTCAATCCCCTGTTGCTGTATTTTTCAACCAGGGATTTGACAGAGGATATCATCGGGGCCGTCACCTTATCTGACAGCTTTGCATCTCCCTGCTGGGATTTCGATTCATCAGGAGGAGTCTCAGCTTTTCTCTTCGTTTCCTCTTTCTGCTTGTCTGCTTTCTTTCCTATGGAAAAGACTTCCTTGTTATCTTTCTCCCTGCACACAACCAGAGAATTGATATTCCGGTTCTTGTCATACCCAATCTGTGAGACATAAAAAGCGTCGTA
>JASGGP010000342.1:0-4807 GCA_047604985.1 Lacrimispora sp.
GAAAATCAGCCGGATCGGACAGCAAAGCATCCGTCAGAATCTGGATTCCATGGCCTCTTTTCCGGAAGATATGGTGACTGTTTACAATTCTCTGTCATGGGGCCGGAGCCAGGTGGTATCCATAGACGGACGGGGAAAGCAGGGAGTTAAGGATTTAAACGGAAACTGCCCCAAGCAGTTTAAAAAAGCGGATGGAACCATTCTGTTCCTGGCGGAAGATGTGCCGGCTCTGGGATACCGGACTTATGAACGGACGGATGAGGTGCAGGAGAGCTGTGACCCCATGGCTGCATTCTGCGAACCAGGGGAAAACAGCGTAAAAATAAGCAATGAATGGCTGGAAGTGGCTCTGGAAGGGGACGGAACCGTGGTTTCCCTATATGATAAGACTGCCCGCCGCCAGATATTAAAGAAAGGCAAAAGGGGAAATCTCTTAAAGCTTTTGGAAGATATTCCGGTGGAATGGGGATCGGCGTGGGAAACCACCAGAAAACGGGAGGATAAGCCCTCTCTGCCTTTCCATATTGCGAGTCAGAAGGTGACAGAGCATAATAGTCTCTATACCGTGATTTCCGTAGAAGCCCAGGTGCATCACTCCAGGGTGAAGCAGGACATCATCGTGTACCACCATGGACCTTATATTGAATTTAAGACAGAGGTTGACTGGGATGAAAGGCATAAGATGCTCCGGGTGGAATTCCCTGTGGATGTCCATGCGCTGAACGCCAGATACGACGTGGCATTCGGCAATGCAGAGCATCCAAACCATTCCACTACCAGTCAGGATGAAGCCAGATTCGAGGTGTGCGGCCATAAATGGGGAGATGTTTCCGATGGCGGCTTCGGCGTGTCCTTGCTAAATGACTGTAAATACGGTTATTCCATCCAGGATTCCAATATGGAATTGAGCCTGCTAAGAAGCGCCGACCATCCATCCGATACATGTGACAAAGGCACTCACAGCTTCTCTTACTGGATTTATCCCCATATTGGCGGCGTCAAAGAGGGAAAAGTCGCCCAGGCCGGTTATGAGGTGAATGTTCCGTTAATCATAGCAGAAGGAAAGAAGAAAGAGAAAGAAGGCTCTTACCTGTATACGGATTGTGACAGCATCATCATTGATACGGTTAAGAAATCAGAGGACGGAGAGGACATTATCCTCCGAATCTTTGAAACCTATAATACGGTAAGCGAGGCAAGGATTTATTTTAATTTCCCGGTGGAAGCATGCGAGGAAACAGATCTGTTGGAAAGGCACATGGCAGATGTGCCGGTTGAAGAGCAGGGAGTATCCTTTAAAATAAATCCCTACGAGATCAAAACGTTCAAAATTCATTATAAAAAATAAAAAGGAGGAAGCAAAAATGAAAAAAATGTCCAGGTTACAGACAGCAGTTGTGGCAGCAGGTGCGGCTTTTCTGCTGGCGGCGTGCAGTTCCGGCGGGGGAGGAACTGCCGCATCAAATGCGCCGGCGGATTCAACAGGCGCGGATACGAAAGGTGCGGAGACTTCCGGCGCCGAATCGGAAAAAGCAGGGGATGGGGAACCGGTGGAGCTTCGCATTTCCTGGTGGGGAAGCGATGCCAGGCATGAGGCTACCTTAAAGGCTCTGGATTTATTTATGGAGAAGCATCCTGATATTAAGGTCACCGCGGAATACCAGGGCTGGGATGGCTACCATGATAAGCTGATGACACAGATTTCCTCCGGAACAGAGCCGGATGTGTACCAGCTGGACAACAATGTGTATTTTGCCAGCCTTGCAGCCAATGACAAGCTGGGAGACTTAACCCCATACATCGGAAAACAGCTGAACTTAGACGATTATCCGGACAGTGCGCTGACCTGGGCCCGTTACAACGGCGTCCAGTATGGGGTACCCAGCGGACTTAACGGCCCCTTATTCATCTGGAACAAAAAGATATTTGACGAAGCGGGCGTGGCCTATCCCACCAATGAATGGTCCTGGGAGGATTTTGAAAAGGCCTGCCAGGAAATCTATGACAAGACCGGAAAATATGGCATGAAGGAACCCTCCTATTTCCTGACCATGACAATGGTAAGGCAGGCGGGACAGTGGTTTGCCTCAGAAGACGGGAAGCTTTTAGACTTTACACAGGCTCTTTCCGGAGTTTATGAGCAGTATAATAAATGGAGGGAAACAGGAGTATTTCCGCCTCTGGACTTAACCGTGGGACAGGAATCCCAGCAGGACAATCTGTTTTTAAGCTGTGACGCGGCCTGTGAAGTAAACCATATCGCAACCATGCCTCAGGACCATGCGGCCATGGCGGAAGAAGTGGAGCTGGGCGTTTCTTTAGTGCCGGGCACAGCCCAGAACGGCGGAGCCTACATGCTGGCGTCCATGCCATGGACCCTGGGAAAGGCCTCCAAGCATCCGGAGGAAGCGGCAACCCTGATTGATTTCCTGATCAATGACAAAGATGCGGCCAAGATTTTAATGACGGTCCGGGGAGTTCCGGCTCCGGAATCCATCCGTGAAATCATTTCCCCGATGCTGGAAGGAGATGCTCTGCTGGTAGTGGATGGAGTGAACCTACTGGTGGAGAACACAGAGCGGATTGATTATGAATGGCTGGTGCCGGGAAGTGCAGTAATTGAAAACACCATTATGGATGAGCAGTACGCCACAGGATACGGACAGAAAACGCCCCTTGAGGCGGCTGCCAATGCCTTTAAGATTATCTCTGAATCGGTGGATAATTCTAAATAAGGAGATGGTGCGGATTTATAAAACATGATATAATAAAAGAATATAGGGCTGTTGTAAAATGAATGAATCAAAGTTTATTTTGCAGCGGCCCATACTCGATAAAAAACCTTTGGATCCGGAGGGAGGCCGCCATGAAAAGACAGGCGTTTAAAATTTCGATCAGTAAATTACTGATACTCAGTAACTGTCTGATTATGGCGGCTTTTTTCTGCATCAGTTCATTTTTCAGCCAGAGAAGCTATCAGAAGGTTTTAGACCGGGAATTTGAGGTGAAGCAGTACCAGATGCTGGTATATATCAGCGATACCCTGGATAAAAGCATGAATTCCATTGAACTTCTGGCCAGGTCTACGGCCAATAATTATAATATCATCAATAATATCCTAAACTATAAGAAAAACAGTAATTCTTACGAACAGATGGTATTTCAGAACAACATGAACCAGAATCTTTCCTCCTTGGCGTATACCATGGGGGATATTGTGTCCGTGAATATCCTGATGGAGGATGAAAATCTGAAGACAACCAGAATCAACGGCGTCTATCATTATGAAAATTACACCGGGGAAGAAAGCTGTAAGAGGATACAGAATATGTCCTCCGGCTGGATCACCACCAGGGAAAACGACTTGTTGAACCAGGTCCATACCCCATATATCAATACGTACGTCATGAGGATTTATTCAGGACTTTACTATGGGGAGGGGATCGGCCACCTTGTCATTAATCTCAACGAAAACCTGTTTTATAATCAGATGAAAGAATACTGCCGGGATGATGAATCAACAATCCTGTTCATCGATGACCAGGACAACATTATAAGCAGCACCGACAGAAGCGTGATTGGAAAGCGCTTGCCGGGAACCGCCTATGATAAATACCGGAAAATTTTAACGGGAAAACAGAATTCCGATACGGAGTCAAGGCTTAAGATTTTTAACCAAAAGCAGCTGAAGGAGCACGGGTATTACGTCATGGCAGTGACTGACTATGACAAAGCAGTGGCGGCATTTAAGCAGACCCAGAAGATGGTGCTTATATCCTCCATTGGTCTTCTCTGCCTGTTTGTGGTCTTCAGCGCTTTTCTGGCTTATAAGATATCAAAACCTATTCTGATGCTTTCCAAAGAAGTTACCAATTTTAAGGGCCGGGGCTGGAGCCGCAGGACAGGAAAGAGAAGCAGGATTTATGAAATTGATGTGCTGTGCACAGAATTTGACCATATGACCACGCAGATCGACGATCTGATAAAAAGCCTGTTAAAGCAGGAAAAACTAAAACAGAAAAAGGAGTTGGAGATCCTTCAGGCCCAGATCAATCCTCACTTTTTATACAATACCCTGGAAGCCATTAACTGGATGGCCCTCAGTATGAAACAGAAAGAAATCAGCAATATGGTGATCCTTTTGGGGAATTTCTTAAGGCTCAGCTTAAATAAGGGGAAGAATGTGTATTTTGTAAGCGATGAGCTGAACCACTTAAAAAGCTACATGGACATCCAGAACATTCGCTGCAGGGGAAAAATTGAGTTCTCCCTGGATGCGGATTCCCAGGTGTTAAAATTTCGTATAATCAAGCTTTTGCTTCAGCCATTGGTGGAGAATTCCATCCTTCATGGCTTTGACTTCCGGGGAGGCGCCGGGCAGATATGGGTGAAAGCCTTTGCGGAAGAAGACTATATCTATTTCACGGTTACTGATGATGGCTGCGGTATGGAGCCGGAGCTTGTAGAGGCTGTCTGTGATATGAATTCCGATGTGGGGCATGGACTGAAAAATGTGATGAAGCGGATTGGTCTTTACTACGGGGAGGGATGCGGGCTCACCATTCAATCCACCATGGGAGTCGGCACAGCCATAGAGATTAAAATTCTAAACGAGGTACCGAATCAGCAGATATAATTACAACGAGGAGGGGGAAACGATGTTGTACAATCTGGTTTTGGTGGATGATGAGGACTGGATTTTAGCGGGGATACAGAACGCCATCAAATGGGAGGAAATAGGATTTCGGATAGCAGGGACCTATACCAATGGAAAGGAAGCCATGGCAGCCATGAAAAACCAGCCGCC
>JASGGP010000343.1:0-4800 GCA_047604985.1 Lacrimispora sp.
AGATAATATTTACCGTCCAGTCCCTTTACCACATCAGGCGCATAAAGGTTGTGGCTCCCTTCCGGATTTCTTGGGTCCTGATCTTTCCGAAAGATGACTCCTTCATACCGCCAATCCGAAAGGTTGCCGGTGTCTGCCGAGTAGCAAACGTAATCGTTCATACAGTACTGGTCACCGCCAAACCTGTCATGACTTCCAAAAATGTAAACCCTGTTTCCGAATACATGAGGTTCTCCATCCGGTATGTATTCGTACAGCGGCAAAAACGGATTATAAACCTGTTTTTTCTCCATAAGCATTCTTCCTCCCGCTTTCTGAGCAATAAAAAAGCTTCTTTCCTATCACATTAAAAAAATTCTAACATGAATGAAAAGAAACTTCCTTATGCTCATTTAAGATATTTTATGGGCTTTTTATAGATATATCCGGGATGCTTTCTCTACAATCCAAACCCCGTATGGATCCATCCTGCTTTCTCCATTCTTCTTTTCCCCACTGAGAATTTCCAGGACCTCTTCCTTAAATATGATTTCTTTTTCTGCATTGTCATAATTAAGCAGGAACATTTTATCTCCTCTGAATGCCACTTCAATTTCCGGCGGGATTTCTGCCAGTTCTGCTGCGGGGCTCTTGACGCCGGTTTTACGCAGAAATAATGCGGCTGTCTCTTCCGCAAATCCTGCCCCAAAATACCAAGCTGTCCCTTCCCCCTGTTTTTTGCAGACAAGGGCCGGGCTTCCGTCATAATAATTCTGTACAAATCTGCCTTTCACTTCTGCTCCCGGAAGCGCCTCAAGAATATCGTTAAATACGGGAGCCGGAACCTGTTCTCCATCCCAATCCATATACACGGCCTCATCCATTGGTCCAATACAGGTAAAGTCAGTGACTTTCACCCCGCAGAGCTCTCCTGCCGGTCCCGGCATAGGAACCATCGGGCACTGTCCGTACATGTCTTTATAACCCGTTCTGCTTCCCATAATCAGCTGGCCTCCCTGCATGACATAGGCTTGAAGAATTGCGGCCCGGGCATCATTTAGCAAGGCTGCATGAGGATATACCACCAGTTCATAGGAAAAAAGCTCCGCCGGCTTTACAGCATCTCTTATATCCACAAAGTCAAACGGGATATGGGCAAATTCCAATGCCCGGAACCAGCCATCCATACTGAAATTACGGAGAGGGCCATGCCAGATATCACTTTCTCCATCCCAGGTATTGTCATAATCCGTGAGAATTGCTGCTTTTGCTGAATAAGGCTTTCCGGCTATTCCGCATTCAATTCCTGTATTATTCACTTTCCGGATTTCCTCATGAATCTGTTTTAATTCTCTAAGGCGGCGGTTATCTTCGTTGCTGTAATCGTTTAATCCATGCCAGTAAATTTCCGTTCCCTTGGTGCATGTACGCCAACGGAAATAACTCACTAAGTCTGCACCGTGAGCGATGGCCTGCCATGTCCACAGCCTCATCTGCCCCGGTTTTGGGGCCGGCTGCAGCATCCGGAAATTCCAGCCGCCCGGCCCGGCCTGCTGCTCCATAATGCCGAACACCGGCGAAACAGATCTCACCCTTGACAGGTTAAAGGAAGAATTCCGATCCTTTATATCATCCGTTCTCCTTTCCTTTCCGGCCTGATAGGCAAAGTTCGGGTAGTTATCATAGCAGATAAAATCAAATCCGGCTTCCATAAGCTCCTGGTAATCAATATCCGGAAAAATGCCATTGGAAGTAATAAAACGTGTCCCTGCTGTCTTTCTTAAGATTCCTGCCTGCAATGCCATAAAGCGGATGGCAGAAAAAGATACAAAACGCTTTTGTTCCAGCATCAGATGAGGATTGGCCGCCCCCACACCCGAGGGAGAACGCCTTGCCAGATGAATCTGGTCCCATTCCGTATAAGTCTGATTCCAGAAAACAGTTCCCATCTTTTCATTCAATTCATCCAGGGAAGCATATTTTTCTTTTAAATAATTCCGAAAAGCCTTATGATCACTTTCCGCATAATACTCATGGATCTCGCAGTTAATTTCATTATCGATCTGCCAGCCTGCAATACATGAATACCGGTTAAAATGTTCTCCCATTTTTTCTACCAGCCTGGCGCAGAGCTCCAGATATTTCGGGGAAGTCAGATTATAATGACGGCGCATTCCATGATAAATCAGGTTGCCGTCCCCGTCCGCATTTAAAACTTCCGGATATTTTTCTGTCAGCCATGCAGGCGGTGTTGCTGTCGGGGTACAGAAAATCACTTTCATCCCCTCGGCTCCTGCCAGCAAGAGGAAACGGTCCCAGAATGAAAAATCAAAAACCCCCTCTTCTCTTTCCATCAGGCTCCAGGAAAATTCTGCCACACGGATGATTTCAATCCCATATTCTTTCATGCGGCGCAAATCCGGCAGCCATAAGGATTCTTCCCAATGCTCCGGGTAATAGCAGACCCCCAGGGTCAGGTTCGACAAATCAATGCTATGTTTCATTTCATGCCTCCTACCGTCTGTTTTTTGTATTCGCTGGGTTTTACCCCCATATTTTTTTCAAACACCTTATTAAAATGGTTTGTATCCGAATAACCAACCATCTGACATATTTCGTAAATCTTTAAATCCGTTTCTTCCAAAAGCTTTACCGCACGGCTGACCCTTAGCCTGGTCATGTAGCTCTGATAGGTTTCCCCGGTCTTTTTCTTAAACAGCTGGCTAAAATAATAAGGATTGATAAAAAAGCGTTCCGAAATATCGATGAGACTGATTTCCTTATTGAAGTTTTTATTCATGTATTCTTTTGCCTTAGCAACCAGATCCTGTTTTTCCGGCATGCTTTCCTTCAGCATCAGCTCATTCATGCTTTTAATGATATTGATAATCCAGTTTTTCAGCTGCTCAATGGTCTGGAATCTTGAGATGCTCTCCAGAGATAAGATATTCCTTCCCAGATATTCATTGATCTGGAACTGCATAAACGGCATTTTCCGTATTCCGGCCAGAACAATGTTAAGGCTTAAAAGCTGCAGATCGTTAAGACTTAAATCTTTTTCCTTTTCCACTTTTCGAAATATTTCTTCAATGATCTGGCGGCAGCCGTTGTCATCCATGGTATCGATGCAGGCTTCCAGCCGTTTCACGTCCTCTGACTCCAAAAGCTTTGGAGTGGCCGTAATTCTGCGAATATCCTCATAGCTGGTGATGCAGTCCGGACCGTTGATTACCTTATAATTCAGTGCGCATCTGGCTTCCTCAAAGGACTTTCTGATCCCTTCTACATTATGATGCATCAGACCGGCGCCTCCGCTGACAGGAACTCCGGCCCTTTCCGCCAGTTCATATCTAAGCTTTCCTAATGCATTCATAAAACGTTTGTATTCTGTATCTTTGTCCCAGGCCGTTATCAGAACTGCTATGGAGGCAGAATAGGGGATCACGATCCTGCAGCCGCAAAAATGCAGATGCTTATCCGCCAGTTCTTCCACGTACCGGTAAAATACCTTTCTGGTTTTCCCAGGCTCTTCATCTGCTTTTTCCACAACCGTACAGGCATACCATTTACATGTCATCGGAAACCCCAGGTTTCCAAGCTGATCTTTCATCTCCTCGATGGGAGGACCTGTCATTTCCAGAATATCTTTCAGAACATATTCTTTCATGGAATGTTCCATTTCCAGTATCAGGTCGCTTTTTTTCTGTTCCTCCCGGATCGACGTGCAGATTTTCTTTAATACAGCACTTAACTCCTCTTCCTCCACCGGCTTTGTGATATACTCTGCCACACCTAAGGCGATAGCACTTCTGGCGTATTCAAATTCTGCATATCCGCTTAAGATGACGAATCTGGACTGGCTTCCGGCCTCTTTCAGCCTCCGTATCATTCCGATTCCATCGCATTCCGGCATTCTTATGTCGGTCAATATAATATGAGGAGCCAAAGCCATTGCTTTTTCATACCCCTGTACTCCGTCAAAGGCTAAATCCACCACCTGGCATTGGGGAACCAGCCGTTCAATAAGGAACTTAAGTCCCTCTGCAATCACAGATTCATCATCCACCACCAATACATCGTAGAGCATGCAATCTTCTCCCTTTCAATTCATTTTATTCCATTGCCACGGTATCAGGATTTCTATAACAGTACCGTCACTTTTGCTGTCTGCAACTTTTAAATAGTATTCTATACCATAGTGCAGCTTAATCCGTTCAGCGATATTCTTTAATCCAATGTTGGTTTCATGCTCTTCTTTTTCTGATTTTACCGATGCCCCATCGGTATCTATTCTGAAAACCAGATTGTTTATTTCTTCAATCCGGTCCGGCGTCATCCCTTTCCCGTCATCACTGATCCTTAAAAGAATATCCCGCTCATTCAATACAGATCCGTTTATAATCATGTGAAGCGGTATCTGGTGCCCCTTAAAACCATGTTCGATGCTGTTTTCGATTATCGGCTGGAGCACCATGGATATAATTGAAGAATCCAATATCCGTTCTTCCAAATCCACCTCTAAGAAAAACGTGTTATGGAAACGCATATTCTGCATTTTCACGTAATTTTCTGCATAATCGATCTCATCTTTTATCCAATGGGCTGCGTTTTGCTTACTGAGAGCCATGCGGAACATTTTCGCAAGAATCTTAATCATATCTGCAACCTCATCATCTCCGCTTACCAGCGCTTTCATCCGGATGGATTCCAGGGTATTATAAAGCATATGAGGATTGATCTGTGTCTGCAGAGCAAGGTACTTTGCATTTTTCTGCTGATCGAAGATGTGTATGTGGCGGAAATCAAGCAGAAAAATGCAAA
>JASGGP010000344.1:0-4764 GCA_047604985.1 Lacrimispora sp.
GCGCAGCCGCAATCCGGCGACCGCATCGTCGTGCATCATCATCGCTGTCCCTGACTCAGGGCGACTACTGCAGGCTGACGGCAGATAGCTTTATGATATCTGCAGACAATGCCCACGGAGTGCATCCAAACCATCCGGAAAAAGCGGATCCAACCAACCGGCCTTATTTAAACGGCGGTATTGTCATTAAGTATCACGGAAGCCAGAAGTATACGACCGATGCGGTTTCGGCGGCGGTGATGAAGGATATTTGCAAACGTGCGGAAGTTCCCTTTCAAACCTATGCCAACCGCTCCGATATAGCGGGCGGCTCTACGCTCGGGAATATTTCGGCGGCGCAGGTGCCGGTCAGCACGGTGGATATCGGTTTTGCGCAGCTTGCTATGCACTCTGCATATGAGACGGCGGGCAGCCGGGACGTGGAGGCTATGATAAAGGCACTGAGCTGTTTTTATTCTATGGGGAGTACGAGTATATTTGGTGATTTATGATTTGGGGATAATCTTGAGCCTTATGGGTTCGGGATTATTTTTTTTGGAAAGTGTAATATTTTTTATTGACAAGAAAGCGATAAGGGAATAGAATGTGTCTTAAAATTAAATGCAGTCATTTTTCATACTAATAAATCTTTTTCCATTTTGTTTTGCAATGGGGCAATATCCTATATTTGTAGGGGATTTGCTCCATTTCTTATATTTATCCCTTCACAAATCCCCAACAGATATAGAATAGAAATCTGGAAAACCTTCATCAAGGCCATACAGGCAAACTGTTATATATAAACAATAAAAATAGGAGGAGAGAAATTATGAGAAAAAAAACAATGGCACTTTGGATGACAATGGTAATGACAGCAGCTCTGGTGACTGGATGCGGTGCATCTGGATCCGGGACGACCACGGTAACAGAGGCAGAGACCATTGCGGACGGGTCTGTAACGGAAGCAGAGACCGTTGAGGAAGTCCCCGTTACGGAAGCAGAATCCAGCTCCGGGGAGGCGCCTTTAACAGAAGAGAGCACTACTGCAGAGTCATCGGGTGAAGAAGTGGAAATTTATGCGTTTATTGCAGCAAGCTTAAATAATACGATGGAGAAAATAAAAGAAAATTATGAGGCAGATCATCCGGGTGTAATCATCATTTACAATGCGGACAGCTCGGGGACTTTACAGAAGCAGATTGAAGAAGGGGCAGAGTGTGATGTATTCTTCTCAGCGGCGACTAAGCAGATGCAGGCGCTGGAGGAAGGCGGCTATCTGGTGGACGGTTCCATAACAGATTTGCTTACCAATAAGATTGTGCTGATCAAGCCTTCCGGCATGGAGACAAAAGTGACCGGATTTGATAATATCACTGAAGCCTCCAGCCTTGCACTGGCCGGAGAGGATGTGCCGGTCGGCCAGTATGCCCGCCAGTTGTTTACTAATATAGGGATACTGGATCAGGTGATGGCCATGGAAATCAATGAAGGAGCTAATGTAACGGCAGTGCTTACCGCAGTGGCAGAGGGGAGTAATGAAGTTGGCGTCGTATATGCTACCGATGCGGCATCCATGGCCGATAAGGTAGAGATCATCGCAGAAGCAGATGACAGTCAGGTAGAACCGGCAGTTTATCCGATCGGTCTGGTAAAGAATGGAGAAGCTGATGATGCACAGATAAAGGCCGCAGATGAATTTAAGACCTATCTGATTACAGATGAAATGCCTTTGACTTTGTTTGAAGAAGCCGGTTTTATAGTTACTGAGTAAAAATATAAGATGAAACGAGTAAAGGGGGTGAAAATCATGTTGGAACTTGTACGGACCATAGATTGGAGTCCCCTTTTTATTTCCCTCAAGACCGGCATCGTATCAACGATTCTTGCATTTTTAATGGGAATTGGGGCTGCCAGGCTGATTATGAAGGTAAACAGCACCGCAAAGGCCGTCCTGGATGGCATTCTGACATTACCGTTGGTGCTGCCGCCTACAGTGGCCGGTTTTTTCCTGCTTTTGATATTCAGCTTAAGACGGCCGTTTGGTTCTTTTCTGTATACGAACTTTGACATCAAGCTGGTACAGACCTGGCCGGGCTGTGTGATTGCGGCATTTGTGATCGCATTTCCGCTGATGTATCGGAATGCAAGGGCGGCATTCGAGCAGGTGGATATTAATATGATTTATGCGGGACGCACACTGGGACTTACCGAGAGCACCATATTCTGGAAGGTGATAGTTCCTATCGCAGGTCCGGGCCTGGCCTCAGGGACGGTTCTGGCATTTGCAAGGTCTATCGGGGAATATGGAGCTACGGCTATGCTGGCTGGAAATATCCTGGGAAAGACAAGGACAGTATCCGTAGCAATAGCATCAGAAGTTGCTGCCGGTAACTGGGACGTGGCCGGGTTGTGGGTATGTGTGATTGTCATCTTGTCATTTTTGGTCGTGACATTGATTAACTATATCTCCGGTAAAGGGATAAAGAATATGAACAGGTGGATGTAATATGGCATTGCAGGCAGAGATAAAAAAGACTTTTCCGGGATTTGTTCTGGATGCAGAAGTTGAAACCAATGGAAGCTGTCTGGGGATTCTGGGAGCATCCGGATGCGGAAAAAGCATGACGCTGAAATGTATCGCAGGAATTGAGAAACCGGATAGCGGAAGGATAGTGCTAAATGGCAGGGTGCTATTTGATTCAGAAAAGAACATCAACCTGTCTGCTCAGGAGCGGCGGATCGGTTATCTGTTCCAGAATTATGCGCTGTTTCCTACTATGACAGTAGAAGAAAACTTATCCATTGTAATGGGAGGAAAAAAGAAAGACCGGGGGATGGAAATCCGGGAGCAGTTAAAGCGCTTCCATCTGGAAGGATTGGAAAAGCGTTATCCGTCGCAGCTTTCGGGCGGGCAGCAGCAGAGGGTAGCGCTGGCAAGGATGCTGCTCTACCATCCGGAGATTATCCTGCTGGACGAACCATTTTCTGCATTGGATGGATTCCTGAAGGATGCCCTGCAGTTTGAGATGATGGAGGTAATTCAGGAATATTCGGGTGATGTGATCATGGTTTCCCATTCCAGAGACGAGATATACAAGCTATGTACAGATACGATGGTGATGGCAGAGGGGAAGCGTATATTAGCGGGAAAGACCGGTGATATCTTTTATAAACCTCAGTATATGGAGGCAGCCAGGCTGACCGGATGCAAGAACATTTCCGCTATCCGTAAGGTAAGTGATTATGAACTGTATGCGATTGACTGGGAGATTCATCTTCATACCCGTGAAACAATTAAAGATGATATTCGCTATATTGGAATACGTGCCCACAACTTGTTTCCGCTGTGGAAAGAACCGGAAACCGATACAATGAATGTCATGCGGGTGAAACAGACCGGCTATGCAGAGACTCCGTTTACGCGTCAGTTTCTGTTCAGCAATGCGGATGGGAGCAAGAATATCGATATATGGTGGCTGCAGGATAAGCCGGTTTTCAAGGGAAAAGAAGAGAAACCGGTACGATTTCCTTTTTATATTCAGTTCCCGGAAGATGCAATACTTTTACTCATTTAAAAAATTATCACATGCAGGAGGGTAAAGACTATGAAAATCAGTGCAAGAAATCAGTTAAAAGGAAAAGTAGTCAGTATTGATACAGGAGCAGTCAATGCAATTGTAGGAATTGATATCGGGGGAGGCAATGTTGTGTCGGCAACCGTATCCCTGGCGGCGTTCAGGATCTGGAACTGAGACCGGGGAAAGCGGCTTATGCAATCATCAAGGCTACTTCCGTTATGGTGGGCATTGACTGAATTACGTATGGAATGAAATGCCGGAGGGCTGTCCTTAGGGATGGCCCTCCGGCGCTTAAGTTTATCAAAGCAAACTTTTTTAGACATGGTTCCATTTATGCCGCAATCGTCAGAAAACAATTTGATATTGTTGAAAAATAGTGGAAACAAGACTTTAATGAGAAATTTTTTTGTTTATTATGCAATATTGAAATCAAGGGGAAAACCAATATAGTTAATACAACCTAAGTAGTCGACGAAACTTCAGGGAGACACACTGTTACGATGTGGTAGCACAGATATTTATCTGCTGGCTACCTTTTTTTATTCTAAAGGAGGATGTGCTATGAGACAGGTTGCTATTTATGGAAAAGGCGGAATCGGAAAATCAACAACAACACAGAACTTAACGGCAGGACTTGCGGAGATGGGAAAACACATCATGATTGTAGGATGTGACCCGAAGGCGGACTCAACCAGACTGGTATTGGGCGGTCTGGCACAGAAAACGGTTCTGACACCCTTCGCGATGAAGGGGATGATATTGAACTTGATTCGGTCATGAAGGAAGGCTACGGCGGAATCAAGGGCGTGGAGTCAGGCGGTCCGGAACCCGGTGTCGGCTGTGCAGGACGCGGCATCATCACTTCCATCAACTTACTTGAACAGCTGGGAGCTTATACCGATGACCTGGACTATGTGTTTTACGATGTTCTTGGAGACGTTGTGTGCGGCGGCTTCGCAATGCCGATTCGGGAAGGCAAGGCTCAGGAAATCTACATCGTATGCTCCGGTGAAATGATGGCCCTTTATGCAGCCAACAACATCTCCAAAGGTATTGCAAAATATGCGAAGACCGGCGGCGTCCGTATGGGCGGTCTGATCTGCAACTCCAGAAAGGTAGACAGGGAGGAGGATCTGGTTCAGGCAGTAGCAGCAAAGATAGGAACACAGATGATTCATTTCGTACCCCGTGATAATGCAGTGCAAAG
>JASGGP010000345.1:0-4757 GCA_047604985.1 Lacrimispora sp.
ATGTATAGATGCCCAGCCTGTTATTCGTCATATACATAATCGGAATCAGCAGCTTTTTAACTCCCGGAAGCAGATGCCGCATCTCATCGGTAAAATTGATCAGCCCGGCCTGTTTGAGCCCGGGGCAGAGGCGCACCACCTCGCTGCCGTCCTTAACGCCCCAATTAAACTGGGCGCCGGTCTTTTTTAGTGTATCATGATATCTCCCTTTATTCACCAGCCCTTTGTACAGCAGATCAAAATGCGCTTCAAAGCTGTCAAAGCCGCTGGTTAATATTCCGAGGAGCTGGGCCACCTCCTTTTCGTGGAGATACATCATCATGCCTTCGGAGATAATCAGAAGAGGCTGTCCGTTTGTTTCAACTTCCTGTGTCCAGCTGGGGTCCAGAGCGGATTTAGGAATATCCCGCACACGGGGATGATCCTCAAAAAACAGTTTGCGCTGTTCGATCACCTCAGGGAAATCCAGGTTATACCACCGGATTTTTCCGTTATCCACCCGGGAAAAACGGGTATCCAGCCCGCAGCCCACCGACACGACAACGCATTCGGGATTTTGGATGAAAAATTTCCGTGCCTGATCGTCCATCATTTTTACACGGGCGAGAACACCGTAATAGGACATGATGCCGCTGTCAAACTTAGAGAAATCATAGTCTATTTTTGCGACCATTTCGGCAGCCTTTTGGTCGTTGACGACAGGGGCAGCACCCGCTGCATCCTTCGCCCGGATGTAAAGTGTGATCAGCAGCGTCTCCATGACGCCTTCGAGTTTTACCGGCATATTTATTCCTCCCGCGTTTTTTATGTATTATCCATGTAGTTAGTTATAACTAACTACATGGATAACTATACGCTCCTGTATTCTTTTTGTCAAGGCCAATTTGGCCTTTTCTGCGCCGCCAATTTAAAGTTTCTGCTCTTATTCATGAAATGATGCCAAAGTGCAAATGATATATTTACTATTGACATTTGGGCGGTAATGATTATAATAGTTCTATGTCTAACAGTTCTACTATGAACTAAAAGAAGGGAGAAGAAGAGGGAGATGGAAAATGCAGATATAGCCATAAGACTTCGCTGCCTGAACAACATGATCCGGCGCTATTTTTTTAATTCCCCCTCCAGAAAGGAAGTTGACAGGATCACCGATAACAACGGCTGGATCATCGGCTTTCTTGCGGAGAATGAAGGAAGAGATATTTACCAGAAGGATATTGAAGACCATTTCACCATTGCTAAGTCCACCACCTCCAAGGTGCTGGGCCTGATGGAGGAGAAGGGCTTTATACGCAGGCTGCCCGTAAAAGCGGACGCGCGGCTGAAGAAGATCGTGCTGACCGATAAAGCCCGGGACATCCATGCGATGATGGCGGAAAACAAGAAAGAGATGGAGCACTGCCTGCTCCGCGGATTTACAGAAGAAGAAATGAGAGACCTCGGCAGATATTTAGACAGAATGAAAGAAAATATTTCAGAGGCGCAGAACCAGTAAGGAGATTTTTATGATTAAACGGCTTGCAGCCAGTGTGAGGGAATATAAAAGGGATACGATCCTCACGCCGGTATACGTAATAATTGAATCAATTCTTGAGATTTTTATCCCTACGCTTATGGCGTTTCTCATTGACGACGGAATTTATAAGAAAAACATGACCTATGTTTTTCTCATTGGCCTTGCCCTTTTGGTCAGCGCCTTCTTTTCCCTGGTGACAGGGGTTTTGGCAGGACGCAGCGCGGCCAGGGCATCGGCCGGCTTTGCCAGGAATCTTCGCCATGACATATTTTACAGCGCGCAGACCTTTTCATTTTCCAATATTGACAAGTTTTCCACTTCCAGCATCATCACCAGACTGACCACGGATGTTACCAACGTGCAGAATGCCTTTCAGATGCTGGTGCGCCTTGGGGTGCGGTCACCTATGATCATGATTTTTGCGCTGATCTTTTCTTTCCGCATTGACATCCACTTATCCTTAATCTTCGTGGTGGTTATTCCCATTCTCGGGGTCGGACTGTGGCTCATCATCGCTCATGTACATCCGGTTTTCGTCCGGGTGTTTAAGACCTATGACAGGCTGAACAATGTGGTCCAGGAGAACTTACACGGCATCCGGGTGGTGAAATCCTATACCAGGGAAGATCATGAAGAGGAAAAGTTCAGCGCCATATCGAAATCCATTTACCATGACTTTGTAAAGAACGGGACCCGGCTTGCATTTAACATGCCTCTCATGCAGGTGTGCTTATATGCCAGCATGCTGCTCCTTTCCTGGTTTGGCGCAAAAGAGATCATCGGAAGCGGCAACAACGCGGCTGCCGGGCTTTCCACCGGAGAGCTGACCAGCCTGATCACCTATACGATGCAGATTCTCATGAGCCTGATGATGTTTTCCATGGTACTGGTCATGATTATCATTTCCAGAGCATCTGCCCAGCGTATTGTGGAGGTCCTGGATGAAAAAAGTGATTTAACCGACCCGGAAAACCCTATTCTTGATGTAAAGGACGGCTCCATCCGGTTTGAAAATGTTGTGTTTTCCTATTCCTCAAGGGCTGAGAAGCCGGTGCTTTCCGATATTAATATTTCCATTGAGTCGGGAGAGACCGTGGGTATTATCGGAGGCACGGGAGCTTCAAAATCCAGTCTGGTACAGCTGATTCCCCGGCTTTATGATGCTGTGGGCGGAAGAGTGCTGGTAGGCGGAGAGGATGTGAAAGCCTATGGACTGGAAGCGCTGCGCAACCAGGTTGCCATGGTGCTTCAAAAGAACGTGCTGTTTTCCGGTACCATTAAGGAAAATCTTCGCTGGGGCAATGAAAATGCATCGGATGAAGAGCTGGAAAAAGCCTGCAGACTGGCCCAGGCCGATGGCTTTATCCGGGATTTCCCGGACCGGTATGATACCTATATTGAACAGGGCGGCACCAATGTATCCGGCGGCCAGCGCCAGAGGCTTTGCATTGCCAGGGCCCTGCTGAAGGCTCCGAAGATTCTGATCCTGGACGATTCCACCAGTGCGGTGGACACAGCCACTGACAGCTTAATCCGTCAGGCTTTCCGTGAGGAACTGCCGGACACCACGAAACTCATTATCGCACAGCGGGTTTCCTCTGTCCAGGATGCGGATAAGATCATCGTACTGGATGGCGGCCGGATCAATGCCATGGGAACTCATGGGGAGCTTTTGAAAACCTGTGAGATTTACCGTGAAGTTTATGAATCCCAGAACAGAGGAGGTGTTATCAGTGAGTGACATGACGAATAAGGACGAAAAAAAGACGGCAGGAGCCGGGGCCGGAAGGGCGCCGGGCCGTTTTAAGCCGGGGACCATAAAGCGGCTTTTATCTTATATGGCAAGATACAGGATTCAGTTTATTCTGGTGATTTTGGGAATACTCATAAGCGCAGCGGCCGGTGCATGCTCCTCCCTTTTTCTGCGGACACTGATTGACAAATACATCCTTCCTCTTGTAGGACAGACAAATCCCGATCTTACAGGTTTATTCCATATGATTCTTCTTATGGGATCGGTTTACCTGGCCGGTACGCTTGCCACTCTGATCTATAATTTTATCATGGTCTTTATCGAGCAGGGAACGCTGAAGCGGGTGCGTGACGAAATGTTCACCCATATGCAGTCTCTGCCCATCCGGTACTTTGACACCCATTCCCATGGAGATGTTATGAGCCGCTACACCAATGATACGGATACCCTGCGCCAGGCCATTTCCCAGAGTCTGCCCCAGATGGTTTCTTCTGCGTTTTCCACCCTGGCGGCGTTTATCGCCATGCTTTACTTAAGCGTGGGTCTGACGGCCATTGTAGCTGTATTTACGGTGGTGCTTTTAAAGACCATTCAGGCCCTGGTGGGCAGGAGCCGGAAGTATTTTATCAGGCAGCAGATGGTTCTGGGGGATGTCAACGGCTATATTGAGGAGATCATCAACGGACAGAAGGTGGTGAAGGTCTTCTGCCATGAGGAGAAGACAAAGGAAGAGTTTGACAGGAAGAATGACGAGCTGTGCTACAGCGCCACTGAGGCCAACAAATCCGGCAACATCACCATGCCGGTGGTGGGCAATATGGGATATATGCTTTACGTAATACTGGCGATTGTGGGCGGTGCGGCAGGAATCGCAGGAGTCCCCAATTTAAGCCTGGCCGGAGTCGGCACCATGTCCATCGGTACCATTGTTTCTTTCCTGACTCTGTCCCGAAGCTTTGTCAATCCCATCGGACAGATCTCCATGCAGTTTAACATGGTCATCATGGCCCTTGCAGGCGCATCCCGCATCTTCGACTTAATGGATGAAATGAGCGAACAGGATGAAGGCTATGTTACCCTTGTCAATGCAAAGGAAGTAAACGGCGAAATTACGGAATGACGGGAGCGGACGGACGTGTGGGCATGGAAGCACCCCCACAGTGACGGAACAGTCACCTATACGCGGCTTCAGGGCGATATCCGGTTTGATGACGTGGATTTCGGCTATGAGGAAGGGAAGACGGTCCTGCATAATATCACCCTTTTTGCAGAGCCGGGACAGAAGGTGGCATTCGTCGGCTCCACGGGAGCAGGAAAGACTACCATTACCAACTTGATTAACCGGTTTTATGACATTGCCGACGGTAAGATCCGTTATGACGGCATTAATATCAACAAGATAAAAAAACACAACAAAAATGAGTCCCATAAAATTCGGACACCCAATTACCATTAAATGAACTAATGACAGTTGAACTATTAAAATAT
>JASGGP010000346.1:0-4753 GCA_047604985.1 Lacrimispora sp.
CTGTTTTTCTGCTCGCTTCCACATTTTTCGTCATTTTCCAATTTATGTATTTTGTATATTTTTACCTTGTTTTTTCACATTCTTTTGTCGCTTATGCCATCTTGTATGATAAAATTATATAGAATAAACTCATTTATGTCCATTGTATAATATGTGGTCGCGTAACCACATTGGCAATCTAATAAGAAAACATGCTGCCAAAAAAGGACAGCAAACAAATTGTCTGCTGTCCTGAATAAATTGTAATTTTATCATGCTTCACAGGAATTTATCCATAGGTTAATCAGATTCAGAGCTCCCCGGTATCCGACAAACGGCGGTTCAAATGGGTACAGACGCCATTTGAGATCCGGATTTGATATCTGAAGTTCCGTCTTTTTCCCACCCCATTCCAATGCCTCCGCGCTGCACATCAGCAATCCCTTATCATGCCCTTCGATCATTTCGATCCATTCTTCCTCTTTCAGATACGGAATTCCCTCCTCTTCCATTGCCGGACTGTCACACCAGCACCTGGCCTGCGGGAAGGATAATTCCGTACAGCCAAATTCAAGAATCCCCTTTACTACATCTATATGTCCGCCTAGCGACAGGGCAAGGGTCTCCGGCTCCGACCTAAGCAGCCTCTGAAAATTAGGCGAAACGGTACGGTATCTGGACCATACAAACTGCTCCTCCTTCCGGATAAACTCCCGGCTGCCTTCGTATCCGATCACCTCGGCAATTTCTTCCAGCCACGCCGTAGTACCCTTTACGCCATATGGTCTGCCGCATACATAAGGCGTCCCAAATCTTTTATACAGTTCCCGCGCTGCTTCCTTCCCTTCCCGGCGGATCACCAGATTGATATGAGCAGCGCCCATCTGCTCTATTCCGGCAATTTCCGTATTGGACGACAAAATACAAAGAGGTTCCATCTGAAATGTCTCCCGAAGCAGGCGCACCAGCTCTTCTTTGTCTTCCTGAAAGCGAAACAGGTCCGCACAGGAGCCAATCAGGTTGTATGTTCTGTTCGGAGTCAGACCGGCAGATCCGGTCAGCTCTTTCACCAGCGTGGTCAGCGTTTCTCTTACACCGTCATGCAGCTGCTTGTCAAAATTTCCGCTTCCCAATACGATTAGCCGGTTATCTGGAAATCCCGCCTGGACCTGCCTGCAAAAGCCGTGCAAATCGATGCCGATCACCTCCGGGACAGCGGAAGGTGTAAGAAAAATAACTCGCGGGTTTATCTCCTTTATTACGGTCTCAATTACCTTTTCCAGGCGCGAGGTATCTCCCAGAGAAATATCCGACTCGTTCAAATGCGTGGAATAAAGCCTGCATGCATCCTGGACCCCTATACGTTTTAAAGACGTTCCCGCATACAGCATGTGTCCCATACACCCGAATTCAATCACTGCGGCATCACTGATCGTTGCCAGCGTCCATAATACACCCATCCGTCCGGATGGAACCGGTTTAAATCTATGCAAGCCCATGGCATTCTCCCTCCTCTCTTCTGTTCTGGCCCAATGCCCCCATGATCCGGTCCAGTATTGCCATTGTCCGCTCATAGCCAATCATCCCGTAGAAATCAAGCATATTATCCACCCATGACACACCCTTCTCCGCATCCGGTAAATAACCGATTCCTAGATCCGGAGTTAATTTCTCCAATAATCCATATGCTCCGGATTCATTGACAATCCTGCATACAAGAGGATCATATCCAAGTTTTTTAATTTCGGATACATATCGATGATCCTCCGGGTAGAATTCCTCAAGATGAAGCAAAACCGGATACATTCCAAACTGCTGTATCAAATATCCCGTCAGAGGGATCGGCAGGTCCACCCTCAGGGTCATCAGGAATCGTTTATCACGGAGTAATTTTCCTGCCGCTTCCTCCTTCATCCGCAATGCCTGTTCGTCCTCTCTAAACATACATACAATCCGGCATCCCAGAATATCTTCCACTCTCCGATAGGCCTGTTCAATACCTTCCGCATCGTAGATTTCCTGCAAAGCGACACAGTCGATGCCGAACTTCTGCTCCATTTTCCGAGCCATGGGCAGGGTATAGGGAGAGACTACAATATTTAATACCGCATCCGGGGCTTCTTTTATCTCTTCCATGGAAGATTTAGGACCAAGATAACGGAGCTGATAGCCCAACTCTTCAAGATAGGCAAAAAGCTTGGGTTTCGGACTATGTTCCTCCTTCGGCGACCTGCCAAGCACATTAACGCTTCTCTGATTTCTCTGCTTGAGCTGCATCAGCATAACCAATGCTTCCATCGTCTTATAGGAACCTGCAGGATAACTGATATTCTTGAACTGTCCCAGCAGAATACAGGCTGTCTTACTATTTGTCTCAGCCTCTAATTCATATGCGATGCTTTCAAAGTCTTCTCCTATCAGATCCGGAATACAGGTTCCGATTACCAGAATATCTTTCGCGCCTTTTTCTTTCATTTTTCTGACGGCTTCTATTACTCCGTCCCGGCATCCGAATACAATTTCTCTGGAGTCAAGAACGTACAGCCAGTGGAGTTCCCCTTTCCTTCCCTGTGCCGACTGACTGAACATCCGGGAATAAGTCGTGCATTCCGGCATGCCTACCAACAGTGAGGATAACCCCTCAATCTCTTCACAAATTACGGAAGCCATCCTCATCGGGCAATGGGTCCCCGGCGCGACATCCGGTGTCAAAAACGGGATTCCCGCATTATTTCTAATCTCTGATAGCGGCTTCAGATGTCCGAAAGCATCCTTCATTGCTCCACCTCCAGCATCCGCGCTGCCAGTGCCTTATATTCCTCTGCCATTGAGGATTCAGGGAACGCTTCCACTACGGTTAATCCAATTTCCTCCGCTTTTTGAACAATTGGGTTTCTCGGCATTTTATGTATGATTTTTGTACCGATTTCGTCAGCGGCCCTTTGCACCAGCGCCTCCTCCTCCAGAATGTTTTTGGCATTCAGAATCAGCCCCTTTAATGATGCGTACCCTCTGCTGCCAAAACTTTTCACAGCATGGGCAATATTGGATGCCGCGTACAATGACATCATCTCTCCTGAGGTTACAATATACACTTCATCCGCATAGCCTCCTCTGATCGGCATTGCAAAGCCTCCGCAGACCACATCGCCCAGAACATCATACAAAACGATGTCAGGCGCATATACCTCGTATGCATGCAATTCATTCAGCTTCTCAAAAGCCGTGATAATCCCTCTTCCCGCACAGCCTACCCCCGGAACAGGACCTCCTGATTCCACACAATATACACCGCTGCTGCTTTTCACAACAAAATCTTCCAGTACTGCATTTTCTTTGGTACGCAGAGTATCGAGCACTGTAGCGATATTTTTTCCTCCTGTCAGATTTCTCGTGGAATCTGCTTTGGGATCGCATCCGATCTGCATTACGGTATATCCCATAGCGGACATCGCCGCTGCCATATTGGAAACTGTTGTAGACTTTCCAATACCTCCCTTTCCATATACTGCTATTTTTTTCATACTTCCTCCGTCTTCACCAAATCATAGGACAGGCAGATTGGTCTTCCTGTTCGCTGGTCCATTACAATCTGAGCATCGATCTGGTAAGTTTTCATTAAAACTTCTCTGGTCATAATTTCCTCCGGTGTACCTTCCTCGAGAATCCTTCCATTCTTGATCGCAATCATATAATCTGCGTGTCTGGCCGCAAGATTAATATCATGCAGAACCATCCCGATGGTATAACCATTAACTTCATTCAGGTGCTTCAGCAATTCCAACACCTCCAGCTGATAGGACAGATCCAGATATGTGGTCGGTTCATCCAGTAATATTACATCCGTCTTTTGTGCAATTGCCATTGCAATCCACGCCCGCTGTCTTTGCCCTCCGGACAGTGTATCTACCGGAACACATGTAAGATCACTAAGATTTGTAATTCCAAGCGCCCAATCCACAATCTCATAATCTTCTCCCGATAATGCTCCAAAGCCTTTTTTATGGGGATATCTTCCGTAAGAAACAAGATCTCCGACTGTCAGTCCCTCCGGTGCCTGCACCGACTGAGGCAGAATCGCCATCTGTTTGGCCACCTCCAGTGTAGAGAGGTGATGAATATCTGCTCCATTCAGATACACGGTTCCTTTTCTCGGCTGCAGGATTCTCCCGAGTGCCTTTAATATAGTAGATTTTCCGCATCCGTTCGCCCCGATCATTACAGTGACTTTGCCTCTTGGAATCGACATATATAGCTCTTTTACTATTAATTCTTCTTGATAGCCAATATTGAGCGCATCAGCTTTTAAGGCATCCATACGTTTTTATCCTCCTTCTTACCGCTTATCTGTGCCGAATTTTCTTTTGTATCCGTTACCTGTCATTTTCTTTTTATAAGTAGAAAAATGAAATACGGTGCTCCAAGCAGTACTGTCATAATTCCGGTTGGGATTGAGGATGGCTGAATGATGATTCGGCCGACAGTATCTGCCAATGCAACCAGAACGGCTCCAACCAATGCACAGCCCGGCAGCAATATCTCATGTCTTGAACCAACGATTTTTCTTGTCAGGTGGGGGGCAAGCAAACCGACAAATCCGATATTTCCTCCAATCGCAACCCCGGATGCTGCCAGCATAACAGAACAGCCCAGCAAGATTCTCCTCTCTTTTTCCATAGATACGCCAAGTGAAACAGCTGTCGGATCTCCAAGATTGCATATATCCAAAAGTCTGCTTCTATACAGGACAAGCGGCATCAAAAGCAGCATCCAT
>JASGGP010000347.1:0-4698 GCA_047604985.1 Lacrimispora sp.
GCCTTAATGGCTTCCACGGAAATAGGGGAATGGGTGTTGGTGGAGGAGCAGATTAAGACTGCGTCGATCTCCGGATCAGCTAAAATCTCCTTATAATCCTTGGTTGTATGTAATACGCCCATGCTCTTGGCCCACTTTTCTGTTTCTTCATTCATAAAGGGGTCGGCAATAGTCTTGATTGTTGCATTTTTAACAATGTTGCAGATGCTGGCGGTATGAACCTTTCCGATTCTTCCTGCTCCGATAATTCCTACGGTTACCATAATTTTCTTCTCCTTTTTTATCTAAAAATTCTATAAACCTGTCTTTTCAGCGATGAATTTTCTGGCGCGGATGGCGTATTCCAGGGGATTGGCCTTGGCCGGGTCCTGCTCTGCCTCTACTACCATATATCCCTCATATCCTGCATCCTCAAGGACCTTGAAAATCGGATCAAAGGCAACGCAGCCGTCTCCGGGAATGGTGAAAGCTCCTGCCCTGACGCCTGCCAGGAAGCTCATCCGGTCTTCTTTTACTTTCTTTACTACTTCCGGACGGATATCCTTTAAATGAACGTGCTTGATCCGGTCCACATACTTTGTCACCATGGCAACCGGGTCCTCGCCGCAGTAAGCGAAGTGTCCGCTGTCAAACAGCAGGCTTACGTATTCCGGGTCTGTCCCTTCCATCATGCGCTCTGTCTCAGCCGCACTCTGGACAACGGTTCCCATGTGGTGATGGAATGTCAGAGCCACTCCGTACTTTTCCTTAGAGAGCTTTCCTAAACGGTTTAAGCCCTGGCAGAGAAGATCCCATTCTCTGTCGTCCATCTCATGCTTGTCTTCAAATACCGGCTGGTCCTGTATGCCCTGGGTGTCACTCTGCTCGGAAACGCCTACCACTTTCGCTCCCATGGCTGCCAGAAATGCCACATGCTTTTCAAATTCCGCTTCTGTCTCCTCATAGGGCTTGCTGATTAAAAAGGTGGAAAACCAGGCGTTGCAGATTTCCACACCTCTGAGGCTTAACGCCTTTTTCAGCACCTCCGGGTCCTTCGGATATTTGTTGCCCACCTCTGAGCCGGTAAATCCTGCCAGCGCCATTTCGCTGACGCACTGTTCAAAGGTATTTTCTTTCCCCAGATCAGGAAGATCATCATTGGTCCATGCAATCGGTGCGATTCCTAATTTTACTTTCTCCTTGTTAAACATTTTGCTATCCCTTCCCTGCTATCTTATTTTTATAATTCCGCAAAAATTCTGCGGTTTTCTGCGTGTTTTCTTACAGCGGCTCCTTACAGTTAAATATGTGGATATGGTGCTTCACATTCTCGTACACCCCGCCTACCATGGCTTCGTTCAGGCCGAAATAGTCATGCTTTCCCGGGGATTCCAGATATCTGGCCGCTTCTCTGGTCAGGCAGTCAAAGCTGGCTGTGGCTATGTTGATCTTGCGGATTCCCAGGCCGACGGCCTTTCTGAAATCTTCCGGAGTAATGCCTGTTCCCCCGTGCAGGACTAAAGGAACCTCTGTCCTTTCCCCAATGGACTTTAAAACATCAAAGGCCAGCCTTGGGGCTACGGGATAGTTGCCGTGGGCATTGCCGATGGCAACCGCCAATGCATCTGTTCCTGTTTTCTTACAAAAGATTTCCGCATCCTCCGGATTGGTACAGCGGATTCCCTCATCTGTGGTTCCGTCTTCGCTTCCGCCCACCAGCCCCAGCTCAGATTCCAGAGTGGCTCCGTACTGGTCTGCAAGGCCGCGGGCTTCCAGAGTCTTTGCAATATTTTCCTCAAAGGGGAGACTGGAGCCGTCCAGCATGACCGAGGTGAAACCAAAATCCAGAGCCTGCCTTAAAACCTCAATTGTCTTTCCATGATCCAGATGAACCGCGATATCCACTCTCGCCTGCCTTGCCGCCTCCACCATCATGGGGCCCATTAAAGCCAGCGGGGAATGAGGAAGTCTCACCTCTGCAATCTGCAGGATTATGGGAGTATTCATCTCTTCGGCTGCAGCCACGGCCCCTTTCACCATCTCAAGGTTGCCCACGCTGAATGCTCCGACCGCCCGTTTTTCCTCTGCCGCCCCTTTAAGCAATTCTTTCATTTTTACTAATGCCATGCTTCCCCCTCTTTCATTTTGTTTATTTGTATGATAATGTTTTGATTTTATTCGTGTAATGTTTTGGTTATATTTTAGCACTTATCACGGAAATGGTCAAGATGAACTTAGGAATTTTTTTATCATCTGATCACCTATTGGTTATTTCTTGATATTTTTCTCTGCCTCTGTTATAATCTTAGGATAACAGCGGCCTCTAAGGCTGCCGGATAAGGAGTAAACCTATGAGAATATCCCGTATTGACCAGCTGGAACAATATATATTAGAGCATAGATCTGCATCCATCGACGACTTATGCGAAGCATTTGAAATTTCTAAAAATACCGTCCGCCGCGACTTGGAGGTCCTGGTTTCCCGTGGTACCGTGGAAAAGGTCTACGGCGGGGTGGTGGCCTGCGACAGCGGGACCTCTATCCCCAATCTGGTGGCTTTCAACGAGATGCCAGCCGCAATGCCCAGAGCAAGCAGAGGATCGCCGCCCTGGCCGCTTCCTTTGTGCGGGAGCGGGATATCATATACATTGACAGCGGCACCACCACCATGAACATTGTGGATTATTTATCCCATTTAAGCACTGTTACGGTCATCACCAACAGCCTTCAGGTCATTAACAAATCCATGAGCTATCCGAACATCAACTTACTGGTCCTTCCAGGGTCCTTAAAGCGGGATACCGCCTCACTGGTGGGAAGCTCCTGCGTGGAATATTTAGAGGACTACAACATTGTCCGGGCATTTATGGCCTGTACCGGCATTTCCGCAAAAGCGGGAATCTGCAACGCCTCTACGGATGAGTACAACATCAAAAAAGCAGCACTAAAAAAAAGCCAGAAGCATTATCTTCTGGCAGATTCCTCCAAGTTCGGAAAAGTATCCCTTATGACCTACGGAGATGTGGAACAGTTCGATTATATTTTGACCGAGCAGATGCCTGAGGAAGATTTCTGCTCTTACTGCCGGGAACATGACTGTACAATTCAGGTTGCCCAGCCTGCTCCGTATGGAGAGGGGTAAGGTCAGGCTACCCCTTTAAACCGGAAGTGCTGATGCCTTCCACCAGATATTTCTGCAGACAGATAAAAATGATCACCGCAGGCAGAATGGACAGGGTGGCCATGGCGAACATGGCGCCGTAATCCGAGGAGGAACCGGGATCGCTGAACAGCTTTAAGGCCAGGCTGACCGGATATCTTGCCGACTCATTAATATAAAGCAGGGCGGACAGGAAATCATCCCATCTCCACATAAAGGAAAAAATGCTTGCGGTAATGAGAGCAGGTGTAATAAGGGGCAGGATGATTCTGGAAAAGATGCTGTAATAGGAGCAGCCGTCGATCTTCGCCGCCTCATCCAGTTCTCTTGGAATGCCGTCAATAAAGTTTATCATCAGATATATGAAGAATCCCTGAATGGCAAAATAATAGGGAATAATCAATGGTCTGTAGCTGCCTACCCAGCCAAGCTTCTGATACCATAAGTACTGGGGGATCATAAGAACCTGAGCCGGAAGCATCATGGAAAGCAGCATTGCCACAAATAAGAACCTTCTGCCGAAAAATTTGCATCTGGCAAGGCCGAAAGCCACGAAAGCGGAAGAAAACACAGTCCCAAAAGTAGCTACAATTGCAATGAACAGGGAATTTTTAAAAAAGGTGGCAAAGGTCACTTTAGCAAAGCCTCTCCAGCCATTTGCGTAGTTCGTCAATACAAATTTTTCCGGAATCAACTGGCCGGCAGTTGTGAAAATGGTGTTGGTTTCCTTAAAGGAACTCATGACCATCCAGACCAGGGGATAAATCATCACAAGGCCTAGGCCGCATACGATCACATGATAGCAAATCTTACCGATCATTCTTTTGGTTTTCATGGGTTTCACACTCCCTCCGTATATACCCAGAATCTCTTTGTGGCAAACAGAAACAATGTAATCAGTCCGATAATTCCTAACATTACCCAGGCTAAGGCTGCCCCATATCCGGTGTTATAGAACTCAAAGGACTGCTGATACATGTATACTGTATAGAACAGGGTAGAATTTAAAGGTTTTCCCTGGGTTATAATGAAGCATTGGGTAAAGGCCAGGAAGCCGTTAATCATCTGCATTACCAGGTTAAAGAAAATGGTTGGTGTTAAAAGAGGCAGGGTAATCTTAAAAAACCGGGAGAATTTATTGGCGCCGTCCACTCTGGCCGCTTCGTAAAGGGTTACGGGAATCTGTTTTAAGGAGGATAAAAAGATCAGCATGGAAGAGCCAAACTGCCAGATTGCCAGTATAATCAGCGTCCAGATTGCTGTGTCTTTATTTCCAAGCCAGGCAAAGCTGGTATGGATGCCGAAAATTGCCAGAAGACGGTTTACCACGCCGTCAGTTGCGAACATTCTCTTCCAGAGAATTGCTACTGCCACGGAACCGCCGATAATGGAGGGCAGGTAATAAGCCGCCCGGTAAAAGCCTGTGGCCCTGGTTGTATTGAGAAGCAGCAGGGCAACCAAAAGGGCGAAAACCAAACGCAGGGGAACCGATACCAGAGCAAAGTAGAACGTAACCCCAATGGTCTGAAGGAATACCTTATCATCGGTAAACATCTTAA
>JASGGP010000348.1:0-4663 GCA_047604985.1 Lacrimispora sp.
CCATAACAACACTCCTGACTTTTTTTCCAATTATACCATAAAAAATGCCGATAGATAACAATCCTGCTCCCGCTAAAATTAGATTGGTGCCGGCACTCCTGCTTCTGGTAATAAATAAATGAAAATTCTAACAAATACCTGAACAATAGCAAAATACAAAAAAATACCTCATACTGATAGTGACATCAGCTTTTCTGTATGATCATATAAATGTGCAGATGCCAATGCAATTGCCTTGCCTGTTGTTTTACGTTAACCAATTCATGCACTGCCACTTCCATCAATTTTTAGAAAAATAAATTTAGCATTGACAAAACGGAATTCTCCTTATAGAATACTAGATAGAATTCAACCTATTTTCAAAGGAGAGTTTGATATGAAGCGTGGCGATACGCCTTCCCATGATTTTTATATTAAAAATATAGCCCATGTGCTGCGTTACAAAAACGATCAAAGACTGGCAGCCTATGAGATTACTGAGCCACAGGTGCGCCTTTTGGGGCACATTGACGGCGCGCAAAGATCGGGGCAGGAAATCAGCCGCAGATATTTAAGTGAAGCTATGCAGATATCCGGCCCATCTGTAACAAGCTTGCTTAACAGCCTTGAAAAGAATGGATTTATTGTACGCCGTTCAGGTAATGAAGATGGCAGGACCATACTCATAGAGCTTAGCCAAAAAGCCACCGGTCTTCTTAACGAAATGTCTGGTATTCTTACTGCAATAACAGAAGAATTACTGGCTGGATTTTCAGAAGAAGAAAAGATGGTCTATTTGATGTTTTTAAAACGGACATATGATAATTTAGGTATGGAATCGCACATATAAGGTGTGTCTTATTTTTGAGGATATAGGTAGAATTATACCTATTAAGCAGTAACCAATTCCTTAATCAAGTATGTCAATTATCGCCAAATAGGTAGAATCCAACTTATATTCAAAGGAGAGTGTTTTAAATGGAAAATGTAAAAAAAGATGCAATGTATTATCTTGAAAAAGCCCCTATACCAAAAGCAATCGCACATATGGCAATTCCCATGATATTAGGCATGGTTGTCAATATGATTTATAACATTACGGACGCTTATTTTATCGGAAAACTGGAAAGTACGTCTATGCTGGCCTCTATCACACTTGCTTTGCCTTTTACTACTGTTCTCATGGCACTTGGAGAAATATTCGGTACAGGGGGCAGCACCTATATTTCAAGATTGTTAGGCGAGAAAAACATGGACCGTGTGAAAAAGGCTTCATCTGTAAATTTTTATCTCTCCCTGATTTCAGGAATTGTATTTATGCTGATTTGTCTCCCCGCCCTACCTCCCGTATTGAAATTGTTAGGAGCCAGGGGAGAAACACTGCTCTATACCAGGGATTTTATCTTTGCTTATGCGCTTGGAAGCCCATTTGTAATCGCCAATTTTACCCTGGCGCAAATGGTCAGGGGAGAAGGTGCAGCCACAGAATCCATGATCGGAATGATTATCAGTGTCGCTGCCAACATCATTCTTGACCCGGTATTCATTTTCCTCTTCCATATGGATGTTATGGGGGCTTCGGTTGCAACTGTTATAGGCAATGTCTGCGCCGTCGCTTACTATATTTACTATTTGAAAAGAAAGAGTGCTGTTCAGAGTATAAGTATTAAAGACTTCAAGCCTACGGGCGAAATAATTTTCAATATATTTAAAATTGGCATATCCGCTTTTCTGCTGTCCGGCTTTCTAATTGTATCAAGCCTGATGTTTAATAATTACGCAGTCATGTACGGCGATCATGTTGTTGCGGCTTTTGGCGTGGCAAATCGTGTATGCCAAATATCAGATTTTATCGGCATGGGTTTATATATGGGAGTTGTTCCGCTGATTGCATTTTCTTACGCTTCCAACAATATAGAGCGTTTGAACAAGGTTTTGAAAACAACTGCATTATATCTCGTCAGTATTATTCTGGCTATCGCAGTTGCCCTGTTTATATTCCGTATACAGATTCTCGAATTGTTCAGCTCAGATGAAGCTGTAATAAAAGTCGGTGTAACAATCCTTTCTGCACTGCTGCTCTCCACCTTGTTCGCAGGCATATCAGGGCTTTTAACCAGTATGTTTCAAGCGTTTGGGAAAGGTTTTCAATCGAATATTATGTCCGTTTCAAGAGGTGTTGCTCTTATCCCAATAATCATTATAGGAAACTTCCTGTTCCAGTTAAATGGAGTAATATGGTCTATGGCAACTTCAGAAATTTGTGCCTGTCTCATTGGTTTATTTTTATGGCTCACCACAAAAAAAGACATCATGGAGATGGCGGCTTTGGGGCAGGATGATTCCGACGAATTCCAAAACAGTTCTTATTGACTTTGGCGCAGCTGCCTGAAGCCACGGGGTTTGAGGTGCTGCATGCAGGCCCGAGGCATCTCCTCTAAAACAGAGCTGCTGCAGTTTTTTCATAAGCTTCAAGATAATACAATTTAATAATTATACCAACTTATGGCCGGCCTTTCCGGCCATTTTTTATTTGACTTCTTTCGATGGTCTTCCTCTTCTCTATCCGTCAGTACATGAAACAAGCTGTATCACATCTTAAGGCAAAAGTGGCAGCCCTTGGCGTTTCTCATAGGACAATCCGCGCAATTCATATACATAGAAAGAAAGGGGCGGTATGGATGAAAAAACGCATCCCAATTTCAGAATTGGCAAACGTGGATTTAGAAGCTGTAAATAAAGAGGATTTAGTTGACGTTAGCGGCTTCACCTTTGATAATACCATTCCACAGGAACAACGGGCAGCGTGGATCATAGGGGCAATAAAAAACCCCTATTGCTTTCGCGTAGGTGATGTGGGCGTAAAGCTGGAATTTCCAGAGGACGTCCACCCCTGCAAGATATATTTTCTGACTTTTTAAAGCGCAAAAAAAGCGGCCTGTAACGACGGTTACAGGCCGCGGCAGCATTGTCCGCATTACACTGAAACAAGATAATAAAAGTATAATGTGATGGAAAGGAGGACACATGGCGCGCACAAAAAACAGAGGATTTGAGGAAAAAAACTCCGCTTCTCAAATGATCCGCTGGAAACCCGGCAAATATATCCGTTTGTCAAAAGAGGACATGAATAAGGGAAAGGAAAATGACAGCAACAGCGTTATCAACCAAAATGCACTGCTTGACGATTTTTACAGTCAACATGCAGACGAGTTTGAGTGTGCTCCGGAATCGTATGTAGACGATGGCTTTACCGGCACAGATACAAACCGGGAAGAATTTCAGAGGCTGCTGTCTGATATATATGCAAAAAGGATAAATTGTGTTATCGTCAAAGACCTTTCCCGGCTTTCCCGTAACTATACGGACGCCGGAAGCCTGATTGAAAATCTGTTTGTGCAGATGGATATACGGTTTATCAGCCTGGCAGAAAGCATTGACAGCTATCACAACCCCGACAGCGTTTCCAATCTTATTGTACCGATCACCAATGTTATCAACGACAACTTCTGTTATCAGACTTCCAAAAAAATCCGTCAGGTTTTTGACTATAAGCGCCGCAACGGCCAGTTTATCGGTGGTTTTGCTGCCTATGGCTACATGAAAGATCCAAAGAACAAAAACGCATTAATTGTTGACCAGGAGGCCGCCGAAGTCGTAAAAAATATCTACGCATGGTCCCTTGACGGCATGAGTAAAAACGCCATTGTACGCGGATTAAATAGTCAAGGTATACTGTGTCCGTCCGAATACAAGAAAAGCAAGGGCCTCAGCTATCAAAATCCCCATAGCATGAAAAGGCCGCTGTGGAGCACAAAGACGGTCAGTGATATTCTGAAAAACCGCCTTTACATTGGGGATATGGTGCAGGGCCGCCAGCGTGTGAAAAGCTACAAGATACATATACAGGAGCAGGTTCCCGAAAATGAGTGGTATATCGTAGAAAATACCCATGAGCCAATCATTGAGCGGCCAATCTTTGAAAAGGTACAGGCACTTCTCAAACGTGACACCCGCACCGCTCCGCAGCAAAAAAAGCTTTATTTGTTCAGCGGCTTTCTCCGTTGTGCTGATTGCGGTAAATCTATGAGCCGCAGTCAGGTAAAAGGTACCGTGTACTACTTCTGCCGCACCTACAAAGACCAGTCAAAAAATACCTGCACCAAACATGCAATTAAGCATAGCAAGCTGGAAGCGGCCGTACTGTACGCCATTCAACAACAGATATATATTGCGGTACACTATTCCAGTACACTGGATTATATCAGCTCCGCTCCGCTCCCAAAAAGCCAGTGCAGACGGATTGAAGCGCTGATCGAAACAAAAGAAAGGGAGCGCACAAAAATCATGGGTTATAAGCAATCCATCTATCAGGACTGGAAAGACGGAGAAATCACTCACAGTGACTACCGGCACATGAGCCAAGATTACGAGCAGCAAATAGCCGCTTTAGACGGGGTCCTGGATAATCTGCACGCAGAACAGAACGAATTGCAAAATGATATCGATGCTGAAAGCCCCTGCTTGACAGCCTTTAAGAAACTTGAGAATATCGACAAGCTGACAAGGGAAATATTGATTGAGCTTGTAGACCATATCAAAGTACATGAAAACGGCAACATCAGCATAAAGTTTAAGTTTGCCGACCAACTGCGCAGAATAATGGAATACATTGACGGCCTCC
>JASGGP010000349.1:0-4645 GCA_047604985.1 Lacrimispora sp.
TCAAGTTCTTTCACTTGTTTCAGTGTGTATTTTAAAACTTGAGAGCCTTGCAATCCGACTTGCAGCTGCTTCTTCATGAATGGATCTTCATTAAGCAAGTAAACAAGATATTTTGAATCCATTTTCTCATCCGTGACTAGATTAACGTAGTTCTGCGTGTATAGATACCCTTGATGATTTATGCCAACTATAGCCGATTTCCCTGATATTAAACTAAAAACAACATTCCCTTGGCATAGTGTATTCACCTTGTCAAAGGTTCTCACTTGTTTCTTGTCATTACTATTAAAATCAATACCAGCTAAATCCTCTTCCATATCAGATTGCCCATAATAGTTGTAACGTGGTGCTTCCTTATCTAACACTTCTTTAATCCTAAATTGTGGCGAACCACTTATGAACTCAACCACATCGCCTAATCGTCTCATAGAAACCGTGCCTTTCTGAAATTACGATTTATCTTCATCTATATTTTATCAAATTTGTCTCAAAAGTCAAGCTAATGTTAATTTTTTAAATTACATTTCCCGTAGACTTCAAGCGACGATTGCTTGGTGATTAGAAGCGGCAACCTAAAGCACTTTTCTCCTCCTCCAGCGCTGTTGCATGTTCTGCATATAACCTATGCATATTATGAATTTCACGCCGCGGGAAATATCCCTTATTATTAATATGTAAGGTTAATGATCTGAACCGATTCAGAATAAATGCAAATTTTGAGTACGTCCTTTCTCAGCGCGAGGGAACGGACGACATTCTCAAGGAGGAAAACAAATGGCAAATAGAGTAACAAATACGAGTTATGTAAAGTGGCCTGATTTTGAAGAAATTAAGGAGATGTTCAAGGAACATTTCATCATGGACAGACGGGAAGATGGAGTCGTAACGGTTCGTATGCACTGCAAAGGCGGCCCGTTGATTTGGTCCATGGAATTACATGATGCCATCGGCAAGATGTGGCGGCTGCTGGGAACTGACCGGGAAACAGAAATGATTATTTTCACCGGTACGGGTAATATCTGGGTAACAGACTTTGAAGCAGCCAGTTGGGCTCCCGAAGGTGACAATGCCGGTGAAACAAGATACAATCATATGTTTGTAGACGGACGCCGCATGATTATCACTATGATTCAGGATACCGAAGTGCCGACACTAGGCGTACTGAGCGGTTCCGGCGGTCATATCGAACTGGCTTGCATGTGCGATTTCTGTATCGCCGCAGACGATATCACCGTACTGGACCCTCATATGCTGCCGGGAACAAACAATGTTCCGGGAGATGGCATTCAGAGTTGCTTCATGGAGTTAATGCCTACAAGACAGGCCGTTTGGTACCTGATGACTGGGGATAAAATGACTGCACAGCAGCTGCTTCAATATGGCATGGTATCAGAAATTGTGCCGAGAGAAAAGCTGATGGATCGCGCCTATGAGATTGCCGATCTGCTGATGGCTCAGAACCGAGTTGCAAGACGCCTGGCCACTCAGGTTGTAAGACGGCCGTGGAAAAAGCGGATTGTAGATGATCTGGACTGTGCTTTCGGAACGGAAATGTTCGGCATGTTCTGTGCAGAAGAGTTGCATTCCGAGCTGCTGTCCATGTTGGACTACCTAGGCGTGAAAGACAAGATTGATCCGCCGCTGGTTGGAAAAATCAGATAGTTACTTATCGGTCCTGTTTTCTTCTTCAAAACAGGACCTTTTACTGATAAAATTGGATTGGAGGAGTGAATCAATGGGTAGATTAGAAAACAAAGTCGCCATCGTGACCGGAGGAAATTCCGGCATAGGCCGGGCAACAGCAGCTCTTTTCTGCAAAGAAGGAGCAAAAGTCGTGATTGTTTCCAGAAGGGAAGCCGAGAACAGAAAGACCGTAGAGGAAGTCACCCGCCAGGGCGGAGAAATCATGGCAATCCAAGCGGATCTAAAAGTAATGGCGGACTGTAAAAAAGTGATTGACGAAACAATTAAAAAATATGGTCAGATTCACATTCTGGTCAATAATGCGGGGATTGCTGATAAGCATATGTCAATCACAAAATGTACAGAAGAATGGTATGATGAAGTCTGCAAAATCGACCAGTATTCCGTTTACTATATGAGCAAATATGCGTTAGCACATATGGAAAAAGCCGGTCAAGGCTCTATCGTCAATGTTTCTTCCATCGGCAGCCAAGGAGTGGCTGGCATCTCCTACAGCGCCGCAAAAGCTGCGGTGAACGCCATGACGAAGAATATCGCCATCCAATTCGCTGCAACGGCCATCCGCTGCAATGCTGTGGCACCAGGCCCAACGCCGACAGCCCTCAATACGCCGGAGGCCATGCAAGGGTTTGACATGGAATTTGCAGGAGTTACCGCCAGACATCTGGACTTGACGGTACCCGAGGCCCAGGCAGAAGATCAGGCAGAAGCCATCCTTTTTTTCGCAAGCGACGCTTCCAAAGCCATCACCGGACAAATTCTCTATGTGGATCACGGTACATCCTTATATTAACCGGCCGCCACAGACAAGGCACCAAAACAAAAATCAATAACATCTCCTTAAAAAAATGTGCTGCTACGACAAACTTGCATTGTCATAACAGCACGTTTTTTTATTTTATCCATTGGTTGATAATGTCCTCACTTCGCAAAATAAAGCCTTCCACATCTTCCACATTCAAGGCTCCCTGTCCCAGGAGTGCCAAGTCCAACAGCTGATTGAGAATCAGGTCCGTCTGCTTGCTGCAATTAGCTCCTTGAGGATCCGGAGCCTCTGAGGCCTCCAGCACATAACGGATAATATCGTTGTTCAGATTTACAAGAAAGGTGCTTTTGGACTGCAGCTCTTTAAGGGACGTATCAGCCTGGTTTATCATCCCGTAGATCTCCAGCATATCCGCCATACGTCGGGATTTCTCATCATGGATAATCAGGGTAGTAATACTGGGCTCTTCCAGATTGGTAATTTTCAGTTCCATCTGACCCAGGCGCTCACCCAAAGCATGATGTATTTTGCTGGTCAGTCTTTCAATCTTTTCTTGATCTCCATCCTGGATATATCCCTGAAACAAGGCTTCCCCATCGGAATCAATACGGACGAACCTCACATTGGAATGAATCAATTCCTGCCGTCTCAGAAATGGCTGATCGATAACGTGATCAAACAACAGCGCATTCAGCCGGCACCGTTTGAACAGTTTAATATAATGAGCTTGTTCGACGGAATCGGAAGCATAGTAAACAGTTCCCCCAGCAGAAGCCTCTCCTTCCGCCATATATTCCGGTATTGTCTTGTACTGTCCATAGAGATCCTTGAAAATGACCTTGCGGGTCATCACCGAAGCAAAGATTTTATCCTGTAATATCCCGTACTTCACAAAGGCATTGAGATGAGGCCAGAACCGTTCATAGTCAGCCCGGTTCTTTTCAAACAAATGATTCATTCCTATGGTCACTTCCTGTGACAGGCACTCATAAATGAGGCTTGCCATATCCTCCTTCCGGTCTTCCTCCCGTATGGTAGACCGGGACACGACAAGGGGAAGATTCGTGCAGTCGATGATGCCGCTTTGCAGATTTACAAACCGGGGTATCAACTCTTTGATATTTTCCCCCACGAAAACACCTCTGTTGTAGATCTTAAAGGTGCCGTCGATTTCCTCAGTCTGATTTTTGGTATCTCGAAAGAAGAGAATGCCTCGCAGTCCAATATCAACGCTTTCAAATTTAATCCAGAATAACGGATTGGAGATATCATCATAACATTCCCGGTAAAACTGATTCATCGATTCTGTTGTTGTCTGGGAATCAGGCTGACTCCAAAGGGGATTAGTATCGTTCACCAGCACATGGTCAAAATTCGGTCCGTCAAAGTAAATCTCTGTCTTCAAAAACAGAAAGTATTTTTGAATAATATCGTGCACGGTGTCCGCTTTCTCTATGTAGGGATTATCTTTATTCAGATAAAGGATGACATCGGTTCCATGGGATGTCCGAGCGCCGGTTGTCATCTCATAGGCCATGTCCGATTTACAATCCCAACGCACAGCCGCCGCCTCTTCCAGATAAGACTTGGTTTCAATCGCCACATGGTCTGCAAGCATGAAGGCCGAATAAAAACCCACGCCAAAATGACCGATAATAGAGTCTTGCTGTTCTTCCCTGTACTGATTGATAAAATCCGCCGCGCCGGAGCTATCTGGTCGATATACCTGTTGATCTCTTCCTCTGTCATCCCGACGCCGTTATCCGATATGACGATTCGATTTCCTTCCGAATCCAAGGTTACGGTGATCTTTCCGGTAGAATCGCTCCCGTCCGCCTTTCCCGCCTCCCGCAAGGGGAAAGTTTCTCAATCGCATCCGAAGCATTGGAGATTAATTCACGAAAAACGATGTCCTGCTCCGTATACAGCCATTTTTTCAAAATGGAAAAGATATTTTTACTCTCGATTGAAAGAAATCCCCTTTGTCCGCTCAATTTGCCATCCACCTTCCTTACTTTAACACGCTGTATCTGACAGCGACATGGTATTAATTCATAAAATTATTATATCAAAGAACCAGCAGCGATGAAATAAAGAATGCCCCATTCACTTATGCAGAATCTAGCCGTTTATTATGCACAGAATGAATTTCACTGTCTGCTGAAAATCCCTTAT
>JASGGP010000350.1:0-4640 GCA_047604985.1 Lacrimispora sp.
CAATACCATCAGATGAATATATAAATATATTAGCAATTTGTTCATCTTCTATTACTGATTTTATCTCCCCCTTATTTCTTGCAATGTTGATTATCTCTTTCTAGAAATCCAGTTCCACCTGCAAGGATTGTTTTTACCCCCTTCAACGGGAATTATCCGGTGTCAATTATTTTATACCGAGCAGTCGCTATGTTTCCATTCAAAAAAAATCATACTTTTAAACTGCAGTAAAAACTGTCCCATGTAGATAACAGGACACTTTTCATAAATTCGCTGCTGCTTTTCTTAAGAACACACCTCATGCCAATACCATCAGATGAATATATAAATATATTAGCAATTTGTTCATCTTCTATTACCGATTTTATCTCTCCCTTATTTCTTGCAATGCTGATTATCTCTTTCCATGAATCCAGTTCCACCTGCTGGGACTGTGAAAGCTTTTCCTGGAAATCCGGAAAAATCTTTAACGCTTCAAAAATGAAGGAAAAATAATTTATACCAAATTCCTCACCCTCATCAATTATACTTTTCACGAATATGCCATCTAAAAAAATGTTGATATAATCATGATAAAACAGATACAATGAATCCTTGCTAAGCCTGCTATAAAAGATACTCATAATAGAAGAAAAAGAATTGTCTACTATTTCCTTAAAAAGCTGCTCTTTGCTCTTGAAATAATGAAAAAAAGCTCCTTGTGACACTCCGGCTTTCTCTACAATTTCTTTTATTGTGACTTCCTTGTAACTCTTTTGCACGAAAAGAGTAAATGAAATATTTACAATATTTTCTCTTGTATTATTCATAATGGGATAACCTCCTTTCAAAAAACATACCATTCACTCGGTATGTTTTTTACTCTACTACAAATGCGATTTTCTGTCAAGTTCTTTTATGCTGATTAAACTCCCATTTATCCCGCCGGATTTCCTCACACCTTTTCCGCTGATTCTATCCTGACAACATCGTATTTTAAAGTCATAGACAGCAGAAATGCCGTTAAGAATCCAACAAAACAGCTGATTACATATAATCCAAATCCCTTTCCAAGAAAAACAGGCAGTGTGACCAAACTTGGAAATGCAAATGCCATGGCCTGGGCCCCTGAAAATCCCGCTATGGCACCGCCTGCTCCGCCGCCGATGCACACTGCAATCATGGGCTTCTTTAAGGGCAGGTTCACGCCAAACATAGCCGGCTCCGTAACCCCGAAACAAGCGGATAACACGGCAGATAAGCAGATGGACCGGAAGCTTTTATCCCTGCTTTTCAAGCAAACCGCAAGAGCCGCGCCTGCCTGGGCAAATACTGCCGGGCCGATTAAAGCCAGTATGGTATCGGAGCCCTTCACAGAAATGTTGTTCATCGCAACCAGTATAAAGCTCCAGTGAAAGCCGAAAATAACCATTGGCTGGATGATCGCTCCCAAAATCCCGCCGGCAATCATGGGGCTGATCCGGTATATGAATTCATAGGCTGCCGCCAGCCCGTCCCCTATTACATTTCCTATTGGTCCGAATACAAACAGCGTAACCAGTCCGACTACCACAATGCAGATTAAGGGAGCCAAAAAGCCTCTTATGAGATCCGGCAGTATCCGGTATGCCAGCCGCTCCACATAGACAAGCAGGCCCACTGCAAGAATAATAGGAATTACACTGGAATGGTATATGACAGCCTTCATGGGTAACCCGGCAAAGGAAATGTTCGTGCCCGCTTCAAATACCTTTGTCAGGGAGGGATACAGCATCACCCCGGCGATAATTACTGCGGCAAATGGATCACAGCCGAATTTCTTTGCTGCGGTAAATGCAAGTATCATGGGAAGAAAATAAAACAGGCTGTCCGCCATGGCTTGAAGCACCATATAGGTCTCACTTGCTCCTGACAGAATATTTGCCGCGGTTAAAACCGCCAGTATTCCTTTTAATATTCCCGCTGCGCTTAACAAGTTTATAATTGGCAGAAAAATCCCGGAAATTCCGTCGATCACAACATTAATCATAGATTTATTTTCTTTCATTGGTACCCTCTCCTGTGGTGAAATTTTTCAGCGAAAATTTCCTATTGCCGCCTTTGCCATTGTACCATACTTTCCATCATTTTCCACCTGTATTTTTACTCCGCTTCCCCGTCTTCGCCGGCTAAAAGACATTACGAACGTTCCTATACGACAAAAAAATCCAGTCAGATATCTTATTTAAATAATCTGACTGGATTTAAGTTATTATTTCTTGATCAGCGTAACTTCTACCGGTATGGACTTCTCAACACTTTTTCCTTCCATGAGTGTTACAGCAGTTTCAATAGCGGTCTTTCCCATCAGTTCCGGCTGCTGTGCGACTGTCGCTGCCATTGTACCGTCTTCCACCGCTTTTTGGGCATCATCTGTAGCGTCAAAGCCAACTACCTTGATATCTTTTCCAGCTGATGCAATTGCTTCAACAGCACCTAATGCCATCTCATCATTGTGTGCAAACACTCCTTTTATATCACCATCAGCCTGAAGGATATTTTCCATAACGGATAAGCCTTCCGCTCTGTTAAAATTGGCTGTCTGGCTGGAAACCACGTTTAAATCCTTGTCTGCAACTTCATGGAATCCCTGTCCCCGGTCAATAGTAGCAGATGCTCCCGGAACGCCTTCCAGTTCAGCAACCTTTGCTCCGCTGCCAACCAGCTCTTTTAAATATTCTGTCGCCATTTTTGCACCGGCCACATTATCAGAGGCAATCTGGCAATCTACTTCAGCCCCATTTACCGCGCGGTCAACCGCTATGACTTTAATTCCCTTTTTCGTGGCTGATTCTACAGCAGAGGCTACCGCATCAGAATCCACCGGATTGACAATCAGAACTTTGATATTTTTTGATATTAAATCTTCAATATCGCTGGCCTGCTTTGCGCTGTCATCTCCTGCATCTACTACTGTAAGTTCAATTCCTTTCTCTTTGGCAGCATTTTTTGCTCCGTCTGATAAGGTTACAAAAAATGGATTATTAAGGGTTGAAACGGAAAAACCAACCGTCTGCCCACTGCCTGCCTGACTGGCTCCCTCTTTCTTATCACCGCCGCCTGCGCTGCATCCAACTAACGCACTTGCTCCTAAAGCCATTACCATTACCAATGATGCCACTTTTTTAATTTTTTTCATTTTATATTTCCTCCTTTTTATTATTACCGTTTTCTGTCTGACAGAACGGCTGTCAGAATCACCAATCCCTTAATCACATCCTGGTAATACGAAGATACGCCAAGTATGTTAAGGCTGTTGTTTAATACTGCTATTATGAGCACTCCGATAAATGTTCCATATATCTTACCCCGTCCACCGCTCATACTGGTTCCGCCGAGAGCGACAGCAGCAATGGCATCCAGCTCATAACCGGACCCCAGCGTAGGCTGAGCGGAATTAAGCCTGGATAAAAGAATAAGACCTGACAATGCGGCCATTACGCCGGAGATAACATAAACCATAATCTTTGTTTTACGTATACTGACACCAGCCAGTTCGGCTGCTTTCCAGTTACTTCCGGTTGCATAGATATGGCGTCCAAAGGTTGTTTTTGTAAGCAGAAACCAGAAAAGCGAGAATATAAGTATCAATAGTATAACCGGTACCGGAATTCCAAAAACATCGCCTTTTCCAATTGATTTTAAAAGCATGCTCTCACCCAGCCTGGATATGGGCTTTCCATTGGTGTAAATCATTGTCAGCCCCCGGTAGGTGGTCATTGTTATCAGCGTAGCTATAAACGGCTGTAATCTTCCTCTGGTCACCAGCATACCGCTTATAAGTCCAAGAAATGCTCCGATCAGCAGGGAAGCCAGCATGGCAACTCCTGCCGGCACTCCTGAAGTTATCATTCCCGCACAAAGTGCGGTAGACAACGCCAGAACTGAACCGACTGATAAATCTATGGCACCTGTAAGTATGACAAAGGTCATACCAAAAGCGATAAAACCATTTATGGAAGACTGTCTCAAAAGTGAGAGAAAATTGCCGGACGTGCGAAATTCCGGGCTTATGATACTGATCAGCGCCACAATAAGAACCAGAGAAATCAGTGCGCCATAATCTCCCATATAATTGAACCATTTCTGTTTCTTTTCTTTCATCACAGTGTTCCTCCCGTTGCAAGAGTCATGTTTCCTGATTCGCTTCTTCCTTATTAAGGATTCGCGGACCCTGCTTCCCTGATTACCATAATCCGGTCACTCATTCCCAGAATTTCCGGGAGTTCAGAAGAAACCATAATGATTGCGACTCCTTTTGCTGCCAGCTCATTAATAATGTTATAGATCTCTTTCTTTGCGCCTACATCAACCCCTCTCGTTGGTTCATCAAGGATCAATATTCTGGGATTTGTATATACCCATTTGGCAAACACTACTTTCTGCTGGTTTCCACCGCTTAATTTTCCACATTCCTGAGTCTGATGGAAACAGCGTATTTTCAATTCATTGATTGCATTTGCGGCAAAACCTTTTTCTTTTCTATTATTGATTACGTGATACCGGTCGGATATAGAGGCCAGATTTGTCAGGGAAATGTTGTTTTTTATGCTGTCTTCCAGCATAAGCCCTTCGGTTTTTCTGTCTTCCGTAATAAAGCCGATTCCATATTTTATGGCTGC
>JASGGP010000351.1:0-4635 GCA_047604985.1 Lacrimispora sp.
CCGGCCCTGGCTTTCCGGACTGTCAAGTCCTCCAGCAGGGCGCCAAGCTGCATGATGACTGCAATCTCTCCTGCGGCAAAGTTTTCCCCGATAATGACGGAAGCAATGAGGGCAATGGAGACTAAAACATCCGCTTTGATATCAAACCGCGTAATTAAGCCCATGACCGCTTCCAGGATGATGGGAAAGCCGCAGAGAAGAATGGCGGCCCATGCCGCGTCAAAGGGAAGGGGTAATAAATCAAAAAGGCTGATGATAAGAGCGGCAGCGGAAATGATAAGAAAGGCAATATCTTTTTTTGTTCCGCCCCATTCCAGAAAGTCCTCTAAATGTTTCATGGTTTCCTCCTTGTTTTTATACCTATAGGGGTATATGTATGTTTTAAATATACCAATAGGGGTATGGGTTGTCAAGAGGGAATGAGGAGAATACCGTAAAAAGGTTACGGTTTGGCCATGCCATTCATAATTTGGCGGGTGGGGCTCGCCAAATTATTCATGACGGGCGTTCCGCCCTATAGAAATATCTAAGTAATTTGAGCTTGGTGAGCGAGCTTACCAAGCTCAAATTACTTAGATATTTCTGCATGGCTGAATCTTAAGGCAAAAAAAGAAGCCGGTAAAGGACTGTAAACCGGCTTCCATAATGATAAAATGATATTAATTCATGTTGGCAAAGCGTTCTACCGCTTTTGTAAAGCTTTCAATGGTCTTATCCGCATCCCCGTGCTCAATCCCATCCCGGACACAGTGATTGATGTGCCCTTCCAGAACAACCTGTCCTACCCTGTGGAGCGCAGACTTTGCAGCATTGATCTGTGCAAGTACATCTTCACAGGGAACGTCTTCCTCTACCATGCGGTCAATTGCCTGCACCTGACCGATGATCTTTTTTAACCGCCGATGCAGGTTCTCGGCATCCATACACTGTTTCATCTTAGACCTCCGCGTATCCCATATACCATAGGGAGTATATGTATATTATGGGACAAAACCCGGGGATTGTCAACACCTTCGGGCTGCTATGGTCCCATTCCTTCCAGGCAAATATATCTTAACTCCGAATTACTGTCAGGCCCGTTATATTATGTGTTTTTAAACCCGGCAATCCTATATTTCTTTTCACAACAAAGGCCTCCCCTGTTCTTATATAGAAAGCAGGAATCAATTCTTCCTCTTTTCTATGGCAATTTTATGTGCTAATATATACAGTACTACGTCACAACCAGGGCCTGCATCAGGAACAAACCGGTTCAGCATCCATTAATGGGATAAAGACCTGCTTCCGGCAGAAAAGGCCTCAGGCTGCCTTGGCATACATAAAAACGCGAGGAAATTATTTATGAAAAAAGCACTGTTTCTGGGAATTGCGGGTTCTTTCTTTTTTGCATTCACCTTTATTTTAAACCGGAGCATGAACCTATCCGGAGGGCACTGGGTCTGGAGCGCCGCTCTCCGGTATCTTTTCACCCTTCCCCTTATGGCGGTCATTGTCCGGAAAAAATACGGATTTGAGGGCATTCACAATGTCCTTAAAAGGAATTACAAAAGCTGGCTGCTGTGGAGCACCATAGGCTTCGGCCTGTTTTACGCGCCTCTTTCCTTTGCAGGAAACCACGGAGAATCCTGGCTGGTGGCCTCCTGCTGGCAGATAACCATTGTAGCGGGTCTATTCTTATCCCCTCTCTTTGGGAAAAAGATTCCGGTCCGGAACCTCCTTGCAGCCGCAGTCATTCTGACAGGCATATTTTTGCTGGAATTCAAGCACGTAAAAGAGTCGGATCTGGGCCTCATCTCCCATTTGCTTTTCCCCATACTCATCGCCGCCGTTTCCTATCCCCTTGGAAACAGGAAAATGATGGAACTTTGCGGAAAGGAAATATCCACAGTGGAACGGGTCTATGGAATGACCCTCTTCAGCATGCCTTTCTGGCTGGCCCTGTCTCTCTATGGACTGGTTCAGGCGGGGCCCCCATCGGCCAGCCAGACCGTTCAGTCCTTTTGCACCGCACTGTTTTCCGGAGTCATCGCCACTCTGCTGTTTTTTCGCGCAACAGATTCGGTTAAGAGCAATCCAAAGCAGCTTGCGGTGGTAGAATCCACTCAATCAGGGGAGGTTATTTTCACGCTGATCGGCGGCATTTTGCTGCTGGGAGACGGAATGCCTGACTTAGCAGGCTTTATGGGAATCCTTCTCATTATCTTCGGAATGATTTTAAACAGCCTTCTGTCAGCCGGGCAGGAATGAGAACTTCTAAAGGAATCCGCTGTTATGTATCAATTCTGGTCATATCCCTGATGCCTTTATTGCGGTAAATTAAATCATTTCTCACATCAAAGCCCTGTTTTTCCCAAAAAGCATTTCCCAATTCATTCCTTTCGAAAACTACAAGGGCGGCCTTATTGATGCCTTCCTGCTCCAAGGCTTTCATGGCCAGTCGGACCAGCTCATTGCCGATTCCCTGTTTTCTGTGGGATAAGGCCACTGCGGTATGATAAATATATCCTCTTCTTCCGTCATGGCCGCCGATCAGCACTCCCACAATGACGCCGCCATCCTCCGCCACAAAGCAGGTTTCCGGATTCCTTTTTAAAAATTTACGGATTCCTTCCTTTGAATCATCAAGATCATTGAGCCCCATTCCCTGGGTGTGAAGCCATAGATCATATATGCCGTCATAATCGTCTATGGTCATTTTCCGAAAACCTGTTTCTCTGCTGTTTTCCATATATAAACCTCTTTTCTTCCCCATAAACCACATCAGGGCCTTTTTTTTATAAAGTAATCCACATACCTCTGCCCTTTATGCCCAATCAGCACCTCTTCCGCCTCTTCAAATCCTGCTTTCTCCAGGACTTTTCTCCGCTCCCCTGCCAAAGGCGGGGCCTTCGTTGCCATGCGGTCACAGGCAAAATCATCCCAGGCAGTCTCCAGAATAAGGTGCAGCACCGGAAGCAGTACCTCTTCCTTCTCACGGTCGCTCCGAATGTCCATGCGCAGAATCATGGTATTATGAAATGCGTCCCTGGGCTTTCCGGTTGTCTGGTCCATAGAAACTCTGAGAAAATTTTCAACCGTGCCAATGACTTCTTCGGTCCTTTTCTCCACAACAGACCAGCGGACAAATTCCCTGCGGCTGTATGATTTCCGATAAAATTCCAGCTCCTGCTTCATCTCATCCAGGGTGTCAAAGAAACATGGAACCGGAAAGTTGTCAATATTAAACAGCTTCCGGGCTTCTTTGTCGCTGTAAACCCGCAGAAGCTCCTGTGCATCCGCTTCCCTCACGGGGCGAAGGAGAATTTCCTCATTTTCATAGCTTCTCCATTCCTCATAAATGCTGCTTTTTATCCTCCTGCCGGATTGGGTTTCACGCCGGGATTCTGTCAATTCTGTCATACCTTAATCTCCTTCCTCACCATTTACTTTTCGTAAACTATACCACAGAATCAGCGACAGCCCTATGTCATGTTTCCTCATATCTTTTTTTAATACTTTCCAGCAGCTCCAGGAATTCCTCCCGGTACTCCGCCGGTTCCAAAATCTTTGCGTGCCGGCAGAAGCCCAGGAGCCAGCAAAACAGGGACTCCTTATCGCCCCAGCGGATTTCCTTTTTGAGTGTTCCGTCCTCCAGCTCCTCAAAGCCGCCGGGGCCGAACTCTTCTATGAGCCTCCATTTCATCCTTCCGTCAAAAACCACCGTTGCCCGGACTTCCTCCGGCTGGAATCTCCATTCTGGGCTTATGGAAAATTCGGGAACCTTTCTTTCCTCCCGCATTTCCGTCCTGCACATTAACCGGTCCATCCGGTTCAGCTTAAATAAGCGGAAATCATTCCGCAGCAGGCAGTAACCCCAGACATACCAGGAGGACCACTGGAACACCAGCAGGTAGGGTTCCACTTCCCGGACTCTTTCCCCGGAAGGGGAATAATAGAGAAATTCAATCAAGTGTTTCCCGTCAATGGCATCCTGGATCAGCTCAATCTTAGGGGTAAGGGAAGCCTTGTACCAGGAGGATAAGTTAATGAGCACATGCTGGTTGGAGGCAAGAATATCCGGACTGCCCACGGAAAGCTTATCCATTAAAAGCTGGTACCGGTTGCTGCCGGATACGCTGTCCAAGCTCCTTAAGCCCGAAAGAATGGCCTGCATTTCCGACGAGGTCAGAAGAGTCTTATCCACCTTGTAGCCATCCATAATGGAGATTCCCCCGTTCCTTCCCTGCTCCGTTACAATAGGAATCCCGGCCCTGCACAGCCCCTCTATATCCCTGTTAATGGTCCGCCGGGATACTTCAAACCTTTCCGCCAAATATGGGGCTGTGACCTTCTCCCGCTGGAGCAGGATGGAAAGAATGCCTATGTGCCTGTCTATTTTCACGTTTTTCTCCTCCTCGCTTTTATTTATTATACCATGCAAAACACGACGTGTACATGTCATGTTCTATATGGACGGACGCAAAAAATCACCCGCATGCCGGAAAGCATCGGGTGATTTTCTGCAAATATACGGTTGGTTACATCCATTACATCCATTCCTTATAACGCCGCATATACACGGCTTTTACCAGCTGCACGCAAATCAGGTAGCCCGCCAGAATTAGGATCAGCCACGGAATGAACTGAAAGGGGAGG
>JASGGP010000352.1:0-4632 GCA_047604985.1 Lacrimispora sp.
ATTCGTCTGCTCTCTTCGAGCCGTGGACAAAACTACTTTTTAAGATATAACATTGAATATAGGACTATAAATATTCAATGCTATATTTACTTTTTAAATTCATAATACTTAAATATTTCATATTCGCAAACGGATTGAAATCCTGGCTTTTGTATTATAAATTGATTTCTTTTGTTTCTAAGAACTGCATCAGCATACAAAAAATTTAGTTCCATTTCCTTAGAAGTTCCTGAAAGGCTATACCAAAAACATCCACACGTATTCCTATAAAGGATACGAGAAAATATCTTCCAAAGGATGTGAACAGCCCGGAGACAACCATACTTACACAAGTAATCTACTATATCAATCAACTTTTTGATAGGAAGAAAAAGCTGGTAATCTTGTCATTAAAAGGCCGGAAAGAACAGCGTTGGATACAGAAAAGGTCTGTATCGGAGGCTTTCACATACGCATTCAATCAGAATTCCTAGAAGACTATTTGCCATGGAATTCGGCTATCCCCAAACTTTGCCGTTAGCCGTTAGCTTTCAAGTATATCAGAAAGCTAACGGTTTTTCTATACACTATCTTTCTTGACGGTTACATTTTAAATATTAGAAAGTATTTCAAACAGTCTATTGATATTCACCTGCTTGAGAGAGGATGTCTGGCGAAGGAGCGAAATAACATAAAAAGCCAGTCTCCTGGTTCTGTGTTGATCGGAAAGAAGAAAAGAATAGTGTTCCAAAAACCGTTTTCCACAGGAGGTACATAGATAACGCCGTTTCCGAAGGACCAGAGTGACAGTTTTGCCTTGAAGAGGTATATCATCAGTTCCCTGAGTACGATAATCATAAACTCTTTTGATGTTGCAGCCACAACAGGAGCAGATCTGCTCAGAGGGTCCGGTTTCAATAAAAGTCTTTAAGAAAGAGTCTGCGTGAACAACTTTTTTACAAAAACATCTTCCAAGTCTAAAAAGGCCTTGCCATAATTAGTGTACATCTATAAGAGGTCATCTCCGTTAACATTAAACCTTGGTCGGGATAATGCATTTGGAAGGCTTCTTATAGATGTATTTTATTACAACAAAAAGAATGTTGGAAATATGTTTTTCAAGCACACCCCAACATCCAGTATAGAACCTCTTTTCTATGGTGTTCCCCTATCGTAATCGGGTTGATTTCCTGTTCTCCTATTTACATCTCGGAAAGGTTCTCCTTTAATATGATCCGGGTCTGGATGAACTGGTCCCTAAAAGTGGGGGATTTCCCAGAAGAGAGATATTCAAACAGTGTCCTTACGGCCGTATATCCCTGCAGCTGAGGCTGTTGAATAATAGTGGCTGTAATGTTCCTGTTTCGAAGCTCTTTTTCAATTTCATCAGAAGAATCGTAGCAGATGATCCGGGAACTTCTGAAATAGTCCATTTCCTGGAAAGCCTGGAGATTTCCATAGCTGTAGGCACCGGGACAGACGATTAAGTTGGTGTTAGGAAAGGCACTCAGAGCATTCCTGGTCAGTTGATAGTCCTTTATGTCGTTGCCGGTCAGCTCGATCACATCTTGAAGGCAGATATGGGGATATTCCAGCTCCAGTGCAGTTTTCAATCCATTCATACGGTGTATGTGTCCCAGCATCTGGAAGCTGGGGGAGAATAAAAGCAGCTTTCCGCTGTCCGGACACACCAGGTTTAAAAGGCCGGCGGTTATGGTTCCGCTTAAGGTGTAGTTACAGCCCACAAAGCTTAAATAATCCGTGTCATCAATGATATTGGTCAGGAAAACCACAGGAAACTGCTGCTCATGCAGCTCGTTGAGACGTTCCTTAATGACCGGATGGTTAATGGGAACAATGGCAATGGCGCTGGCGCCTTCCTCCAACGCCTGATTGATCAGCTTCAGCTGCTCCCTGGCATTAAAATCGGGGCAATCTTTGATCTCTACTGCAATGCCGAAATCAGAAATTTCCTCCTTGCATTTTAAGATTCCTCGGATAATATCGTCAAAAAAAGCATTGCGGCTTTGAATATGAAGTATGACTGCTATCTTTAAATTTCGTTTGAGGATCGAAAGACTTTGGGCTACGGAATTAGGGCGATAACCGAGTTCCTTTGCTATTTGTTTAATTCTTACCGCAACCTTCGGATCCACCCGTCCCCGGTCATGAAGCGCCCGATCTACCGTTCCGATGGAAACCCCGGCTAATTCTGCAATTTGTCTCTGTGTAATTCCCATTGTCACCCTCCAAAGATTGTATTCCATCCGTTAAGATGATTCTATATTAACAAAGTGTTGGAATCGTGTCAAGAAAATGAGTGTATAACAAACTTTGAGTGTGTTTTCGATAACGCAGAATAAAAAAATGATTTACCGGAATTATACAAAATTCAAGATAGAAACACAGAATAAATGCTGTAATTTGTTGTGATTATATACAAAAACAAAATTAAAAATACGGCGAAATATACAAAAAATATGGCGTAATGAAAAAAATATTGACAAATGAATAGGAGTAATCTATATTGAAATTAGCGTTACCGAACACGCAAACAATCTTTTGGGAAAAGAAAAAGGAGAGGTAAACATGAAAAAAAGAGGGTACATGACAGGAAGATCAATGGCCGCACTGACGTTGGCTGCAATTATGGCGATTTCTATGACCGGCTGCGGTGGCACAAAGGCCGGCGGTGATGCAACACAGACCACAGAGGCAAAGGCAGGCGGAACGGAATCAAAAAAAGGATCGGAGTCAAGCAATGAGGTTCTGAAAGTCGGAGTCCTGCCGCTTTCTGTGGGAGTTCCGGCTCAGTATGCGGCAGACCAGGGATGGTTTGAAGAAGAGGGATTAAATGTAAGCCTGGAGTATTTCGCCACCGGAGCTCCGGTGAATGAGGCAATTGCGGCTGAGGAACTGGATATTGCGTGTTCCGGTTTTGCCTCTATTTATTCTCTGGCCAATGCGGATTGTGTATGGCTGGCAGATGTGAACACAACAGGGGGGATGGGGCTTTATGCACGCTCTGACAGTGATCTTGTGGCAGCAGGAAAGACTCTGGCTGATAGTCCAGAGATATACGGCAGCGCAGAGACACTGAAAGGCAAACAGATCCTTGAACCTCTTGGAACCGCAGTCCAGTATATGACGGAGTGCTATGCGGCAAAGTTTGGCTTGACGCCCACAGATGTGGAGCAGGTGAACATGGAGTATGCATCAGCATTTCAGGCCTATCAGACAGGAGAAGGAGACCTGGCTGCCATGAATCCTCCTTACAGTTACCAGATGGAAGATTTAGGATATGTGAAAGTCTGTTCTTTTGAAGATGCCACCGGAGTCAATATGTGCGATGGCAGCTTTGCAAGAAGAGAAGTGGTAGAAAAACGTCCGGAGGACGTGGCAAAGTTTGTGAAATGCCTGGTGAGAGCCATGGATGAACTGCAGGATGAAAATACCCGATATGAGTATACAAAAAAGTTCTATACGGACAACGGACAGGACTTTACAGAAGAAAATCTGAAAAAAGAAATAGAAGACAGACAGTACGTGGGTACGGAATTCATGAGCCGTGATGACTATCAATTGGGCGAGGCCTGGCTTGCCATTACGGATTTCCTGGTATCCGCTGAAAAAATCGTAGCAGACAATGCGCCGAACGTGGAAAAATCCATTGATCCAACCTATGTATCTGAAGCAGCCGGAATTACCATAAAGTAATTCCGGTGGGGAATCCGAAAGGCGGAAAATCGTGAAAAAGAAAAATAACTATTGGTGGCTCTCTGTTTTATCAATCGTGCTTTTAATCGGTATCTGGTGGCTGTGCTGTGACGTCCTTAAGATGACGAAAAGTTCCACCCTTCCGGGACCGGTAACAATTGCGGCCACATTTGTAAAAAAACTGACATCTACGGCGCCCGATGGCGCAACTCTGCCCCAGCATATCCTGTCTTCCTTAAAAATCTCCATGAGCGGATGGGCGATGGGAGTGCTGGTGGGAACCCCTCTTGGGATTATGATGGCATGGTATAAAAAAATTGACTTATTTGTGCGGCCGGTGTTCGACTTGATCCGCCCGGTACCTGGCCTGGCCTGGATCCCGCTCATGATCCTGCTTTTTGGAATCGGAATCACTTCCAAAATTGTGACGGTGTTCCTGTCGGCCTTTGTTCCCTGCGTGCTGAACAGTTATACCGGAGTAAGGCAGACAAAGGATGTGCATCTGTGGGTGGGACAGACCTTTGGAGCATCTAATTTCCAGATGCTGATAAACATTGCGGTACCCACTTCCCTGCCTCTGGTGATGACAGGAGTAAGGGTGGCTCTTGGAGCTTCCTGGACCTGCATTGTAGCGGCAGAAATGCTGGCATCCACCAAAGGACTGGGATATATGATCCAGCAGGCCAGGGGAATTTACCGCCCGGATATCATTATCTGCGGCATGATTGCCATTGGAATCATCGGTGCACTGTTTTCCTGGCTTCTCACTCTGATTGAGGAGCAGGTAGTGAAAGGAGTGAGAAGAGAATGAACAAACGCTTCCGGGATGCGAAACAGTATGAGAAGACCATTTGTGCTACAATCGCTATTTTTCTGTTTCTTTGTCTGTGGCAGCTGGTCGTTTCTTTCACAAAAGCGGGAATTGTCATGGCCGGG
>JASGGP010000353.1:0-4583 GCA_047604985.1 Lacrimispora sp.
CATTCATTTCGGGATCGAATTTTTCAATCCCGCAATGAATGTGAAATTTGAGACATACATTTCCAAGCGGATCCGCGGAATGATTATTGATATGGCAAGGAAGCAGGACTGGATTCCGAGAAGCGTAAGAAAGAACGCCAAGGAAATGGATAATGCGGTCATGGAACTGTGCAACCGGCTGGGCCGATTCCCCTCCCCGGCGGAAACAGCCCAATATATGAACGTCAGTCTGGAGAAATACCAGGAAGCCCTGGGTAAGACCAATGTTTACAGTGTCATTTCCCTGGACATGGTCTTAGATGCGGGAAATGACAATAAAAAGGCGGTACAGCTTCCGTCGGTAAATGAAAATGACCAGCCTGAAGAGCATTACCTTCAGGAAGAATTCAAGGAAGTTCTTGTATCTGCCATAAATAATTTAAAAGAAAACGAACAAAAGGTTATCTCGCTGTACTATATGGACGAATTAAATATGAAAGAGATTGCACAGGTCATGAATGTCAGCGAGCCGAGAATTTCTCAGATTCATTCCAACGCAATTCAGAAGCTTAAACTGTATCTGACCAATTTTATAAATGGGAAATAAGAAGCACCCTTCGGGTGTACCTATACGCCCATAAAACATGGGCAGGAAATAAGAAAGGGGCAAACAGCTATGTTTCAAGGGTTTTATAATCTGGCATCAGGAATGCTTTACCAGAACCGGAATTTGAATGTGATTGGCAACAACATGGTCAACGTCAGCACTCCGGGATATAAGTCGGACCGTATGGTCAGCACAACCTTTAAGGATGAAATGCTCTACCGGACCGGAAACAGGGACAAAAGCAGTCCGACACAGATCGGCTCAATATCCATGGCCCGTGCGGCCAGAAGCACAGAGGTCAGCTATGACCAGGGAGCTTTGGAGGAAACCGGAGGAAATCTGGATTTCGCTCTGACAAAGCCTGGATTTTTTACCGTTCAGGATAAGGATGGAAACCGTCTCTATACAAGAAACGGTTCCTTTGAAGTTGATGACGACGGCTACCTCTGCCTTTCCTCCATCGGCAGGGTTCTGGACGAGGATGGAAATCCTATAGAGCTTACTTCAGACCATTTTACCGTGGACAAGTCCGGAAATATCTATGAGGAGCCCATCAAAGGCATTAAAACCGATGAAGACGGAGGAAGTACGGAGGATGAGGAGCCGGTTCTCTTAGGAAAGCTTGGGGTTGTGGACTTTGAGGACTACACCCAGCTGGTAAAGGGAGATAACGGCACATTTACCACAACTGCCGATTCCAAAGCCACAGACGGCGGAATTCAGTGGAAGTCCATTGAGCGGTCCAACATTGATCCTATTGAAGAAATGACCTCCATGATGAGCAGCCAGAGGGCATCCCAGAGTGCCGCCCAGGTGCTTCGGATGTATGATCAGCTTATGAGCAAGATCGTCACCGACATAGGAAGAGTATAAGGGAGGAATCATAGATGAATCAGTCATTTTATACAGGAGCCCTGGGAGCCATGGCCCAGCAGACAAAGATGAATGTGGTGTCAAGCAACATCGCCAATGTGAATACCGTAGGCTATAAGGCTCAGTACGGTACCTTTGCCGATTTAATCCATGCCCGCACAACAAGCACTGAAGGCGGAGACGCTGCAAAAATGGGCAGCGGAACAAAGCTGGATGTGGTGAAGACCGATATGAGCCCTATGGGTTACAATACCACAGGCCGGGACAACGATTATGCCATTGACGGAGAAGGATTCTTCATGCTGAAGGACCCGGTTTCCGGTGCCATAACCTATTCACGTGACGGAGGCTTTCAGCTTTCCGAAGCAGGGGACAAGTTTTATCTGGTAAATTCCAGCGGAAAAAGAGTCCTCAATATGGATCAGGAAGAAATCAGCTATGATGTAAAACCGGCTACATATCCCGGCTCCGATGAGGAAGAAGAGGAAGAGGATGAAGAGCTGGAAGAGGGTGAGCATGATCCCCATGCGGTGGGTGTATATACCTTTGCCGTAAGAGATGGCATCGAGAGCGTTGGAGATAACGAATTCAGTGTGACTGCGAAAAACGGGGACCCCATTCTGCTTGAGAATGCAAAGACTGTCAAGGGAGCTCTGGAAGAATCCGGCACGGACTTTGCCCAGGAGATGACCAGAATGATAGAAGCGCAGAGGGCTTATTCCTATGCGCTGAAAATGGTCCAGACTTCCGATGAAATCGAGGCGAAAATAAACGAGCTGCGGTAAAACGCCGCAGGCGCTGATGAAAGAGGGCGATATCATGAAAATAACACGTTACGATGAAGTGAATGGATTAGGCCTGGACTTAATCCGTGAGATCGGCAGCATTGGTACCGGAAATGCTGCTACCGCATTATCCTCCCTGCTGGGAAAGGGTGTGCGGATGACCCTTCCTGATGTCCAGATCCTGGGATATAATGAGGCCATTAAATTTCTTGGAGATCCGGAAGAAATTGTGGCGGCCATTCTGGTGAAGATGTCCGGTGAGATTAACGGGCTGATGCTGTTTATCCTGAAGCTGGATTTTATCAACGAAGTCCTTACCAGCGTCATGCAGCAGGAAATCCAGGATTACTACCAGTTAAACGTAATGGAAACGTCTGCTCTGGAGGAAATCGGAAATATTATCATCTCCTCTTACGTAAATGCCATGTCCACCCTCAGCGACGTGGCTATCAACCTATCGGTGCCTGACATCGCCGTGAACATGCTGGGAGGCATTTTAAGCGTTCCCATGGTGGAATTTGGTTATCAGACGGATAAGATGATGATGATCAGCGGTCAATTTGTGATAGGGGGTAAAGTGCTTCAAAGTGATTTGCTGATGATGCCAGATATTCAGTCATTAAACTTTTTAATGGAAAAGCTGGGGATTGCGAATGGATAAACAACTGACGGTAGGAATTGCGGACATGAAATTTGCCAGGCAGGAAGGAACTCTGATTACCTATGCGCTTGGCTCCTGTGTTGGAATCAGCCTGTATGATCCCATGATAAAGCTTGGTGCTCTCGTACATATCATGCTTCCTGAGGTATATGGATTGGGAGACGGAAATGTATTTAAATATGCAGATACCGGACTTGCGGAAACTTTCCGCAAGATTGAGATAATGGGAGCCAGGAAAGCCAGATTGATCGCAAAGATAGCCGGGGGGGCCAAAATGTTCGAATCTCAGGGAAGCAGTGCGCTGGGCAACATCGGAGCCCGCAACGTCACCAGCGTAAAACAGATTCTGTATTCAGAAGGAGTCCGCCTTGCGTCTGCGGATGTGGGGGAAAATTACGCGCGCACCATGAGTTTTGATGTAAGTACGGGAACTGTAAAAATTCGGACCTATGGCAGAGCGGAAATTGTTTTGTAAACATTATGAAATGGCAGAAATGTGTCGATGTTTTAACAGGCGGATGTTTTTGCCGGATTATATTGGGATAAAGGAGAGGAATTATGGCAGAAACAGAGATTTTGTTAGAATCAGGGACCAATGAGATTGAGATAATGGAATTCACCATTTACGGCGAATTGTACGGGATTAACGTGGCAAAAGTGCGTGAGATCATGATGTCAGATAAGGTAAAGCCTATCCCTCACGCCCACCCGGCGGTGGAAGGTATTTTCAAACCCAGGGATATTCTTCTTACGGTGATCGATCTTCCTTACTATTTGACTGGGAAGACGACGGAAAGACAGGCGAAAGACTTATTCATCGTCACAAACTTCAACAAGCTTCACATCGCATTTCGCGTTCACAGCGTGGTGGGAATCAGCCGCATTTCATGGAAGAGCATACAAAAGCCGGATGATACCATCAGCCGCGGCGAGGAAGGTGTGGCAACGGGAATCGCCCAGTGCGGCGGCGATCTGGTCACTATTCTGGATTTCGAAAAGATCGTAGCGGATATCGCTCCTGAAACAGGAATCCAGCTTGACGAGATCAGCCGCCTTGGACACAGGGAGAGAGTGGATAATCCCATAGTTATTGCAGAAGATTCCATTCTCCTGGCGAAGATGATTGAGGCTGCTCTTAGAAAGGCAGGCTACGGGAACCTGACATTTAAGAACAACGGACAGGAAGCCTGGGATTACTTAAAGACCATCCGGGATGATTCCGACCTGGATAAAAAGGTAAGCCTTATCATTACGGATATTGAGATGCCGGAGATGGATGGGCATCGTCTGACCAAGCTGGTGAAAGAGGATAGAAAGTTACAGCACATTCCTCTGATTATTTTCTCTTCTATGATTAATCAGGAATTGATGATAAAAGGAAAACAGCTTGGTGCGGATGAGCAGCTAAGCAAGCCTGAAATCGGCCATCTGGTGGAAGTGATCGATCATCTGCTCCAGAGGAGGGTAAAGAATGGATAAGTATGTCACCCGGCAGCCTATCAAGGCGCTGAAAGAGGACAAGATCATTGGCTACGAGATATTATTTCAGAAAGATTACGATGCCCTTTACAGCAGTTCGGATGTAGCAGCGGCGGATACCATCGCCGGTTTTCTGATGCAGAAAACGGAAAACATTTTCCATGATAAGCTGACGTTTGTCACATTTACTCCCTCCCTG
>JASGGP010000354.1:0-4565 GCA_047604985.1 Lacrimispora sp.
CTTCTTTCTAAAACAAAAAAACAAATCGTTGACCAAACGAGTCAATAATAAGCATAACACTTTTGACTGATTTAGTCAATAATTTTGCAAAATAATTTGACTATCTCTTTTATCACTTCTTCAATCCGGGAAATTTGTGCTTATCATTCTTTACGATATACTTTCCAAACTCTCGAGTTCAGAAGGCTTTAACGTTATTCGGGTATGGAGAGAAACCTGCCAAACTCACTTTTTTTATTTGGAAAGTGCCGCCTTTCGTATTGAACCGTTATAGGAAGGTTTCATCTTTATAAACATAATGTAATTTCTGAAAAGGAACCCAGGTAATTACTGGTTCATTCAGTCTATACCTGGCCAATATTCTTTTTTTGAAACCCTACAGTCCAATGCTTATAACGCAAAGGCAAGGAAAATCAGCACTGTTAGCGTTAATATTGAGAACCCATCCATTGGAATTGTGTAATGGGAATAAGCATAAGGGACATGCTGCATTGCACACCTTGGCCACCGCAGCACCCCATCCTGATCCGGAGTGTGCGTTACCGCATACGTTGCGGTTTCCACTGCCATGGCATTAGTAATTATCCACTCTCATAACAGGGATTTCACTGCATAAAATATATCATGCAAAATAATAGAAACCACTGGGGGAGGCCATGGAGAAAATACTTGATAATAATTATTATGATTTAATCATAAGCAACTCTCTCGCTCCAACATATGATACCGGCGAAAACATTACATTTTTAAATGAAAGGCTTTCTTTGCTTCATATCCTGGCAGACAAAGCACAGGGATGCATTTTAGGCCGACATCCCTATAGTTTCTTTCCTTCCATCTACTCCCTGGCTTCTACTATCAGCATTGAGAAATCCGGTATCAATGCAGTTCAGAACAATCCATACTTAGGTCTATTCGGGAAAAATGTACTTATTGGAATTATTGATACCGGTATTGATTATCAGCATCATGCATTTAAAAACAGTGATGGGACCACCCGTATTTTGTCAATATGGGACCAGACCGAACAAAGTGGAGAACGCCCGGAAAATTTTACGTTTGGTTCCGAATACGGCAGAGACCAGATCAATGCCGCATTGCAATCGGAAAATCCTCTGTCCATTGTCCCGTCCGTGGATACCAACGGCCATGGAACAGCGATTGCCAGCATTGCAGCAGGCACTCCAAACCAGGATCAAAGCTTCAGCGGCGTCGCTTCCCAAGCAGACTTAGTGATCGTAAAAGTAAAAGATGCCAAGAAAAATCTAAAGGAGATTTTTTTTATTCCAGAGAAGCATTCTTTGCTTTCAGGAATCTGATGTTCTGCTGGCCGCACGTTATCTGTTCACTGTTTCCCAAAGGCTTGGAAAACCTATTGCCATTTGTATTGCCTTTGGAACAAGCCAAGGCGGCCATGACGGGCGTGGGGCCGGAAGCCGCTACTTAGATGACTTAGCGCTGCTGCCTGGAATCGGAATTTCCGTTTCCGCTGGAAACGAGGGCAACGACCAGAGACATTATTTTAATTCTACTATTGCCGAACCTTATTATAACAATTTCGAATTAAGAGTAGGAAGTAACGACAGTCTGTTTTCCATGGAAATATGGTCACATTCCCCAACAAGGCTATCCGTTGATATTTCCTCACCTAACCGGGAGTCTACTCAGTTGGTTTTTCCTGCGATTAATCAATGCAGAAGATTTAATTTCATATTTAATCAAACGGTCATTTTAGTTAACAACATTATTTTTGAGGAAGATACCGGGGATCAGCTAATATTAATACGCTTTAACAATGCCCTGCCGGGAGTCTGGCATATGCATGTTGAAAACATGGATAATGGCTCATTTTCCTTTCATTCCTGGCTGCCGGCAGGAGATTTGATCTCAAAAGAAACCTACTTTTTAAACTCGGATCCAAATACTACCATAACCTCTTCAGGAAACGCCCGGCACGTCCTGACCGTTACCGCTTATAATCAGCTCAACGATAGTATTATGACAGAATCAAGCAGAGGTTACACAAGAAACGGTCAAATCAAACCAGATCTTGCTGCACCAGGTTACCAGATTGCCTGTGCACTGCCTAATAATCAATATGGAACAATTACAGGAAGCGGAGCCGCTGCAGCTCATACAACAGGTATCATAGCAATGGTTCTTGAATGGGCAATTGTCAGAGAGAATTATGTGCGAATGACTGGTAACGATATCAATAGACTGCTGATACAGGGTGCACTGCGAAGCGATACAATCACTTATCCGAATAACATATGGGGTTATGGCCAGGTAAATATCAATAGACTGTTTGAAATGCTTTCTAATATTTAAAGAAAGCCTCCGATACAGACCTTTCATGTATCCGACGCTGTTCTTTCCGGCCTTTTGATAACAGGATTTCAATACTTTTGCAAATATGAAATATTTAAGTATTATGAATTTAAAAAGGAAAAATATAGCACCTAATATTTATAGTCCTATATTCAATGTTATATCTTAAAGAGTAGTTTTGTCCACAGCTCGAAGAGAGCAGGCGAATGCCTGCTCTCTTACCGAAACCGTAGGATTTTAAGAATTGATAGAACCATGATATAAGCCATCCATAAATATCTCAGCTTTTATTATCTGTCTGATACTAAATATTTTTGATGTCAGAGCTTTTATATCCATCTCTCCCATATCAAATCCCTGATATATTTTATTATGAAATATTAACACCCGCGCTGGCGTAACCAGTCAAAGTATTGGCTAATGAAATCCTGATATCGGAAAAACGTGTTGTTTCGTGTAGGTGAACTATATAGCTGACGTGAACTGTTATGCCAGTTCTTGGAGCAGAAAATGCCAAATTCGCCATTACTCCTGTGCCACCGGTCAAATCGATGGTGGAGCCTGAAGCCGTCGCCAAAACAGTACTTGTGCCAAATCCTACAAGAGCGGGTAAACCGGCAAGACCCAGCGCTATACTGGTCGGGGGACCAAAACACCAAATTTCGTAATGTACTGTCGGCTATAAATGAATCAAACACAGTAATCGGAGTTTTATGCTAAATCGAACCGATCCTCTTTGCAATTTCCAGCATTCTAGGCAGGCATGCCTCAAAGAACATCTGATAAGATCTGCAGAAATACTGATGGTGCCCCCGCTCCGCCTGCCTTGTTCTTCTGCATCCACCGCGGCAAAGAGCCTCATACTTGCAATTTGAGCAGTTAATCTCCTTCTGCTGGGATTCTTTGATAAAACCTATCCGCTCTCTCACCTGATCGATCTGCTCCACTGAATCTTCACAAAAATTTCCCAGCCTGCAGCTGTCAATTACATAAAAGTCGCAGGGATATACGGAACCATCCGCTTCCACTACATACTGTTTCCCGCAGATTCCCCGCATGTCGCAGGATTCCGGCATTTGGCCCAGAAGAATGGAAATATAATTTTCAAAATGGCGGATGTAAGGCTGCTTTCCTAGCCTCAAATCTTCATACCAGAGATCAAAAAGATCAATCAGAAACTTTCCGTAAGCTTCAGGGCTCAGAGAATATTCTCTGAACCCCGGTGGTTCTCCCAGAGGATCCAGGCAGGCAATAAACTGTAAATAATTTAAGTGGTTCTTCCGATAAAATTCATAGGTTCTCCGAATTTCCGGAGCCGTTTTTCTATTTACAACAGACAAGATGTTAAATTCCACTTCGGCCTTCTGAAGCAACTCAATATTTTTCATGATCGTAAAAAACGTGTCTTCTTTCTTTGTGTTTTTCCGATAACAATTATGAATTTTAGGTCCCCCATCCAGGGATATGCCGATTAAAAAGTTGTTTTTAACAAAAAACTCCGCCCACTTCCGATCCAGCTGATATCCATTGGTCTGCAACGCATTCTGTATCCTGACATGATTCACATTGTAGCGTTTCTGATACTCTATAAGTTTTTCAAAAAAATCCAGACCGCACAGTGTCGGTTCCCCTCCCTGAAAGGCGATGGTACAGTTTCCCTCCGCATATGCAAGCACCTTTCGGATCACGGTTTCCAGGGTCTCAAGACTCATAAAACCGTAGGAGGGCTGTTCTCTCTTGGACATGGTATCGTAATAAAAACAGTAGTCACAGCGCATATTGCAGTTACCGGAAGCCGGCTTTATCAGTACATTAATTGGCGGCATAATTTTCTCTCCTATTTATGTCTTTCTGTTTTCTGCCATGGACATAATACAAAATACATTGCCGCAGAATTTTACGCGTATCTAAGACATATGCTAAAAATATTATAGATATTGATTCCAATAATCAACATCATCAGAGCAATAAACAGTCTTTCCACTGCTCTGGAAGTTATTCTTTTATTGATCACATGTCCTCCTATACCGCCCAGAATTCCACCGGCAACCATAAGCACAGGCAGTACTATTGAAAATTCCGGGACTGTTTTTGATACCAGCGTACTGATCAGGCTGGCTATTTGGGAAATCCATATGATATACAGAGAATTCTGTGCCGCCACCTTGGTGTCCATAGAGAAAAAATAAAACAAAACCACCAGATTCACCGGCCCTCCTCCTATACCCAAAAAG
>JASGGP010000355.1:0-4542 GCA_047604985.1 Lacrimispora sp.
ACGCTGCCCCAGTCACCGAGCCTCCATTGGCGTTCACTGCACCGACAAATCGTTTTCCGATGGCAGCCGTTGATATAATTCCATAATTTATTTTCATAATAAGCCTTTCTAAATCCCTTAATTTCTATAACCTCTCTTTAATTATAATACAATGATGATCATTTGCCTATTTCCGGATGTTATTTATAAGCTAAATGTTTTATACGGAAGTTAACAATCAAATCAAGTGGATTTGCCTCCAGACTTATTACTTTCTGGATGAAATTAAAGATCCAACTTATTATAAGAAAATTAATGAATACAGCAGGATTTCACATTTTCCCCATTTTCTTTAAAAATAATCTGACCGCTTTTTCTTCATCTTCCAGAACGCTTCCGCTCCTTCCGATCCGGTCACAAAGCCCAAGCAGTGCAACTTCACCGACATCTGTTTCCCGTTTCATGCCATTGATATCGCCAAAAGGCAGCCCATTTGTCACATACAGAATGTGCATATGATACCGGACCAGTTTTGCAACAGCCCCGATCCACTTGTCATCTTCGGAAAAGCAGTGCAAAAAGTCCTCCGTCAGATGTTCCCCCTCAGCATCATGATTATATGCGGTAATTTTCTCTTTCCTGACTTTCGTCACTGCCGGTTTGCCGATATCATGAAGCAGTGCCGCCCACATCAAGGTCCGGGCATCTTTGCTCTTTACTTTCTGTTCCGCCGCCTGATCCACTACCATCATCGTATGATTCCATACGCTTCCTTCCGGATGATACTTTTTTGACTGCGGGGTTTCCTTCATCCTACCAAGCATGGAAAAGGGGTAATCCATAAACCACGGTTCCCTGCTGATTTGTTCCAGATATTCCGATGGACGTTCGTCATGAAGCAAATGATATTCCATCTGCCGGAACAGTTCTCCCATATTATTATTTTCCTCTGCCATAACATCTGCCTTTCTGTTTATTGAATGCCGCTGTAATATCCAGTTTACGTCAATATCTATTATTTCAAATATTTACTGAAATAAACTACATTCTCACTTTACTTTCAGCAGATGCAGATGACATCCTTCCATTTCCTGTCAGTCAAGGCCATCCGGCCTTCTCCATCTTCCCTCAAGGATGCGTTCCAAAGCCCATGCCACGCCCTCCTCGTCATTAGTCTTCGTCACAAAGTCTGCCGCCTCTTTCACCGCTGCCGGGGCATTCCCCATGGCTACTCCCACTCCGGCCCAGGCAAGCATCTCCACATCATTTTCACTGTCCCCAATGGCCGCCACTTTCTCCTGCTCCACGGCGAGACAATTGCATAAATATTTCAGCGCCTCTCCCTTGGACGTTCCTTTCCGGTTAAACTCCAGACACATCCGGCCCGTTTTCAAAATGGTGAAGCCCGGGAAATGCTTTCCACAGGCCATTACCCGGTTTTCCGCCTCTTCATCAAAGGCCATAAAACCAATCTTTTGGATATCCTCTCCCTTATCTGCCAAAAATCCCAGCAGGTCTGTAAGCCTTTCTCTCCTGGAAAAACCTGCCGACACCATATAAGGATGCTTCCTCTCCATCTCTTCCCATCGGTCAGCGCCTTCATAATACCGGTCTTCCTGCTGAAAATAGTACTGGCCGTTTTCAGTCAGCAAATAGCTCAGGAGGGCCAGGCCCTCCGCAAGCTTGATTCTGCTTTCATAAATGTACTTCCCGGTTCCCGTATCAATGACGGATGCCCCGTTTGCGGATATCACGTAGGGCACTCCCAGCCCCAGAATCTCCTGAGGAATCCATCCATAAGTCCTTCCTGAGGCCGGAACCACCAGACCGCCGTTTTCCATCCATTTCTTCAGCGCTTCCAGAGTTCCCGGCGGCACTTTCCCATCGGATCCAAGGGCGGTCCCGTCCATATCCACGGCCACCAGGTGAATTCTCTCACCCCGAATTTTATCTGACATATGCCTTTATCAAACCGATCCTTTCATGGTCCTTTGCCGGCCTCACCCGATATGGGCCCACGCTGGCCGGAACAATAAAGGTTTCCGCATAGTGGACCTCATATGGCTCAAAATCGCCTGACGGGCTTTCCACTACCGCAGCACTTCCTTCCACCAGATTCAGCATGTGAACGGTGCCCATTGTATTGAGTTCTGCCGGCCGGTCCAGCCAGTAACGCTTGGTCTCGATAAATTCCAGTTCATGAAGCCCTGTATGCTCCTCTAAATATCCGTCCTCTTCTTTCACCGTATAGCAGGCGTTGACAAGATTCTCCTCCACCCATTTTGTGGTTCTGTCCCACTGGATGACATTTTTTCCATGTTCAATATGGATAGGTCTGGGCTTTCCATCCAGCCCCAGACGTCCCCAGTCCCATAGCTTGAAAGTGAATATATAAGGTGTGGCGCTGATCTCCAGTACCATGGCAGTGCTTCCCGAACAGTGGCAGGTGCCCGCCGGAATCAGGAAATGATCATGCTTTTTCGCAGGAAAACGGTTGATGTATTTCTCCGCGTCAAAGGAGCATTTCCTTTCCTGGGCATCCATTAATGCCTCCATCATCTCCTCCCGGTCAATGCCCTCCTTCAATCCCAGATAAACCGCCGCATCTTCCTCTGCATCGAGAATATAATAGCTCTCATCCTGGGTATACTGCATGCCGAACTGCTTTTTAATATATTCGGTCAGCGGATGTACCTGAAAGCTCAGATTCTGGCCTCCCATGGTATCCAGGAAATCGAACCGGATGGGAAATTCCGCCCCAAAACGCGCATAAACATGTTCCCCCAAAAGCTGCTTCGGCTGATACAGCACCAGGTCCATGGCGGGAACCTCCACCACGGCTTTGCCAAAATTAAACAGCAGGCTGTTTTCCTCCGGCACCCCATCGAAGCTCCAGGCATAATTTTCCTCGGAAGAATCCAGGCCGAAAATCGCTTTCATCCACTGTCCCCCCCATACCCCAGGGTCAAAATAGGGCACTGTGCGGAACGGCCGCCCGGCAGCTTCCCGCAGGGCCCCTAAAAAGGCCCTGCCGCTGATCATCCTGGGAGCTCCTGTCTTATTGGTGTCCATCAGATAGTCCATGCGCTCAAACAGCTGTGCCTTGTGCTTGTCGGCGATTCTCCATTCCACAAAAAATCCTCTTTTAAATTTCCTTAAAATATCCTCATCCCCGTTATCCGCCCGGTAATTTCCCATGCCCTTACGGTAGCGGAGCTGAATCTCCCACCTTGCCATATCCAGATAAACCAGCAGGTCCCCCCGGGCTACCAGAGATGCACCGAATCCATAGACAACCGTAAAGCCTTTTGCCTCCGCCACCTCTGCCCTAGCCTTTGACAATTTCTCCAGGTCCATAAAGTCCAGGATTTCTCCTGCATACATCTTTCCAAATACACGGTCGTCGGTCAGCTGGTATTTTAACTGTTCCCGGATTGCTTTTTCTTCTTTAAAGATCTCCGCCGTCTGCACCAGACGGTCTGCCCCCAGCTGGGAAAGGGCCTCCAGCACTTCTTCGTCATTCACCCCTGGATAGCAGTCCACAACCATAACAAAGGGTGTGTGCTTTACCTTTGATTTTAATTCCTCTGTAATTTCTCCGTATCCGGCAAATACCTCATGTTCAAAATCCCGAATTTTTATCTGCGGATACTTCTCATATTGGGATTTCCTGTCTATATGCATACAATTTCTCCATTCTTTTTATAAACTCTCACCGGAAACGGATGCTTTTCTACCCATTCATAGTTATGGCCGGCGCGGGGCGGCCAGCAGGCCCCCACCTTCAGCACCTGGTCCCCGGTATTTACCAGACGGTGAGCCAGTCTCCCGTCGATATAGTGGAGGGAATTAGGATAAATCTTTTCCGCCCATGCATTCCCTTCCATATCCATCAAAAGAAGAAGCCCTTCTCCTGAGAGTCCAAAGTAAAATTCCCCGCAGGAGGTATCCTCGTGAATATGCCCCCTGGTGAAATTGCACTCCCCGTTGACCCTCTCCGGATACATGACCGTGAGCCCCCAGCTTAAGCTTCCCTGCTGAGAATTCTCCTTATCCTCGTAGCAGTAGACCTCATACATTACCTGCTCCCCATTCTCCTCTCCGTCCGGAGCCTCATAAGCCGCCAGAATATCTTTCAGCAGCTTCCTGCTTGTAATTACAAGCTCTCCCTCAATCACTCCATTATAAAAATCATGCACTGCTTTCGGTTCTATTATTTTCACGGCTGAAACTCCTTCCATAGCTTTATATAATCCTGAGGTCTTGTCACAAAGGAAAACTCTTCTTTATTCTCCTGAAACTGGGTATAGATGGGAGTCCCTTTGCGGATTCCAAACTCCGTATATTCTCTTGGCGTCTTCTCAATCAGGCGTCCCCCCCGGTAAGCAGGGTTTTCTCTCCATAAAATACTGTTTTTTTCCACATAGGGGAAATAAGCAATTCCCCCATGGCTTCTCACCGCTTCATATTCAAATCCGTAATCCCGGACGCACCATGCCCCAAAGCACATGGTTCTTGATACATCGGCGTTCACTGTGGCGTGAACCCAGCCGGGCGGTACAA
>JASGGP010000356.1:0-4509 GCA_047604985.1 Lacrimispora sp.
ACCAGTTGGTTTGTGATGAACTCATACTGAACCTGCCTATGAAAGTTCTCTGCAGCGATGACTGCAAGGGGATTTGTAATAGATGTGGAACAAATCTCAATCGCGAGACTTGTGACTGCGATATTAGGTCTGCAGATCCTAGAATGGCAGTTATCCAGGATATTTTTAAACAGTTTAAGGAGGTGTAACCATGTCTATCTGTCCAAAGAACAAATCTTCTAAAGGAAGAAGAGATAAACGTAGAGCAAACTGGAAGATGAGCGCTCCAAACTTAGTGAAATGCAGCAAGTGCGGCGCACTTATGATGTCTCACAGAGTATGCAAGGCTTGCGGTTCTTATAACAAGAAAGAAATCATTTCTGTTGAAGATTAATGAAGAATCAGGCTTCCCGGGTTTTCCGGGAAGCCTTTTTTCATTTCCGGCAAAAAGAAACAACAGTATTGAAAAAAATCCTCAATTATGTTATTGTTATACCAAGATAGTATCCTGACACCAAAAACAGAGTTTGAGGTAGAAGGTTCGGCAGTTTGGGGATCGTTTGTTTGCCGCGCCTTTATGGCGCGTTTTTTTGTGTAAAAAACGGACAAATCAGCTGCCCTAAGAAAATGGAAAACGGAGGAATTGCCATGGAAACGAGAATTGCGGTGATCGGTATTGTGGTGGAAGAGGAAGAATCGGTAGAACTCCTCAATGAGATTCTCCATGAATACAGGAAACACATCATCGGCCGTATGGGGATACCCTATCCCAAGAAAGAGGTGAGCATCATAAGCATAGCTGTGGATGCGCCTCAGAGCATTATTTCCGCAATGACGGGAAAAATCGGAAAATTGAAAGGCATCAGTTCTAAAACAGCCTATCAGGGGGCAAAGGCGTAACAGCCTTAAAATAAAAATTACTGACGGAGAAGCTTAAGCTGACCCAAAAGAAAGGAAAAACATTATGTATGATCCAAAATCACTGAAAGCAGAGGAATTCATTTCCCACGAAGAAATTCTCGCAACCCTCGATTATGCGGAGCAGAATAAGAACAATGAAGCTCTGGTAGACCAGATCATTGAAAAGGCGAAGCTGAGGAAGGGCTTAACCCACCGGGAGGCCTCCGTGCTTCTGTCCTGTGAGATTCCGGAAAAGATTCAGGAACTTTACGATCTGGCGGAACAGATTAAAAAAGATTTTTACGGAAACCGCATCGTTATCTTTGCACCTCTTTATCTTTCCAATTACTGTGTCAATGGCTGTACCTATTGCCCATACCATTTAAAAAACAAACATATTGCCAGAAAGAAGCTGACCCAGGAAGAAGTGGCAAGGGAGGTTATCGCCCTTCAGGACATGGGCCACAAACGGCTGGCCATTGAAGCGGGGGAAGATCCGGTAAATAACCCTATCGAATATATACTGGACTGTATTAAGACCATTTATTCCATACAGCATAAAAACGGAGCTATCCGCCGTGTCAATGTAAATATTGCGGCAACCACCGTAGAAAATTACGAGAAGCTTAAGGAAGCCGGCATCGGAACCTATATACTGTTCCAGGAAACCTACCATAAGGAAAGCTATGAGAAATTACATCCCACCGGACCAAAGCACGATTATGCTTATCATACGGAAGCCATGGACCGTGCCATGAAGGGAGGTCTGGACGATGTGGGCCTGGGCGTGCTCTTTGGCCTTGAAATGTATAAATACGAATTTGCCGGACTTTTGATGCATGCAGAGCACTTGGAAGCGGTTCACGGAGTGGGCCCCCATACCATCAGCGTTCCCAGGATTAAAAAAGCCGATGACATTGACCCGTCTGCATTTGACAATGGAATCAGCGATGAAATCTTTGGAAAGCTCTGTGCACTGATCCGGGTCTGCGTTCCCTATACAGGAATGATCATTTCCACCAGAGAAAGCCAGGAAGTGAGAGAAAAGGTGATCCGTTTGGGCGTATCCCAGATCAGCGGCGCTTCCAGGACCAGCGTCGGCGGCTATCAGGAGGAGATCCGGCCTACAGATACGGAACAGTTTGACGTATCTGACCAACGTTCCTTGGATGAGGTAGTCCACTGGCTTATGGATATGGGCTATATTCCCTCTTTCTGCACTGCCTGCTACAGGGAAGGCCGCACCGGTGACCGTTTCATGAGTCTTTGCAAAAGCGGCCAGATTCAAAACTGCTGCCAGCCTAACGCTCTCATGACTTTAAAGGAATACTTGATGGATTACGCTTCTGAAGACACTTTAAAAGCCGGTGAGGCTCTTATTACAGCGGAGCTTGGGAATATTCCCAAGGAAAAGGTCCGCCTGATCTGCGAAGATCATTTGCAGAAAATTGAAGGAGGCATCAGAGATTTCCGTTTCTGATATTTTTCTTCACAGATGAACCGTAACTATATTTTACGCTGAAAATAAGAAGAGGTGAAAGACATGGGACTTAATGAAACACCGTCATCCGAGAGGGTGCATATCGGCTTTTTCGGCCGGCGCAATGCAGGGAAATCAAGTGTTGTAAATGCAGTAACAGGTCAGGAACTGTCCGTGGTATCCGAAGTAAAGGGCACCACCACAGACCCTGTTTATAAGTCCATGGAGCTTCTCCCCATGGGGCCGGTAATGATCATTGATACGCCTGGCTTTGACGATGAAGGGGCTCTGGGAGAATTGCGGGTAAGAAAGACAAAGCAGATTTTAAACAGGGCCGACTGCGCCGTCCTGGTTGTGGATGGGGCCCTTGGGAAAACAGAAGCGGATGAAGAATTAATCCGTTTATTCGAGGAAAAGAAAATCCCTTACGTGGTGGCCTATAATAAATGCGACTTAACCGGGGAGCAGACTTATTCTGACGGACTTTCCGTCAGCGCGGAGAAAGGTCTCTTTATTCATGAATTAAAGGAGCGGATCGGAGGCCTTGTAAACACCGGGGATATGAAAATGCGGCTGGTGGGAGACTTACTGTCCCCTTATGATCTGACGGTTCTGGTCATTCCCATTGACAAGGCGGCCCCGAAAGGGCGTCTCATACTGCCCCAGCAGCAGACCATCCGGGACATCCTGGAGGCGGGGGCTATCTCTGTTGCAGTGCGGGATACAGAGCTGAAAGGGACCCTTGAAAAGCTTGGAAGCAAGCCTGCCCTTGTAATCACCGACAGCCAGGCCTTTGAATCGGTAAGCCGGGATGTGCCGGAGGACATTCTCCTCACCTCCTTTTCTATTCTCATGGCCAGGTACAAGGGCTTTTTAGAGGATGCCGTAAAAGGCGTGGCAGCGATTAAGGAGCTGGAAGACGGGGATAAGGTCCTCATTTCCGAAGGCTGCACCCACCACAGGCAATGCGATGATATCGGAACGGTCAAGCTTCCCCGCTGGCTTAAGGAGCATACGGGAAAAGAGCTGGTGATCGAAACCTCCTCCGGCCGGGAGTTTCCGGAAGATTTGTCTTCCTACCGTCTGATCATTCACTGCGGCGGCTGCATGCTGAATGAAAGGGAAATGGAATACCGGAGAAAATGCGCCGGTGACGCTTCAATCCCATTTACCAATTATGGAATTGCCATTGCATATATGAAAGGGATATTAAAAAGGAGCTTAAGGGTATTTCCTGAGCTGGAAAGAATGCTTTCCTGATAAAAATGCTCTTGTAAAAATACACAAGGAATGTATCGAAAACTCGGTTTTTTATTGACTTAATACCATATTTATGCTAATGTTAGAATCGATGATATATGGGGGAGTAGTCGGCATTCTGTAAACTTGTATAGTAATTTTACAGAAGTTAAGCGAATATTAGGGATATTTATATCCCGTTTAACTATAGATGACGAGACTTCTATCCTGGTTACCCATAAGGATATTGGCCTTGTCATTTTTAGTTTGCAGCTGCTTCTTTTGTATGGATTTTCGATGGTTTCCCATATACTAAAATGATACACACGAGCGAAGGGAGATTTACAATGGAATTTTTACTATCGGGCATTTTTGCTGTTACAGTTCCCCAGTTAATAATGTACCTTGTAGGTATCTTATTAATTTATCTGGCCATTAATAAAGGCTATGAACCATCACTTCTTCTTCCCATGGGATTCGGTGCAATTCTTGTGAACCTGCCTCTGTCCGGTGTCATTGACCAGACATTGCCGGGTATCGGCAATACCCATGGTATCATCCAATGGCTGTTTGAGTCGGGAATCGAAGCCTCCGAGGCGTTTCCATTACTATTGTTTATCGGAATCGGAGCCATGATTGATTTTGGGCCCCTTCTGTCTAATCCTGTTATGATGCTGTGCGGCGCTGCTGCTCAGTTCGGCATCTTTCTTACCATTACCGTAGCTACTCTCATGGGCTTCCAGCTTTCTGACGCCGCATCCATCGGCATCATCGGAGCCGCCGACGGTCCTACTTCTATTCTTGTATCACAGATTTTAAAATCCAATTACATCGGCCCTATTGCGGTAGCGGCCTACTCCTATATGGCCCTGGTGCCTCTGGTTCAGCCGGCAGCCATTAAGCTGGTAACC
>JASGGP010000357.1:0-4503 GCA_047604985.1 Lacrimispora sp.
ATCCGGGTCAGGCAAGGATTTCTCTCCAAAAATAAAGGTTCTGGGACATTCCAGGGAATATAATATACTTCTCCATGACGGACTTCCTCCCGCTGCTGCCGATTTCGATATCAGATAAGCCGCCTTGGGAAGCCACACAGATAAGGAGGCCGCCCATATTCTATCTCCGTTTTCACAGCTCTTCTTCACCAATTGACCAAATTCTCGGTTGACAAATTCCTGCATTTCAAAGTCAGCAATATACTTGCTTGTGGAACCGTCGGAGCTTTTGTCCAGATTTGCTTCACTTAAAATGATCTGCTGAAGCGTATCCCTGCATTTATCAGCCAAAACAAGAGCAACGGCTCCGCCTAAGCTATGTCCAAACAAAATAAAGGGTCCAAGATTTAAAGAACTGATAAATTCCCGCAAATATTCTGCATGGTCCTCCACGGTATAGCCAAACTCATTGGGCTTGTCACTGAAACCGGCACCTAAAAGATCTACAAGAATACGGCGATGATTCTTCAAGGAATCCTGTGCTGCAACTTCCGGATAATCGAATGATCCTGCACAGCCAAGCCCATGGATAAAAAGGATGGGCATATCCTCACCGGGAAAATCATGGTAACGCATTACATAACCTGTTTTATTAATTAAATATTCTTTCATTGGATACTCCTCTTTCTATCATTAAAATCACTTTCCCCGGCATCACAATTGACAGCCGTCTTCATCTGCCCATATGCCATACACAGCACTGCCGCTTTCCAAAAAACTTTAATCCCATTGCCTTAAATCATTATATCAATAATTTTAAAAGAAAGATATTCTGCTTTACTAAATATCAATAAAAAGCTATGCTCTTCATTTTTGAAAAACACAGCTTTTTTATTGACAGAGAAAAGACGCCCCGCGTCTGGCCCTTTATTGCTGTACGAATATGCTTGTAACAATAATATTCATATTGCTTTTCCCCTCATGGCAATGCGTTTTAAATTGTCACCGCCAGACGTGCCGCTTCCTCAACCGCATCTACAATTCTCCTGGATTTTACCGCATCTCCGATTACATGCAGGGATTTTACTTTTGATTTTAACTTCTCTTCCAACGGATTATAAGCCCGTGTTCCAATCGCAAGTATGATTGTATCATATCCGTTCCTCTTGATTTCCCCGTCAGGTGTTGATGCGGCAATCCCATCGGAAGTAAACCTTTCTACCTTAGTATTGGTCAATAACTCTACCTCTCCCCTTTTTAAGGTCTCATAAATAAAATATTGAATGCTGGGATTGAGGCCTGCCCCTGTCTGTTCCGTCATTTCAACTACGGTTGCTTTCTTGTTTTGTGATAAAAGGTATTCTGCTGTTTCCAGACCAACCATGCCGCCGCCCACAATTAAGGATCTGTCCCCTGCATAGGCTTTGCCGTTTAGAATATCAACCGCCTGAATTACCGTAATTCCTTCATTTTCAATGTCAGGCATAATCGGTGTTGCTCCGGTTGCCAGAATAACCTCATCTGGATCTGCCTTAATAATGGCGTCCGCATCCGCTTCTGCCCCTAATTGAATATCCACGCCGAATTTTTCACACATCTTAATATAATATCTTAGGGCTCTTGCTAATTCATGCTTGGCAGGAGGAACATTTCCCGGTATTACCTGACCGCCCGGTTTACTGCTTTTTTCATACAGTGTAACAGAATTTCCTCTTGCCGCGCAAATCCATGCGGCTTCCAGTCCTGCCGGACCGCCGCCCACCACAATGATTTTCTTAGGAGCGGAGGTAGGTTCGATTTTCATAAAAAGCTCATGTCCGGTAAAAGGGTTAATCATACAGGAAACTCCGTGATCGTCGGGATCAATGCCGGGAGCGCCGTTACATCTGGTCAGGCAGCCGACACAAGGGGAGATTTCATCCGCCCTGTCTTCCGCTATCTTTTTGGCAAATTCCGGGTCTGCCAGAGAGGCCCTGCCTAAAGCAATAAAATCTGCAATTCCTGATTCCACAACAAAGTCTGCCATGGCAGGATCATTGATTCTTCCTACTGCAATCACCGGGATGGTTACGGCCTTCTTTATGACTTCCGTATCCTCTAAGTTAAATCCGTTGGGAACATTGGCAGGCGCCACCATGTATCTCATGCTGGCATACACACCGGTTGAAACATGTATGGCATCTGCTCCTGCCTGCTCCAGGTACTTTGCAATAATTGCCGTTTCTCCTGCCCTTCTTCCGCCCTCAACTCTTTCGTCACCGCTGATTCTAAAGCTTATTGGGAAATCGCTTCCGCATTTTTTCTTAATATCTTTAATAATTTCAACTGCAAATTTACATCTTCCCACAATATCTCCGCCATACTCATCCAGACGCTTATTGCTGTAGCTGGATAAAAACTGTGCCGGCAGGTATCCGTGCGCTCCATGGACTTCAACGCCGTCAAACCCTGCTTTTTTTGCTCTGACCGCGGCGTCACCGTACTTTTCAACAATCAGCCTGATTTCATCAATGGCTAATTCTCTGGGCAGCTCCTTATTGACAGGACAGGGGATAGGAGACGGTGCAACGGGCTGCATCCCGGTGAAATGGGAAACAGTCTGGCGGCCGGAATGCTGCAGCTGTAAAAATATCTTCCCATCTTCCTGATGAATCCTGTCCGTAAGCCGTTTAAATCCCTCAATACATTCATCCGTATCCGCCATCAGCTGACCCGGCAATGCCTTTCCGGACGGATCAACACAGGTAAATTCAACGATGATAAGCCCAAATCCGCCCCTGGCACGGGCCCCATAATATTCGATCAATTCTTCATTTACCCTGCCGTCATCAGTTCCATGATGTGACCCCATTGCAGGCATAATCATTCTGTTTTTCAGCTCAACACACCCAATATTACCCTTTTTAAGAATATTCTGAAACATCAAATTACCTCCTATAAGATAGCCTATGGTATTTTATCATGTCATATTATACTGCCTTTTAAATAATACCAATCCATTGGTTTAATAAAATATTCAATACGGAATATCTGCCGCATGTAAATTCAGATCATCCGCAGGAGAAAAAGCGCCTGAAAGCCCCACAATTACATTTCTGAATAATATCCCTTTACCTGCAAATAATAACTCCATTAATATTAAGGAGAATGATTATGTCTAAAGATTCGCAACTTGATCCAAAATCAGTTCGTAAGAAAAAGTCAAATGGCGGCCCTACCATGGCTGAAAGCGCATTAGACGGAGAAAGCCGAAATACAAAGAAGCAGTCCGGCAGCCGCCACAAACCCGGTAACGATAAATAATAAATTTTTATGCAAAGGAGCAAATTATATGGATCGTGATGAACTCATATTCCAGGTAAAAAACGAATATGCACGAATCGCTTCTTCCGAATCCCAGCAGCATTTCCACCAGACAACAACTGAGATAACACCGGAAGCTTATTATGAAGACCTGTTAAGCAGAGCCATCAGCGAAATTAACAAGGGAACCTTTGACAATTTTAAATCCGGAGAGGAAATAGTAACTGCCATTGCAAATGACAAAACCTGGCTCTCCAACTGGAAGTAACATAAGTCTCAGATATTCATAAAACCGCAGTCTTTTTTACAAGGGACTGCGGTTTTATGAAGCCTGATTTCACTCAGCATTATAATTCCAGTTCCAATCCCCGTGATAGATCATCCTTTTACTCATTCCGCCATCTACAGTAATGGTTTCGCCTGTAATAAAATCCTGTTTACATAAAAACATCACCATATCCGAGATATCCTTTGGAGTTCCTACTTTTCCTGCTGGAATAGCCAAACGGTTTCACGGCTGATTCCTGCTGGTCCGTTACATTGATCCAGCCCGGCGCAATGCAGTTGACAAGAACGCCGGGACCTAAGGATATTGCAAGGGCGTGGGTCAATGCAACAATTCCGCCTTTGGCGCTTGCATATGCTTCCGTATCAGGCTCCGACTGAAATGCCCGTGATGAAGCAATGTTGATAATTCTTCCCCGGTTTTTAATCAGTTCCTCTTTACATAAACGGCTTAACTCATATGGAGCCTTTAATCCCACGGATAAGGTATAATCATATTCTTCATAGGATAAACCAGATAAAATCCCCTTATTTCCACGGCAGGCATTATTGACCAGAACATCAATCCGTTTCAGGTTTTCAAGGGAAAATTCAATGAACTGTTTTAATGCCGCCGGGTCTGCAACATCTCCATGAAAGTAAAACAGATCTGGATTGCTTTCCGCAAACTCGGCCGATTTCTTTTTATCTATATCAATAAAGCATACCTGGTCACCGGCTTTAATAAAATCCAGGCATATTTGCTTTCCTATGCCATGTCCGCCTCCGGTAACAACAATTCCTCGATTCATGATATCCTCCTTTGCCCAATAATTAATATTGAATGTCCAGATATTATTCATTATGTTCGTACAAAATGATGCTCTCAATATAGTTTGTAAATCTCCGCAGCTCCTTTTCCTGGCCTGTGTTTATTTCACCGGCTTCATACATTCT
>JASGGP010000358.1:0-4492 GCA_047604985.1 Lacrimispora sp.
ATGATTCCGGCGGTGGTAACCGATGGACTGGATTATGCCACCGGATTGATGCCGACAGTCGGTATCGCGCTGCTGCTGAAGATGATGTGGTCAAATAAGATGGCAGTTTATTTTTCCCTTGGCGTTGTCCTGGTATCCTTTTTCAAGATACCGATGCTTGGGGTGGCAGTTGTCGGAGTAATTCTTGCTGTGATCCTTATTATGGAAGAACAGAATACTAAGTCAGGGGTACCGGCGGCACCGTCAGGAGAGGAGGATTTATTCAATGATTAAGGAGAGGTTTCAGCTTTCAAAAGAAGATGATAAGATGCTTAAGTCGGTTTTCTGGAGAACCATGACCTTGAGCAGTACCTATAATTATGAAAAGATGCAGGCGTTGGGGTATATCTATTCCATGATTCCGGTGATTAAACGCCAATATCATACGAAGGAAGAACAGATTGAAGCCCTGCAGCGGCACAATGAAATCTTTAATACCACGCCGACGATGGGATCACTGATCACTGGTTTGTCTGCCTCCATGGAGGTGGAAGCTTCCCAAAATCCTGACTTTGACAAAAATTCGATCAATGCGCTTAAGGTCAGCCTGATGGGACCGTTTGCCGGGATCGGTGATTCGATCTTCCAGGGGTCACTGCGGATCATTGCTTTGGGAATCGGTATTTCCCTGGCTCTGTCCGGCAATGTGCTAGGCGTGCTGCTGCACCTTTTGATCTATAATATTCCGGCTCATTTTGTCCGTTATTACGGCGTGTATCTGGGATATGGGCTGGGCAGCGGTTTTATAAAAAAGGCAACTGAGAGTGGTTTGATGGGATATATCACCAAGGGGGCAGGCATCGTCGGTCTGATGACCGTCGGGGCGATGTGCTGTACGATGGTCAGTTTTCAAATTCCGGCGGTGGTGAATATCCAGGGAACAGAGCTGGCATTGCAGTCCATATTTGACCAGATCTTCCCCAACCTCTTACCGATACTGCTGACCTTCGGCTGTTTTAAGGCGCTGAATAAAGGGGCTAAACCAATCCTGATTATGCTTTTGTTTATGGTGATTGGTATTGCTGGCAAGATTACCGGGCTTTTTTAATCTGAAATAAACATGTATACTATGAATGGAGGAAATATCTGTGGTAACCATGCTTGACTGTATCAAACGGACGCCGCTGCGTCTTGAGTGGCTTCTCGACAACTGGGAGGAATTATCAGGGGAGTGTTTTAGAACAATTGAAAAGGAGCTGGATGCGGTTAACCAGATTATTTTTGTCGGCTCCGGCACCTCCAATACGGCAGCGGTTACATCCCGGATTGTGGTGGAGCGGCTGAGCAGGCTCTCATGCCGGACGATTACACCGGGAGAATTCATGAACAGCACTTGGGTTTACCCGGAACATGCGCTCTATGTCTTTACTTCACAGACCGGAACCTCAAAGGTATCCAGGCAGGCTCAGCAGCTTGTCCGGGAAAAGGGCTGGCTGGCGGTCAGCATCACCGAGTCGGAGGAGACACCGCTGGCACGGGAAGCCGGGCTGCACTTAAATATGGGCTGCGGTTATGAGGAACACCCGATGCGGACGATCGGATACAGCTGTTCGGTGCTGGTCCATATGCTGCTGGGAGCGAAGCTGGGATTGTGCCGGAAAGTGATCTCAGAGGCGGAATATCAGGCGTTTCTTGCGGATGCCCGCCTGGCAGCACAGAATCAGAGTTATGTGATTGAAGCGGCTGTTAAGTGGATGGATCGGGCCAAGTATTCGATGCTGCGGGCGGAATGTATCATATTTACCGGTGCGGATGTGCTGTACGGGGTTTCGCTGGAAGGGGCGATGAAAGTGTGGGAGACGCCCAGGATCCCCTGCTTTGGTTATGAATTGGAGGAAGGGATGCATGGACCGAATTACGGATACAACAGCCGCCACTGTGTTGTCGGTCTGAATCAGGGCGGCGGGGAGGAGACGAAGATGAGCTCCCTGATCCGGTATATGAAAGAAGTTCATGGCAGCGGGCTGATGGCTGGAAGCAGCGTGATCGACGATCATGATTTGAAATTGGAGATAAAAAGTAGGCTTTGCTGTGCGCTGGAGTTTGCTCCGGTGGTTCAGACGATTGCTTATCATCTGGCGGTGGATCTGGGGAGGGATATGTCCCTGCCTCATGACAACAGCCGGATGGACCGGTATTTTGTGACGCATTCGGAGCAGGTATAAAATCAAAGATTATCCTGAACAGGAAAACCGGGGGACGGATGAACCCCGGTTTTTTTTAGGTTAACAGTAAGAAAGGCGTTTTCAGGAACCGGCACTCTGAAATGCGTCATTAATTATCGTTTCCCTGAATTCGCTGGGGGAAATCCCTTTTATTTTTTTAAAAGCACGGTTAAATGAAGATAGGCTTGAAAATCCTGAGTCAAATGCAATATCAATGATATGTGCTTTTGGATTAGAAATCAAAAATTCTGCTTTCTTGATACGCTCAGTAGTAAGGAAATCTATAAATGTCATATTCGTATATCTTTTGAATAAATGCGAGAAATGGGATTTGCTGACCCCTATGTGACGGGATATATCGTCGAGTGTGAGAGATTTCGTGCAGTTTTGTGATATGTAAAGGCAAGCTTCTGTCATTAGCTTAGTAGCCTTATATTCTGTGTTTGCATCGCCAGAGAATTCTTCTTTCTTAGCATTGACGCAGTATTGTCCAAACTTTACAAAAAACTCCAGAAGAAGTGAATATATACGCACTTCATTAAAAAGTGTGTCGGAATAATAAAGCTCGGGCAATTCTTTTATTAAAAGGATCATTCTGTCGGTATCAATATTTGATGGGTCATATTTAATGCAATGATACTGGTAAAATACAGAAAAATTGCTGTTAAATTCACTCATAATCATCAGTAGGTCAAGAGGGAACTGAACGAGAATAAAAGCATTTTCATCTACATGATCAAACGAATGCAAGTCGCCGGGGTAGATTATGACCAGGTCATTTGTTTTAAGAACATATTTGGTGAAATTAATCGTTACTTCGTTATTATCATAAAGGCTTACCAGTATTTCAATAAAAGGATGCCAATGCATCGTATGAGAGAAATTCATATCGATTTTTTTTGATACATTAATTTTCTTCCCATCATTAAAATTCAACATCTCGAAATGGTTATTTATAGGCATAATCGAAAATCCCCTTTACTGGCTGTATAGGCGAAGTTGTATATGATCAGTCTATCATTTATGATATCAAATAGCAAGATTTGATATGTTCAAAGGAAGAATATGCATATGGAATCAACAAAATGCCTTAAAAATGCCTTGATATCAATGGCTTTATGGGCATAATATTTGCGGAAAAAATAAATATAACAAAATATGCACAGGTAATACATAATTTTTAAAGAGCAGGCTGCATGTAAAATTGATAATATATAGACAGCAAAACACATTGAAAAATGGTTTGCATATATAAATTTAATAAGAAAGGAGCGGTATTTTGCGAATATTTAAAGTAGGTATACTTGGAGCCGGAGTTATAAGCAGAACATATCTCGCCGATATAAAAGCATTTTACAAAAACCTTGAAGTAATCGCTTGTGCGGATATAGATGCAGGGCTTTCACAAAAACTGGCATCGGAGTTTGGCATAAAAAAGGCATATACGACGGAAGAACTGTTAAATGATGATGAGGTTGAGATTGTAATAAATCTCACACCGCCGCAGTTTCATGTTGAACTGGGCAAGCAGATCATAACAGCCGGTAAACATCTTTTCAGTGAGAAACCCTTTGCACCCAATTTAAAAGATGCAAAAGAAGTGCTGGATTTAGCAGATGCAAAGGGCGTTAAAGTTGGCTGTGCACCGGACACATTTTTAGCGTCAGGTCTTCAGAGCCTGAGATATTATCTTGATGCTGATCTTATAGGAAAGCCTTTCTTTGTCACGGCAAACATGACGACTTTCGGGGTTGAAACCTGGCACCCTAACCCTGCGCCTTTTTATACGGAGAACAGCGGCCCTTTATTTGATATGGGACCCTATTATCTCTCTGCGATTGTATCTCTGTTAGGACCAATAGAGAGCATTGCTGCTCTTAATGCAAAGGGGAGCCATACCAGACATATCTATGTAGGGCAAGAGGCCGGAACTGATATTAAAGCAGAAATACCTACTCATTACTCTTCTATATTGAGGTTAAAAAGTGACGTAGTTGTGAATTTTAACGTAAGCTTTGATATTTATAGGTCCAACCTTCCAATGTTTGAAATTTATGGAGACGGCGGCACCCTCACCTATCCGGATCCGAATTTTGGCGGCGGCACTCCCCGTGTGTACAGGAAAGAGCAATACACGGACACCGTTTATCAGAAAACAGATGAAGCTATGGCACGAAAAGACAGGTTCTATGAGCTTCCGGAGCTATATCCCAGAGTGAAAGATTATTCAAGGGGCTTAGGCGTGCTTGATCTTGCGAAAGCGATAGAAACAAACTCGAATAACAGGG
>JASGGP010000359.1:0-4466 GCA_047604985.1 Lacrimispora sp.
ATCCATAAGCAGATTTACTGCGAATCTTAATAGTTTTGTTATTGAGTATCGTATAGCAGAAATACCTTACTGCATCCATAGCGTGGTCATGCTGCTTGATGGGCTTATCCTCTCCGCGCTCCGCTGCTTTTGGATCCCAAATGTAGGAAGCAAATTCTTTAATCGTATTGATGCAGGACTGGCTGAATGCTATCTTCTCGGTGTTCAGGAGCGTGGAGACCAGCCGAATCCCGTCTTCCACATCGTTGTCGGCTTTCATGGTTTTATATCCACGGTTGTTCAGCTCCGTAATGAAAGAAGCCGCCGAGGGATCCACGATAATTGCTTTAACCGGTGTACCCTCCAGCCACTTTTCCAGATCATTGGCATACTGGGAATCGGCTTTCTGCTTTCCTTTGTCCCGGCCAGAGTAATAATACTCCCTGGTGCAATACCATTTCTTATCAATTCCTTTGTTCCAGAGCAGAAATACCATGGCATTCTGCGTACCATAGTCAACGCTGACATAGCGACCACCATCTATGAGCAGCCGAGCAAACTCAATCACTTTCTTCACATGCCGGTCCACATCGAACATATCATAGATGATTCCCTCGGCCATGGCCCATAGGCCTAAGATGTAGCGCTTGTAGAAGACTCCGGTATAGTTATTCCGGTATCTGGCCTTGATTTCCTCTGACAGACTTAAATTATCATCCATGGTGAAATGGACGTATAGCAGTTCTTTCAGACCGTCAAGCTTGCCCTCCGCTTTTGCTTTCTGGCGAATCTCCTCAGTTTTGCGCTTTCCCAGGAATCCGGTGGCTTTATCAATCCACTCAAGTTTAAACCAGTGATACGGTCCGTCCGGGTTGCAGTTGAACCAGTATTTTGAGCCGGTTACAGAACATCGACCGGTGGCCTGATTAACAAATGATTCCGGCATAAGCGCCACTTCATCGAAAAACACACCCGCCAGCGTAACGCCCTGTACTAAATCCTGGCTGCTCTCATCTTTGCCACCAAAGATATAAAAATGATTGGTTACGCCGTTTTTTGATATTTCCAATACACTGTCAGATCGCCGATCCTTTAACTTATATCCTCGGCTTCTGAGCATTAATTTCAGCCAGAACAAGACATTACGCCGGAATGATCCGATAGTCTTACCGCACATTCCAAATTCTTGCCCCTGGAATCTACACATCGCCCACATAACGAAAGATAAGGACATAGAAACAGTTTTTCCTGATCGGATGGCGCCATCTGCTATGATTCCATCTTTATCTTTTACCGGAGATCCGTCACACCACCATGTAAAAATCTTTTTCTGCTTATCCGAAAAGGGCTGAAACTCAAAAATCTGCAGTTTTGAAGCAATGCTGCGTCCCTGCTTTAACTTTTCAATTCGGTCTTTCAATGCCCGGATTCTTTCAAGCATCTTCATCACCCCAAATCTCAGCAGCGGTGTCATTCATGGCCCCCATGAAGCCGTCATCCTTGATTTCCTGATCCGTATTATCCTGCTTCATGATTTCCAATTCAACTTTCATCATTTCAAGTTCCAGGCGGGCATCATCAAAGCCGTACCTGTGCAGAGAATCAATGGCTTTCTGCTTCCGGGCCTGGACACGGGTAAGGGCATCCTCCACCGCCTGGATCTGGCCCAGGATTCCGGAGTACTCTGTCGTATCTTCATCAATTCCGATTTTATACTTAACCGCTGTCATGCCCGGCGCCATCTGATCCCCGACCGCTCGCTTCAAATCCTCAACCCGTTTCAGCATTCGCCGTTCCCGGACTGTAAGAAGCTGGATCTCCTGTAGGAGGAGTTGCTCTTTATCAAGCTGAACCATGCTGATAAGCTGCTTCTCATCCTCTTCCAGGGCATCAAAAAAGAGAGCTTCAAACTCTCCTGTCTTAACTGCATTTTTATTCTTCTCTGGGGCCCCGCCATCATTTCCAACAGCATTTTTATTTCCAGGCTGGCCGCCACGCTGTTTTGTTGTACAACGTTTCTTTGATTGTTGTACATCATTCCACTTATCCCGGCTCTTCCAGACAGCAATTACTTTCTCATCCTCATCAAGGATGGAGGCGATCTCACGATTTGTAATATTTCCTCCATGCTCCCTATAGATCTCAAAGGCTTTATCCCTGTTTGGGCTCCTTACCCTTGCCAAGCCTCACCACCTCTCAATCGTGTTGTTTTTGGGTATTAAAAAAGAGACGGGATTGGCCGCCTCTACAGGGAAAAAGAAGAGCCCAAACCAAAGAAAGTTTGAGCTCCAGAATAAATGTAAATACATCCTACTACAATCTAGGTATTTTACTATTTATTTCATTTTTTCGTTCCTCAGTTACTTCATTAGCACATGCTTTTACATCACAATCTTCCTTTTCGGTTAATAAAAGGCTTATGATTATACTGATAAACCTATATGAGTTAATTGCAAAATTAAAAATAACTCCAATCCACACCAGTATCAGTATCTTCAAAAATCGATACTCAAAATTTTCATTTAAATATAGCAACACCGACAGTAATATTCCCGTTAGTCCAGAAAGGACTACATTTTTTATCTTTCCCACAAAAACTGACATATCAGCATTTTCAATAAAATACTTTACCATTGTATCATTTTTAGCTGAAATCAGCGATGGGATTAAAAATCCAAAAATACTGATTATAATAGACATGCTAGTTATTAAAGCAGTCAACATATCACTAAATAAGACATTTTTACATACTAGCATAATATCTATTTTGTGCTTTGAATCCGCAGTTATTAAGCCAATGATTAATAATAATGGAATTAATACGGAATAGGCATTTTGCCATGTAATACTTTTATTTCCCACATTTTTTTTCTTCACTCATGCATCATCCTCTTCCCAATATGGTGGCCATGCGCACTCTGGCCCCTCCTTCACTATATTTTTTTGCCATACTATTAGATAATGTGGCAAAAGCAAGTTCTCCTCTAGGAGGAACCGTAAAACTAATCTTATCATTCAAAATATTTTGTAATAAATCAAAAACCTTGATTTTTGATCATCGCTTAAGGTTATTCGCGCTGAAGATATAAGTTCTCTATTATCTCCACTTCTAATTTCCTTGATTATTCCTTGCATGGTTTCAGCCTCTAATTCATCTCTACGCCCATAATTATATCCGAGGCCAAATTCAAGATGAGCGGTTTTACACTCTACTTGGTTACATAACTTAATTATATCCTCAAATGCAGTGCTATTTCGCGATACTAATCCACGCGTATTAGCAAAACGTACATCAAGTTTTAAAAACTGCTTTTTCAATAAATCATCATCGGTATAGTCAGAATCAATGGGCCTAAAATAACATAAATTTCCGTCTGATATAAAACTATTTATGTAGTTTTGCAAAGCAAATACTCCGTAACTACCACGATTACATTGTACCATAGCAACATTATATCGTGGATCATATAAGAGAACTGTATTCTTTCCTATATACTCATTTTCTCCTAAATCCACATGTTTTGCTATGGTATCAGGTTCTAACACATAAGTATTGCTAACTACATCTAACCGCATAAAATTCAATACATAAAACTCGTCATTGCAAACTAACGCCACAGCTTCAAGCCTACCACTTATTTCGTTTAATTCTTTTATTCGTTCTTCCAAAGAAAGTTCGTTCACTTTTCCTATCCACTCACGCAGATCAAAAGTATATTCCGTTGTTTCGTCTCCCATTATTGTACATAATTGATAATATTGATATTTTACAGCCACTCTTTTGCCATCCATGCAAATTCCCCCTATTTCGACATTTTTCTTTATTATAGCACATGTCTAATGGGTAAATATTCCAAAAATTGGTAATTTGTTTTGTACAATCAGTATAGAACATACGTTCTCTTATGTCAAACATTCTTTTATAATAAATAGGCCCCTAGCTATAAGCTAAGAGCCTTAATACCCGGAAAATGTCTTAGGAGAGTATAAACCGGGTCAATCAGCTGCCAAGCTGTTACACCCGGCAGCCGTAGGCGGTTATTTTTTTGTGTATTCGATCACTACATAGGCAGTACATCCCGAATAATCACCTCTATTATTCGAGAAAGCACAGTATATATATTCGCTTTCCATACCATAGTACATAATTACTGCTGCAGAGATCATCTGCACGAATAAGGGTTGACTGCATAACTGATTGGAACAAATTGTTCTTATCAACCATGTTTCCATGTAGATTAATTAGTCGATCAATCTTAAGCTCAGGAACATTTGCAAACACAAGAGCATTGCCGATAGCGTTTGCAAGTTTTCCGGGAATCACTTCCGATAAATCGGCTTACCGTCGATCCAAGTGCCACATACGGTTTCTTCTGTAGAATAAACATTTTCTACTGGTGCACCACCATTTCCCGTACCACATCCATCACAGCTCACCATCTGTAAACAATATCTGTTTTCCATAATTTACTTCCTCCTCTGTTTTC
>JASGGP010000360.1:0-4452 GCA_047604985.1 Lacrimispora sp.
CTCCGGGAGTATCATCACCTTCAAATATTCATTTTCCAGCCAGACCGCCTGATATGCTTTGTCTGTTCTGGCATCATGGATCTTCTCAATAGTAGGATAGGGATAAATCTTTCCCGAGCTTCCCTGATAAACGCGGCTTTCCAGAAACATCGGATTTTTATCTGCTTCCCCCACCTCATAGGTCGGTATGACGATGGTCTCCTCCCAAATTTTCACTGTTTCCATTTTAGACCTCCTTTTAAGTTCTTGCCTATACTATATAACCTTTTATTCATGTTTTCATTACGTTTAGTTGCCTATTAATTTATAAAAATTGCTCTTATCCAATTGACGGATAATTGTTTTTTCCCTATAATGGTTTCATAAAAGGAAAGGAGGGCCCATACATGCTGTCTACGGAACGCGGAGTCATCTCAGGGTCGGATTATTATGTGTATACGCCCAGTGCCCAGGCGAAAAGGATTTTCTTATACCCCATTACTATGGGACTTTTCCGGTACGATCCCGGCTATTCCCTTCATCGGAATGCCTATGACAGCTTCCTCATCATGTTCATCCGCAGAGGAGAATGCCAGATAGAGACAGGGGGGAAAATCTATCATGCAGGCGGAGGGCAGGTGGTTTTGTTAAACTGCTATGAGCCTCACTCCTACTGGACCTCAAAGGGCTGGGAAGCGGAATGGCTTCATTTTGACGGCAGCGGCGCGGCAGGCTATTATGAAGCAATCCTGGATGGAGGGCCTCCGGTCATCTCCCTGCGGGATACCTACCGCCTGGAAAAATATCTTCACAAGATTTATCTGCAGTTTAAGGAATGTATATCCATAAAAGAGGCCTGGCTGAACAACTATATTGTTAATATTTTAACGGAACTTTTGGTCAACAGGGACTTTGAGCATTCGGAAAATGTCTCCTCCAGCATTATTGAGGACACCATCGCCTACATCAACGAGCATTTAACCGATCCCCTGACCTTAAAGGATATGGCGGACCAGGCTTCCCTAAGCCCCTTTTACTTCAGCAGGCTGTTTAAAAAGGAATCCGGGTTTTCACCTCACGAATATGTGATTGCCGCCAGGGTCAACAACGCCAAGTTCCTTTTAAAATCCTCTGATATCACCATCAAGGACATCTGCTTCAGCACAGGCTTTACCAGTGAGAGCAGCTTTTGCACCACCTTTAAGAAGGTGACGGGAATCACGCCTTCCGAATACCGTTTTTCTATTATAAACTGAAAAAAAGCGCCCCTGCATTGCAGAGGCTGCTTTTTTCATCACCAGGCAATCGGTTTATTCCGCTGCTTTACCCATCACTTCCTTGTAATTTTCGGGGGTAACGATCACCGCATCTACGGCTGTCTCCATGGGAACCTCTTTTCCGCTGATCGCATCGTATAAAACATTGACCGAGCCTGCTCCTACGGAATCAGAGGAGAAGTAGGCTGCTGCCTTCATGCAGGTTCCCTCAGCTCCCTTGTTGTTCCATTCATCCTTTGCCATATAGCCTCCCAGGCCTACTACCGTTGCATTGGCATCCAGGCCTGCGCTCTCCATGGCACGGACTGCACCGATGGTGCCTTCCTCATTGGCTCCCGTCACCAGCCATTTCTTAATTTCCGGATGGGCGGTAATAACTGATGTGGCAGCTACATTTCCCTTATCCGTAGTTCCGTCATAATCGGCTTTGAAAATCCGCTCTTTGGCAAAATCAGGGCATGCTTCCGTAAACTTGTCGTATTCACCTTCCGCCCGGGGGACGCAGGAGGATACCGTATCCATGGTCAGGATCAGCAGACCGCATTCCGTATCCCCTGCCAGATTATTTTTATTTGCATAATCCGCCAGCCACTGGCCGTTGGCCTGGCCGATTACGTAAGCGTTAATGCCCACCCATGGAGCGATCTTTTCTCCCGCCTCTGTCTGAAGCGCGTCATCAGCCGCTACAAGGGGGATGCCTGCTTCCTTGCATTTATCAACCACAGCCTGGGACATGGTCTGGTCCGGAATGCAGGTAACGATTCCCTTTGCCTTATTGGCGATGGCATTGTCAATGGCTTTTAAGTATTCTTCCGGGCTCATTTTTGCATCCACATAGATAAATTCATCGCCCTTTTCTTCCACGACCTTCTGGGCCGCCGCCCCTTCGTCAATGAACCAGGTCTGATCCCCGGCCTTGTAAATTCCATAAACAACGCCCTTTCCCCCTGCCTGGGCCTGGGTATTTCCTTCCGCCTGGGTACTGCCTGCCGTTGTCTCCGCCGTACCTGCCGTTGTGGTTGCCGCCGGCTCTTCGTCGGAAAATCCGCTGCAGGCTGTCAACCCCATTGCCACTGCTGCCGCCAAAATCATTGCTGCTGTTTTTTTCATGATTTGAAACCCTCCTGTTTTAATTTTTGCTCTATCTTAAGAAAACCTGCCGGTTTTCCGCGGAACACCTATAAATCCTATAAATTCTATAAATTCTTCATGGAGGCGGCAAGTAAATCCCGCTCTCTCTTCTGTTTTCTCAAATAGTCCGTTGCCAAGGCGAATAAGAGAAGGCCTCCCTTTGCCACAAACTGCCAGAAGCTGGGGACGTTTACCATGGTAAGGCCCGTATTAAAGGACTGGATCAATATGATTCCAAGGATGGTTCCTCCCATGTTTCCCACTCCGCCGATAAAGGATACACCGCCGCAACACCGCTGCAATGGTGTCGTATTCAGGCTTACATTGGCCGCCGGCTGGCCGGACTCATGCTGGTCACTATTTGCCGATGGAGCAGAGGATTCCCATTATCACATAGCAGGTGGTGATGATCCTTTTGATCAATCGGCTAGTCTGGCCGCTTCCATGCTGCCGCCGATGGCATATACACTTCTTCCAATTTGGTTCAGACAGGATGATGCCGAAGATGATAATACAGATCACCATGATCCATACGGGAAGGGGAATGTTCAATATCCTGGCCTTTCCCAGAATGAGAAAGGTCCTGTTGCTGATGGAAACCGGCTTTCCACCGCATATGATATAGGCAAATCCCCTGATAATGGACTGTGTCACCAGGGTTGCAATAAAGGCCTCCAGATGAATCCGGTTCACCATAAAGGAATTGAAAAATCCGATGAGGATTCCTCCGGCAATGGTCAGAATCACCGCAGCGCCAAAGGGTACCCCCTTTCCCACCAGAAGGGCTGCCACAACGCCGGAAAAGGCGGCCACGGAGCCGGGGGACAAATCATTTTGCCCTGCAATAATCAGATATGTATGGCCCACAGCTACAAGCCCCACCAGGGAGGCTGCCACCAGAATATTAATTAAGTTCGTAACCGAAAGAAAGTTCTTATTCAGAGAGGTAAAAAGCCCGAATACCACGGCGATTGCCGCCAGCAGTACGATCTTGTCACCGTTTATCTTAATTCTGCTTTTCTTATTTGTTCCCATTATTCCTGTACCTCCCCAATCATACCCAGGCTTAGAAGCTTGCTTTCGGTCGCTTCCGACGCCGCTATTTCTCCTGTGATTCTCAATGATTTCATAACAATGATCCGGTCTGAAAGGCCGATTACCTCAGGAAGCTCGGAAGATATCAGAATGATCCCCAGCCCTTCCTTGGCAAATTTGCAGATCATATGATAAAATTCTGATTTGGCGCCCACGTCAATTCCCTTGGTAGGCTCATCCAAGATGAGCACCTTTGGATTGGTGCTGATCCAGCGGGCCACAATACATTTCTGCTGGTTTCCGCCGGAAAGCTCCACGATCTTTTTCTCAGGAGACGGGGTCTTGATCTTAAAGTCCTTGATTCCCTCCAGGGCCAGCTTCTCTTCCTTTTCCCGGCTGACAAACCCCAGCCCGTTGGAATTGGTATCCAGCATGGCAATGTTCATGTTGTCGCTGACGCTTAAATTGGAAAGGATTCCCTGCAGCTTCCGGTCTTCCGGCACCAGAACGATTCCGTGCTCCATGGCTTCGTGAGGGGACCGGTTGTGTATCTTCTTCCCTTCCAGATAAATCTCACCGCCTTTTGCCTCATCGGCTCCGATGATGGCACGCATGAGCTCCGTCCTTCCCGCACCTACAAGGCCGGAAAAGCCTAAGACCTCCCCCTTCCGCAGAACAAAGGAATTCTCCTTCACATAGTCTGAGGATAGGTCTTTCACCTCTAAAAGCACATCGCCTATAGTCTTATTTCTGTCCAGGTTCCGGTAAATGTCTCCTAAGTCCCTGCCCACCATCATGCGGATCAGCTCCGCCTCAGGCACCTTTCCCGTCTCCACCGTGGCCACATAGCGGCCGTCCTTGAAAATTACGGCCTTATCCGTAATTCGCCGAAGCTCGTCCATGCGGTGGGACACATAAATGATGATCTTTCCCTCTGCTTTCAGCTTCCCGATAATCTTAAACAGGGATTCAATTTCCGAATCCGACAGGGAGGCCGTGGGCTCGTCAAAGCAGATGACCTTTAAATTTT
>JASGGP010000361.1:0-4434 GCA_047604985.1 Lacrimispora sp.
ATGCCGATTGTGGATCTGATCAAAGAAACCGTAGACAGCATGTCCGCTACCCGGTCTTATGAAGCCAATATCACGGCATTCAATGCCATAAAGATGATGGCTTCCAAGGCCTTGGAAATAGGGAAGTAACGCATAACATGGCATAGAGGGCTAAATGAGTATAAAGGGAGAAAAGATGCATGGATTCGAAAAATTTTAGCGCATTTGAGATTGATGCCATAGGTGAAATATTAAATATAAGCCTGGGAGCCTCGGCCACCGCGGTATCCACCATGCTCAGTGCCAGAGTTGATATTACAACGCCGGTGGTCAGGGTATTGTCCAAGGATGAATTTGAAATCTCAAATCTGGAGCCGGCAGTGGGGGTAGAAATCACCTATATCGCAGGCCTTAGTGGAAGCAATATCATGCTCCTTAAGAAGCATGACGTAAAAGTGATCGTAGATATGCTGATGGGGATGGAAACTCCGGAGGAAGAGTTCGAATTAAACGAACTGAATATAAGTGCGATCTGTGAGGTTATGAATCAGATGATGGGGGCGTCCGCCACAGCGTTGTCTGAATTTTTAAGTAAGAAGGTGAATATTTCCACGCCTCAGTCCTTTGAAATCAGTGATATCGAAGATTTTAAAGAAAAATATTATCACGATGATAATTCCATGGTGGTCATCGGATTCACGTTAAAAATCGCTGACCGGCTGGAAAGTGAATTCATTAATGTTATGCCTCCGTTCCTGGCAAAGGAACTGGTTGCGGGATTTTTCCCGGAGGAGGCCATGGAAGCGGAAGAACCCGCACCTACTCCGATTCCAGCCCCAGTCCAGACTCAGACACAGCAGCCTGCGGTAAAGGAAGAGGCTCCGGCCCCGTCATCAGGCGGAATGCTTACCCAGGAGGAGATAGAGCGGCTTTTGGCAGGGAGTTTTTCTCCGGCAGCAGAGGCTGCGCCAACACCGTTTTCAGAACCAGAGCCGGTTCCGGCAACGGTTTTAACTCAGACAACAGCACCGGACCAGACAGTACCGGATCAGTCGATAGTGATGGCCCAGGCAGTATCAGATCAGTCGGCGGCGGCGGCCCAGGCAGCGGCTTCGGTTGCACCCCAGGTATACGCGGCTCCTATTGCAGGTGGAGTAGATATGAATCAGATGATAGCTCAGATGCAGATGCAGCAACAGATGATAGCCCAGATGCAGCAGATGATGATGCAGATGCAGGCAGGTCAGCAGAGCCAGTCCCAGAAAGAGGCTCAGGAACCAAAGACCATAAATGTAAAACCAATTCCTCAGAACAGCTTAAAGGAATCAGCGGTGAGCTACGAGGAACAGGAAGAAAACAGAGAACTGATTATGGGGGTTCCCCTTGAGGTGTCCGTAGAAATCGGCAGAACCAGAAAACTGGTAAAGGATATTCTTGAATTCAGCAAGGGTTCCCTGGTTGTTCTGGACAAGCTTGCCGGAGATCAGGTGGACTTATATGTAAACGGCCAGTGCATAGCAAAAGGCGATGTGGTGGTAGTTGATGATAACTTTGGCATCCGTATTACGGAGATTGTTAAAAGAAATATCGGTTAGAGGGGAAGTGACTGTATTTGGACAGTATTATCAGTCTGGCATCGGTGTTGATTCTTACCGCTCTGATCCTGTACTTAAGTTATGTATTTACGAAAAGTCTTGGAAAAGGGATGGGAATGAAGCAAAGAGGAACTAATATGCAGATGCTGGACAGGCTTCCGCTTGCTCAGGATAAGTCGGTTGCGGTCATTCGTGTGGGCAGCCGTTATTACCTCATCGGCATTGCCTCTTCCCAGATCACCTTTCTGTCAGAGCTTTCAGAGGAGGATGTCCAGAAAGGAGTATCTGATTTCCCACCCCAGACAGGGGCAGGGGGAGGATACGAAAGTTTTAAAAATATATTGAAGAAATATAAGGACAGACACACAAAAGATGTGTGAGGAGGAATGGAATGAATACAGATGCCTTGATTAATATTAATGGCGGCCGGGTGCCAACCCTGGAGCTTTTTCTCATTCTGACCATCATTTCATTGATGCCTTCTATTTTAGTGATGATGACGTCCTTTACCAGGATTGTCATTATCTTGTCTTTTACCAGGAATGCTCTGGGAGTTCAGCAGACGCCTCCGAATATGGTGTTGGTGGGTATCGCTTTATTTTTAACCTTGTTCATTATGGACCCGGTTATAAAGGATGTGAACACCAATGCGTACCAGCCTTACATAAAAGAGGAAATCACCCAGGGAGAAGCATTAAAAAGGGCTCAGGTCCCCATGAAGAAGTTTATGCTGAAGCAGACGGAGACGGAGACCCTTAATCTGTTTTTAGACATGTCAGGTACAACGAAGCCGGAGAATATCGAAGATGTTCCCATGACGGTAGTGATCCCCTCCTTTATGACCTCGGAGTTAAAACGGGCATTTACGGCCGGGTTTATGATCTTCCTGCCTTTTATGCTGGTGGATATTATTGTATCCACGACTTTGATGTCCATGGGTATGGTTATGCTGCCTCCGGCCATGATCTCCTTACCTTTTAAGCTTCTTTTATTTGTGACGGTTAATGGCTGGGAACTTCTGTTTAAAAATTTGGTCACCAGCTTTCATTACTGACGGGAGGAATAGAATATGACGGAAACAGCACTTAGCGGACTGATGTATGAAATGTTCGGCCTGGTAGCCAGACTTGGCGGGCCGGTTCTTGTGGTAAGTATGGTGGTGGGCGTCATCATTTCCATTTTACAGGCGGCGACCCAGATTCATGAGCAGACCATTACCTTTGTGCCAAAGCTGCTGGTAATCGGGCTGATGCTTTTGATTTTTGGCAGCAATATGATGGATTCGCTCCGCGATTTTACGGTGCATATTTTCAGCACCATGTTAGTCTAAAAGGAAAGCATAAGAGAGGAAGATTCAAATGCCAGATATAGGACAGATGATGCTGTTTTCCCTGATTTTTATGAGGATGTCGGGCTTTGTTCTGATGAATCCTGTTTTTGGGAGAAGAAATATTCCGGCGAATGTAAAAGGCGGAATGATCATGGTATTCACGCTGCTCATATATTCCTATTCTGCGGCCCAGGTGCCGGAACCGGTTAATTCCATAGAGTTTGCGGTACTTCTTTTCAAAGAATTTGCTTTCGGGTATGTTATCGGTTTTATCATGGAGCTGTTTTTCATGATCATTACCTTTCAGGCTCAGTGATTGATTTCCAGATGGGTCTCTCCATGGCGACCATTTATGATCCTCAGAGCAATACCCAGATCGCTGTCACCGGCGGCGTTTACAATGCCTATCTTGTCATGCTGTTCTTTGCGGTGGACGGACATCTGGCTCTTTTAAAGCTTTTGCTCACATCGGCAGATGTGGTGCCCTACGGCCAGGTAGCCATAGGAGCCAATGCAGCGTGGGCTGTAACGGAAATTTTCAGCCTGTGCATCGTCATGGCGGTCAAGTTTGCCTTTCCCATCATTGCCATAGAATTTATCACGGAAATTGCAGTAGGGATTCTGATGAAAATGATACCGCAGATCAATGTATTTGTAGTAAATATACAGGCCAAGATCATAATTGGCATTTTGATGTTGATTTTTCTGTTTTCACCCATGTCAGATTATCTGGGCGATATAATAAGTCAGATGCTTTTGACGGTTCAGGATATAATAAAACTCTTATGAGTGAAAAGGATGTGATGAAAGTCAATGCCAGGTGATTCAAAAACTGGAGAAAGCCACACCGAAAAAACGGCGGGATGAACGAAAGAAAGGTCATGTTGCTGTCAGTAAGGATGTGGTGATGATCCTTTCCCTTCTTGGAATATTCCAGATACTGAAGCTGCTGTTCCCTCTGATGTACCGGACTTTGCGGGATTATATGATAAAGTATTTAAGCCTTGCGCCGGCAGCGGAAACCTTATCCGATTACACCGTGAGCATCTTTTGGGACATGGCTGGAGCGATTGCCAAGTCCGCGCTTCCAATACTTATAATCTCAGTAGTTCTGGCTGTTTTGGGAACCGGGATTCAGACAAAATTTCTTTTTACAAAGAGCAACTTGGCTCCCAAGTTCAGCAAATTAAATCCCCTTAAGGGAATTAAGAATATGGTGTCCTTGAAAAGCCTGATAGAGCTCATAAAGAATATCATAAAGATTGTTATACTGGCAATGATCCTTTACCAGATCATAAAAGGGGATTTAAGGGCAGTTTCCAGGACCATTGATATGGATTTAAAAGAATCCTCCGTTTATGTGCTGAGCGCCATTATGGATATGATCATAAAGGTTTCCATCATCTTTCTTGCCGTTGCGGCCTTTGACTATTTCTATCAGTGGTGGGATTATGAACGCCAGATCAAGATGTCAAAGCAGGAAATAAAGGAAGAATTCAAGCAGACAGAAGGAAGTCCTGAGATCAAAGG
>JASGGP010000362.1:0-4405 GCA_047604985.1 Lacrimispora sp.
TTTTAGAATTTCAGTAAGTTCAAAATAACCAGCCGGGTCGATCAAAACCTTTTTGTATGAGATAATTCAGTGGATTAAAGTAACCCACTTTATATTCAGTTCTTAAACATGTAAAAGCTAAAACCATTTCGTCATATAATTATAGGCCGTGATATTATTTTAGCTTTTGTTATATCAATTTTATTACCTTTAAAAGCCTCATAAGCGTCAGCCGTCTTCTTATGTATGGGCTAAGCTGCAATGAGATTTCTTTTATGTCCTCTTTCAATCCTAAATCTGTTAAGGAAGTCGGACATCCAGCCTGTTCAAGAGTGACTTTCATGGTGTCATATCCGGGAAGAGCAGAAAGAACAGCGGCAATCTCCCCTATTTTACTTTCACAGCCAGCAGCAATCTGCGGGGTCAGCAGATTCTCCTGATTTTCTTCCATGATCATATCATACAGTCCGGCGGGCTGAAAATATTTTTTAAGCAGGTCCCATTCGAAGTCCAGGTTGTCGGAGATCGTGTATTTGCCGTCTTTTATGGCTTGCAATGCCTTTTCATACCGTTCCAGGCACAGAAGCAGCCCTACGGAAACCTTTTCCCCGTGCAGGGCGCTGACAGGGGGATTAATCACATGAATTTCCCATAGATGGGATAAGTGATGCTCGGCGCCTGAAGCGGGACGGGAGTTACCAACCATCTGCATGGCAAGGCCGGACAGCAGAAGGGCGTACATCAGCTTTTCCATGCCGTCCATGGAGCCGTCCCGGATTCCTCCCAGGGCTGCTTCGGCTTCTTTGACAGCTTCTTCCATCAGATTGTATACATTTTCACAGAGATATTCTCCTGATACCAGGCTGGAGATCTTCCAGTCGGCAAGGCTGGTATATTTGCCCATTAAGTCGCCCATGCCTGCGGCGGTAAGACGGCGGGGGGCCTTTGAGAATATGTTCGTATCCGCAACCACATAGATGGGGGCCTGGGCAGGAAATGTTTTCTTTAAGCCAAACCAGGTCATGGCTGCCACGGTGGATACAAATCCGTCTACGCTGGCTGCGGTAGGATATGAAATGAAAGGAATAGACTTTTTGTGGCTTACAAAGCGGGTCAGATCATGAATGGTGCCGCTTCCTACTGCTATTAAGATATCGGGATCGGAGGGCAGGGAATTCATGATAATGTCGACGTACTCATTGTCGGCGGCCGCATTTTCCGAGGTGATTTCAACTACAGGATAAACTTCAAAAAAGTCTTTCAGGGCTTCCATGGAAGCGGCCTTTGTCCGGGAATCGCAGATAAATATAGGATTTTCATAGGGCCTTAAAAGCTTGGGTAAGAATCTGGTGGCCTGGGGCTCGATCCAGATGTTTTTTACGGAGATTTCATGAATATGTCCGCAGCTGCAGGGGGCTGAAAAGCGATCTAAATTTATTTTCATGGTCCTTATTCCTTTCTATTATTATGGATTAATATTCTGTTATGGATTAATATTTGGCGCTTTATAAATTTTCCCGGCTTACAAAGTCCAATAGCTGGGAAAAACGGCTGATGGCAGGAACGTCCTTTACAATTCCGTAGCCATAGGAAGCAAAGATAAACGGAACGCCAGCCTTTGTGGCAGCGTCGTAATCGCCGGCAGTATCTCCTACGTAGGCCATTTCTTCCAGATGATTCCGTTTTACCAGATACTTAATATTTTCCGCCTTGCTTTTCCCTGTATTTCCAAAGCATTCCGTGTCGGTAATGAGAGGCTCAAGGCCGTATTTACTCATAAACTGTTCAATATAGCCTGTCTGGCAGTTGCTGACAATGTAGAGGCGGCAGTTCTCTGACAATTGGGCCAGGGTTTCCCTGACATTGGGATAGAGCAGTTCCGGTCCGGCTTTTTCCAGGAAAGCAGCCTGGGAACTGCAGCACTTAAGAAGCAGTTCTTCTCTGGTCGGTTCATCAAGTTCGGGAAAGAGGCTTTCTGCAATGGCGGTCATGGTCTTTCCGAATTCCCGCTTCAGAATATCGGCGGTTGCCACAAGGGAGCTTCTGCCATCCTCTCTTAAGATCACATTCCAGGCCCTGGCAGAAACCTCTGTCGTGTCCCAAAGGGTGCCGTCAAGGTCGAAAATCAGGTGTTTTATATTCATAATTTATTCCTTTCTTTTTCCTATTGTTGATATTATAATAATGGAAGATAGATTTGTGGTCAATATGTGGCGGCAACATTGAGAAAAGAGCAGAAATGAGCAGCTTGGAGGTACAATGAGCAAAAATCAGCGGGAGAAAGAAATTTTGGACATTTTGAAATCGACAAATTATGCTACGGTGGAATTTCTGGCTTCAAAGCTCTTTATCAGCCCGTCCAGCGTCCGAAGGGATTTGACCAGCCTGGAAAGCAAGGGGTATGTACACCGTTCCTACGGAGGAGTGACCCTTTTAACCCAGCCGGGGTCCTTAACTCCGTTTTCCATGCGAAAGCAGGAAAACCGGAGGGAGAAGATGTCTGTTGTCCGCAATGCGGCAGGCCTGATCCAGCCGGGATCTGCCATATTCATTGACAGTTCTACCACCGCATTGAATTTCGCTTTTGTCCTGAGTGCTGAGCTGAATCTAACCGTATATACCAATAACCTTCAGCTCGCCCATTTACTGGCCTCAAAGCATGTGAGAACCTATACTGCCGGAGGTCTGGTTTCGGATTACAACAATGTCATAACCACAGGCTTTTATGCCCTTGATATGCTGAAAAACATTTATGTGGACCAGATGTTTTTTTCCTCATCGGCCCTCAGTGAGGCGGGGCAGGTGATGGATATTAATGAGGAAGAGACCTCAGTGCGGAAGTTCATGATGACACACGCCAAAACAAAGGTTTTTCTCTGCCTGCAGGAGCGGTTTGGAAGGGTATCCCAGCATGTGGTAACGGAACTGGATGAGGTTGACTGGGTGGTGTCTGATAAGGGACTGCCGGATTCATTTACGGAGAAGTATCCGGGGACCGGGTTTGTCAGCTCGGATGAGCCTGAATTTCAAAAGAGGGAACAAGTACGTGATTAATCGCGTCCGCACAGAATTCTTTCTATACTCGTCTGCTTACAAGTCTGCTATATCAACCTGCATTATCCGTACTATCCCAGGTCTCAGGCTTAATCATACCCTGCAGAGGAGAACAGTGCCAAGACTTTCTTTTTTTCTGGCACTTATAACGGCGCGTGCGGAGATTTGTCATTAGAAATCCGCTCTTTTCTTTCTTAAAACAGCTTCTTATGACCTGGGAAAATCCAGCAGATAAAAGAGATTGTTTCAGGACATATTTTCCACTTTTCAGGCTCGGAAAAAAGATTGCCTAGTTGTATCTTTTATGTTATACTAAATCTGGTTTGTCGTTTTTTGGTGCAGAAACTGCGCGTTGAATGGCGTAAAATCCATGATTTTACCGCGTATTTCGACAGACGTCCAGGCAGTTGCTGCATGATGACGAAAGCATTTTTACACGCTGTACAGCATATATTTTGAACCTTTTTAACGGCGGGAGATTGGCGTGCCCGCAATCTGAATTTGGGGGTGATTATTTGGGTGTTTCCCTGAGTGAATTTTTATTGGAATTGACACATAACCTGCCGCTTTTGATAGTTTCTCTGCTGACCCTGGGAGTAATCCTTGTAAACGGCTGGACAGATGCGCCGAATGCGATTGCTACATGTGTTTCCACCCGCTCTTTAAGACCCAGAACCGCTATTATGATGGCGGCAGTTTTGAACTTTGCCGGAATTTTGATTATGACTTCGGTGAATGCCACGGTTGCAATGACGATTTACAATATGGTGGACTTCGGCCAGGGCTCCAATGTGGCAGGAGACGCGCTGACGGCTCTTTGTGCCGCTTTAACAGCCATTGTTTTATGGGCAGTGATGGCATGGAGATTTGGAATTCCTACCAGTGAGAGCCATGCACTGATCGCAGGCTTAAGCGGCTCGGCCATTGCACTCCATGGAAGCCTTTCAGGAATCAACGGCGGTGAGTGGATCAAGGTAATTTACGGACTTGTAATTTCGGCTGTCCTGGGCTTTACTCTCGGCTGGCTCATGACGAAGCTTACGGAATATTTATTCCAAAAAGCGGACAGGGTTAAGGCGCAGCCATTTTTCCGGGGGGCGCAGATCGCAGGTGCGGCGGCTATGGCCTTTATGCACGGCGCACAGGATGGACAGAAGTTTATGAGCGTGTTTTTACTGGGCGCTTTTCTGGCGAGAGGAGACAGCACAGCCAGCAATTTCGGTGTTCCTCTGTGGCTGATGGTCCTCTGTGCGGTGGTAATGGGTCTGGGTACCTCCATCGGAGGCATGAGGATTATTAAAACCGTGGGAATGAGCATGGTAAAGCTGGAGAAATATCAGGGCTTTTCAGCGGATATTGCAGCAGCAGCATG
>JASGGP010000363.1:0-4370 GCA_047604985.1 Lacrimispora sp.
ATAGAAAAAAAATAAAACAAAACCACCAGATTCACCGGCCCTCCTCCTATACCCAAAAAGGAGGAAAGGATTCCCAGAAGCAGACCAATGATCATACAGACCAGCGGATTTCTTAATTTATGGGTATAAATTTGATCTTTTTTTATGGTATAAACAAGCGTACCGACGGTTATCACCAGCAGACAGGAAGCCTGAACAGCCCCAACCATATCTTTGCTAGCAAAAGTTTCTGATACAGACTGAAACAGCCACTTCCCAAAAACACCTCCAAAAGCTGCCCCCACTGCCAGCGGTGTCCCGATTTCTGCGTCCACCAACATTTCTCCTGACATCTTGTTTTTTATCATTGAATAGCAGCTCATTCCAAGCACGGTGAAACCTGATAAAAAGTTGATTGATGATACGCTTAATACATTGAAAGCATCCAGGACTGGCTTGATGATAATTCCGCCTCCTATACCGCATATTGCACCTGCTGCGGAAGAAAGAAAGCTTACCAGCCAGAACAGTACATATAAATATCCAGCCATAACCTCTCCTGTAATCTATTTTGCTTTTTCCTCTTGCCTGAGGGTGAATTGAACCCTGTCTTTTAAGAAGCGGTCATGTTTTAGTGATTTCAAAAGGCAAAACCAGCCAATATTTGATTTTCTATTTTAGCTCCCGCATAGTCCTAGACGGACATACTGCTCCTCAGGTGCATTATTTTCTTTCATCAGCTCTTTGATCTGAGCTATCATCTTCTCCTCCAGTTCCGGATTCTGAATGGGTACCAGCTGAAATGGATCCTGCTGCAAATCATACAATGCGGTTTCCGGCGAATTTTTTATTGACGTATCCCCTGAGGTGTCTTCCGAGGAAACGATCCGCATGACCGGTGTTTCTTTGGTAAAGGAAAATCCGGGATGCCACTCCATGGTCCGCATCTCTTCCGGAGAAAACCGACAGCGCATGTGAGTGGGCATTTGTGTGTAGTGATAAAGGGGGCGGTTATCCGGGATGGGACTCCGCATATAAACATAACGGCCATCCGTGATATTGACCTGCCCGCCGAACATTCCAAACAGCGCGTAATCCCTTACAGGCTCATCCCGGAGAATCACCGGAGTTAAGTTCTTTCCCTGCATATCAGCAGCAGGCTCCTGCCCAAAGAAATCCAGCAGGGACACGGACAGATCAATATTCTGAACCAGGGAATTTCTCCGCTCCCCGCAGATGCCATGCCGGGGATCCCATACAAACAGCGGAATATGAACCGTCTCATTATACCATGGGTGGGCGCTCTTCGCCCAAAGGTCATGCTCTCCCAAAAGGAATCCATGATCCGTATTCACGATCACCATGGTGTCCTTCCACATATCGTTTTCATCCATGAAATCCAGGAATTTACCAAGATACGCATCGCACATGGAAAGCAGCGCGGCGTATTCATACCGGCAATGCTCCACCTGTTCTCTGGTCTCCCTCACCTCCCGGTACTCCGGCCAGTCGAACTGAGGGCCGTCATACTTGTGGGGATACAGATCCTTATACTTCTGCATCGTGTAAAACGGTTCATGGGGATCAAAGCATTCCCAATGAAGAAACCAGTTGTCTTCTTCCTTATTTTTTTCAAGAAAATCCAGTCCCAGCTGAAAAACCCGGGCCAGGGGCTGCTTTTCCTCACAGTCCAGATACGTCCGGTTTACCAGATCCTGCCTCCACATCCGTCCCAGATGCTCCGGCACTTCTGGATCCTTCACCTGCCCTTTCCAGCAGTCCCCTTCCTGTCCGCGGACGATCTCCCAGGTATCAAAACGGTTATGGTACGTGGCCCCGCCGTCCTCCCAGTAATGCTGATGATCGCTGATCATGTGGGTATAAACTCCGTTCTGGCTCAGCATTTCCGGTACTGAATCATCAAAAGGTTCCAGGGGCCCCCAGCCCCGGTGAAGAAAATTATACCGGGCCGTGTGCAGCTCCTTCTTGCCGGCATACAGGGAAGACTTCCTGCATAACAGTTGTCAAAGGTAATAGTCTTTTCTGACAGTCTCTTAAAATTCGGAGTCTTTGTCCAATCGCATCCATAGGATGACAGCATTCTGCGGTTGAGCGTATCAAACAGTAACATTATTGCTTTCATATTTGCATTCCTTCCTGCCTACCACCATTTAATCAGCTCAGTCACCTGATTGCGCACATCAATGAATTCCGGAGATACTACATTTCTGGGACGTGGAAGCGCATTCGGCAGTTTTTCCTTGATTGTCGTGGGCTTGTTTGTCAATATCAGGATATTCTCGCTTAGATAGACAGCCTCTTCAATGTTGTGAGTAATAAAAATAACCGTTGTGCCTGTTTTTTTCCAAAGATTCAGCAGTTCATCTTCAAGTTTGAACCGCAGTTCTACATCCAGCTGTCCATATGGTTCATCCATCAGAAGCAGTTCTGGCTTTACGGCAAATGCCCGGGCAATTACGACCCGCTGCAGCATGGAAGTGGAAAGTTCCACCGGATAATAGTCCTTGTACTTAGTCAGACCGACCATCTCCAGTACTTCTGCCACTTCCTTTTGGATCACCTCTCTGGGCAGCTTCTTCATCTTCAGCCCAAAGGCCACATTCTGTTCCACCGTCAACCAGGACATGGTGGAATATTCCTGAAAAATATAGGAAACATTATGCTTTTTTAAATTCACCGGTTCCCCGTTGATTAAGATCTCACCTCGGGTAGGTTCATATAATTTGGTAATACAGTTTAAAAAGGTGGTTTTTCCACAGCCGGTGGGGCCTACGATACAAAGAAATTCTCCTTTTTTCACTTCAAAGGAAATATCATCTAAAACCAGCAGGTCACCAAACTGCTTCGTCATACGGTCGACCTTAACTTTAACTTCTTCCATAGCTCCACCTCCTTACAGTGTTTTATCTACAACTGCACTGATTTCCTCACGCAGCTTAAGAAATTCTGGATTTACATAATCCCTGGGGCGAGGCAGGGATATCTGGTATTCTTTTTTGACAGATGTGGGGCAGTTTCCCAGCACCACGATCCGGTCTGCCAGATAAATAGCCTCTTCAATGTTGTTAGTCACAAAGACCACCGTTCGTTTCTCTTTTTCCCAAATGCGGATCAGGTCTTCCTGCATCAGGTAGCGTGTCTGGGCATCCAGATGACCGAAAGGTTCATCCATAAACAGCACAGCCGGCTCATTGCAGTAGGCTCGGGCGATTCCTACCCTCTGCTGCATGCCGCCTGACAACTGATTCGGGTAGGAATTCTCAAAACCTTCCAGTCCCACCAGGCGAATATAATATTCCGCCAGTTCCCTGCATTTCTTCTTGTTCATACCACGGACTTTTGGACCGTATTCTACATTGCCCATGACTGTCAGCCAGGGAAACAATGCCGTCCGCTGGTAAACAACGCCCCGGTCCGGGCCCGGCTTCTCCACCTTTTTGCTGTTGACCGTAATCTCCCCGTCCGAAATGGTTTCCAGACCTGACATACAGTTAATCAGAGTGGATTTTCCACACTGTCCAGGGCCAAACAGAACAAGCAATTCATTTTCCTTTACCGTCAGACTCAACCGGTCGATCACATGCACTTCACCTCTGGCAGTGTGAAATACCTTTGATACCTGATTGCAGGCAATAATCTCTTTTCTCATTTTCCTCTCACACTCCAACTGCAAAGTTTTGCTTCAATTGCCCGCATGGCAACTGCTAAAATATAGCCTACAATTCCGACAGCCATGATCCCGACCATGATCTGAACCGTGCTGTTGGAATCCTGTCCTTTAATAATGACCCAGCCAACGCCCTCAGACGAGCGGACCATCTCCGCTGCCACAACAGTCGCCCAGGCAGAGCCTATGGCAATCTGCAGTCCAGCAAAAATATGGGGAATACAGGAAGGCAAAACTATCGTGCTGAACACCTGACGGTCATTGGCCCCCAGCATCCTTGCCGCTCCAATGAGCGTCGGGTCCACAGAACGGACCCCTGCATAGGCATTCATGGTAATATTTGAAAAAGCTGCCAGAAAAATCAGGAAGTATTTGGACGGTTCTCCCAGCCCGAACCACACAATGGAGAGGGGGATCCATGCAATAGGTGGAATGGGTCGGATCAGCTCATACAGAGGGCGGAACAGTGCCTCCAAAGGTCTTGACCAGCCCATCAAAATACCTGTAATAATTCCTACCAGAGATCCCAGAAGAAATCCGATCATAACCCTGCTTAAGCTCCAAAGAATATGGCTCTCTATGGTATTGGTTCCAATAGGCTCCACCATACTGTATATAAATTTTCCAAGAACCGTAACTGGCCCGGCCTTGACAATTCCCGCTTTTGTGAAAGAAACGACCAGCTGCCACAGACAAAGAAACA
>JASGGP010000364.1:0-4281 GCA_047604985.1 Lacrimispora sp.
GCCTGGGCAGCATTGAATACACAGGAGACGATTTTGAACCCATCGTAAAAGCAAGAGATCCAAGAACCATTCCGGAATTTGTGGAATTGACCAATGGAAAGATCGCCCAGACGTCTGCACTGGCTGCAATCCGCCGGGTCATTGATGAGGACGCCACCATTATTACGGCAGGAGGTTCTCTCCCAAGCTGTATGCAGCGCATGTGGACCACGGATAAACGGGGCGGATATCATGCGGAATACGGATATTCCTGCATGGGATATGAAATAGCGGCCACATTGGGCGTTAAATTTGCAGAGCCGGATAATGAAGTTTACTGCGTGGTAGGCGATTCCAGCTTCCAGATGCTTCACAGCGAGATCATGACGATCATGCAGGAGCGGCAGAAGGTCAACATTCTGGTCTTTGATAACTGCGGCTTTGGCTGTATTAACAACCTGGAAATGAACCACGGAATCGGAAGCATTGCTACAGAATTCCGCTATACCGATGGGAAAAAGCCTGCGGGAGGCCTTATCCCCGTGGACTATGCCAAGGTGGCAGAGGGCTACGGACTGAAATCCTATACCTGCCGGACCATCAAAGAGCTGGAAGAAGCCTTAAAGGATGCAAAAACGCAGGAAATTGCCTGCCTGTTTGACTTAAAGGTAATTCCAAAGACCATGTCCGATGGCTATGAGTCCTGGTGGAACGTGGGAATTGCTACAACCTCAGAAAAAGACAGCGTAAATGAAGCCTGTGAAAGGGTCTTTGAGGGAAGAAAAGCTGCCAGAGAATACTAATTGCAGTCCAAGATGTCCAATATAAACAAAGGAAGTCCATATGAGTCAGGTATTTGGATATCCGGAATTTGACCAGTCCGGAGAAAAAATATTAACTACGTACACAAATGAATACAAAGATATGATGATGGATATCCGCGTTTACCGTATGAAAAAGGGAGACGTCAAAACTGTAAAGAAAACAGGAGAAGAGACGGCAGTGCTCCTTTTAAAGGGAGCGGTCATCTTTCACATGAACGGCGCGGAGTATGAAGCATCCAGAAAGGATGTATTTACCGAAGGCCCATGGTGTGTCCATGTGTCCACGGATACGGAAATAGCGGTAGAGGCGGAAGCGGATACAGAAATTCTGATCCAGTCGACGAAGAATGAAAGAACCTTTGAAAGTAAGCTGTACAGGCCGGAGGACGCGCCCTGGAAATATTCCGCCGTAGGGAAGTTCGGAATGGGCAAAGCGCAGGGTCAATACCATTTTTGATATTGATATTGCTCCTTATTCCAACATGGTGCTGGGAGAGGTTTTAAATGACAGGGGAAACTGGTCAGGATATCTTCCTCACCGCCATCCCCAGCCGGAAACCTATTACTTTTTATTCGACCGGCCGGAAGGCTTTGGAGCAAGCTTTATAGGGGATCAAGTATTTAAAAGCACAGATGGAAGCTTTTCCGCCATTCCGGGAGGAGAGCTTCATCCCCAGGCGGTGGCCCCCGGATTCCAGATGTATACCTGCTGGATGATCCGGCATCTGGATGGGAAGCCGTGGCATCAGACCGACCGGAATGAAGATGAGAAATATGTCTGGCTTCATGATGCTGAATTTTAGTAATCATACGGAATTATCAGGCTGTGCCGGCAGAAAGGGCGGGATTCTTCGGAATCCCGCCTGATTTATTTTCCAAGAAATATATGCTCTCCTGACTACGTTTCCCGATATTTGGAAATCCTATGTTTATCATAAGATTGAGCGTTAAAAGAGAGGAGAGGAAATTCAAATGAGGGCATTTTGCAAAAGTGTCAGAACCAGAACTGCGGTTATACGAGACAGTGTCAGGGACCTTGTTGTAGGTTGTTTTTCCTGGAGGAAGAGGTCCGGATATTTTGAGGGCTGGTATTTTAAGCATCAGAATGAAGATACGGTCCTGGCATTTATCCCCGGGCAGAGTATTGACAGGGGCGGAAAGAAGCATCCGTTTCTGCAGATCATATGGAATGAAAGCTCCTATTTCCTGGATTTTAAGGAAGAGGATTATCTGGTAGACAGAAGGCAGGGGAAAGTGATTCTTGGAAACAACGTATTTTCCCGCCGGGGAGTTAAGGTAGATCTTATATCAAAGGATATTGCTGTTTATGGAACCATCCGCTATGGCTCACTAAGTCCCATAAATTATCCCATCATGGGGCCGTTCCGGTTTGTCCCCTTTATGGAATGCAGGCATGAAATTATCAGCATGGCCCATGTCCTTCAGGGGAAAATAACGGTAAACGGAAGGGTGCTGGACTTTAACGGTGAGACGGGATATATAGAGGGAGACCGGGGGAGATCCTTTCCCAGGGATTACTTATGGCTGCAATGCAACCGTTTCCGTGAAAATGCCTCTGTGGTGGCGGCTGTGGCACATATTCCTTTTATGGGCAGCAGCTTCCAGGGGTGCATTGCCGTTGTCGGGTATAATGGGAAAGAGTACCGGTTTGCCACGTATTTAGGCACAAAGATCATCTGCAGAAGAGAAACAGCGGTTGTGTTAAAGCAGGGGGATTATGAGCTGAAAATATTTATATCCAACCGCATAGGAGACAGGGCCGCAAGGTTTTCCCATAAGCTGACGGCCCCTGCTAAGGGAAAGATGAACCGTCACATTAAGGAAGAGCATTTGGTTCAGGGAAGATTTTTGCTCTACAAAGGGGAAGAGCTTATATTTGATTTAAGCAGCAGATATGTGAGCTTTGAATTTTCGGAAAGGCATTCCAGTTGAAAAATTGGAATGCTTTCTTTTTCCTTTTATGTTATAATTTACATAGAATCATAAATGATCCGGCACGAAATAATGGCTGCAGCGGGCTCTTATTTCCACAATTGATAGAAAATCTCTATAAATACCGTCCGTTTATAGAACGAATGAATTGGACTTGCCCATGGTTTCCTATTACAATGAATATATCAATAAGAAATTCAGGAGGATACAGGAGATGAATATGAAACAGGAAGTCAGTGTGAGAAAGATCGGGGATGATGCGGAGGCGCTGTTCCGGGGCGGATTCTTCTGCTCGGAAGCAGTTGTAAGCTCTATCCGGTCAAACTTTGAGCTGGATATACCGGAGGAGATCATTGCCATGGCTTCGGGATTTCCCGTGGGAATCGGGCGTTCCAAGTGCTTATGCGGAGCGGTATCCGGGGGAGTAATGGCCCTCGGCTTATTTTTTGGCCGGACAAAGCAGGGCGATCCTAAGGTGGAAAAGAATCTGGCGGTGGCGAAAGAGCTGCACGACTGGTTTAAAGACAACAACGGAAAAAACGCGCTGTGCTGCAGGATTCTCACAAAGGAATTTGATATGGGAGCCGGAGAGCACAAGGAACAGTGTATCCATTTTACGGGCATGGTAGCCGGCAAGGTGGCTGAAATTATTGTGCGGGAATACGGCCTTACGGATACCGACGGACAGGCCGGGGAGGAATAATATGATAAAGAAAGTGCCCATTCCTCTGTCAGGACTTATGCTTGGCCTGGCGACACTGGGAAATCTTTTACAGAGCTACTCCGAGACCATACGCCTGCTGTGCGGGGCCTTATCCGCTGTATTGGTTTGCTTGTTTTGTGTAAATGCGTTTTTTATTTTGATCTGGTAAAGGAAGATATGAAAAATCCGGCGGTGGCAAGCGTATCGGGAACCTTTTCCATGGCTGTGATTTTACTGGCGGCTTATGCCAAGCCTTTTATAGGCGGTGGAGCGGTTTATATCTGGTATTTAGGTATTGCCCTGCACGTACTCCTCATACTGTATTTTACTTTCCGTTTTCTCATTAAGCTGAATATGAAAACTGTCTTTGCCAGTTATTTTATCGTTTATGTGGGAATTGTTGTTGCCAGCGTGACAGCGCCCGCATTTGGACAGGAGGCCCTGGGAAGCGGTATTTTATGGTTTGGTCTGGCCTGCTGCCTGATACTTCTGGTACCTGTGACCATCCGGTATGTAAAATATAAAGAGATTCCGGAGCCGGTAAGGCCCCTGTTTTTCATTTACGCCGCTCCGGCGAGCCTTTGCCTGACAGGATATATTCAGTCGGTGGGGGAGAAATCGGCGGTATTGGTTATTCTGCTGATGGTCTTATCCGGAGTACTTTATTTAAATGCTCTGGTCCGCCTGCCGGGATATCTGGCCCTGCCCTTTTATCCCAGTTATTCGGCCTTTACTTTTCCCTTTGTCATCAGCGCCGTGGCAATGAAAGTGTCAACGGCCTATCTGGCTAAAACGGGCTATGCTGCAGGATTTATGCCGGCT